>JBCNPI010000012.1:0-49427 GCA_039593415.1 Rhizobium sp. | reverse complement strand
GTCGACGCGCACCAGCACGTCGTAAACGTTGGAGAACACCCAGTTGTCGATATTCTGCGCCGTCTTGATCGGATCGAACGTCGTCGAATCCTCGCGGCGGCCGATGGTCAGTACGCCGGCGGCTTCTGCATAGCTCGCGCTCAGCGTCAGGCCGGCGAGAATGGCGGCAAGCCCGATTGTCTTCCACTTGTTGATCATGAATTCGTTCCCTTCGTTGTTATCGCATGCGTTTGGCTGATTGGGTCTGCCCGGCTGGTGCCGCGTCGCTCTCGCTATGCAAGGGCCTGTCCGGATCGATATCGGGAATGGCTGCGATGAGCGCTGCGGTATAGGCATGTTTCGGGCGAGAGAAGATTTCCTGCGAGCGGCCTTCCTCGACGATCTCGCCGCGGTACATCACGACGGTCCGCTCACAGAGATTGCGCACGATGGCGAGGTCGTGGGCAATGAAGATCAAGGTCAGGTTCATTCTACGCGTCAGTTCCCGGAAGAGATCGATGATCTGCGCCTGGATGGTGACATCGAGTGCCGCCACGCATTCGTCGGCGATGATCAGCTTCGGATCGACTGCAAGTGCTCTTGCAATGCCGGCGCGCTGGCATTGGCCGCCGCTCATGCTGCGCGGCTTGCGATCAGCGAATTCGCGTTCCAGCCCAACGAGATCGAGCAACTCGCCTATGCGTGCGGGGATCTCGGCCTTTGCGACCTTGCCCTGGACTTTCAGCACCTCGGCAAGCGTCTGGCCGATCGTCAGCCGCGGATTGAGCGCGTTGAACGGGTCCTGAAATACCATGGCGGTTTCGCGCCGGAGCCTTGCAAGGTCGGCACTTTTCTGCTGAGTGAGGTCGATACCGTCGAAAGCGACGTGACCGGAGGAGATCGGGGTAAGACCGAGAACGGCGCGGGCAAGCGTGCTCTTGCCGCTGCCGGATTCGCCAACGATCCCGATGGTTTCACCCGGCATGACCTGCAGGCTGACGCCGGAAACGGCGCTGACCGTCTTTGCGCCACTGCCCTTGAAGAAGCCACCGCCGAGTCTGAAGTCGACACGCAGGTCATCGATTTCGAGAAGCGGCTTGGCTGACCTCTCCGGCCTTGTGGGTTCCGGCTGCGTCATCGTCGCTTCGTCGGGCAGCGAAGGGTGGCTGTTGATCAGATCGACCGTATAGGGATTTGCAGGCCGGCTGAGGATCGCCCTTTTGGGACCCTGTTCAAGCAGCCGGCCGCTGCGCATGACGGCGATCCTGTCGCAGGTCTGAGCGACGATGCCGAGATCATGGGTTATGAGGACGATCGAGAGCCCGCGCTTGTCGCGAATGTCGATCAGCAACCGCAGGATCTGCGCCTGGATGGTGACGTCGAGCGCCGTCGTCGGCTCATCGGCGATGAGGATCTTCGGATTGCAGGAGAGCGCGACGCCGATCATGGCACGCTGCCGCATCCCGCCGGAAAACTCGTGCGGATAGCTGTCATACTGCCTTTTGGGATCAGGAAAGCCGACCTGCTCAAGGATCTCGGTTGCGGCTGCGCGCGCCTCGCGCGTTTTGAGCCCCTGATGATAGCGGATGCCTTCCGCGATCTGGTCGCCGATGCGCATAACCGGGTCGAGATGGCTTGTCGGATTCTGGAAGATCATGCCGATCTCGCCGCCACGCACGTCAAGCATTTCGACATCGCTGATTTCCGTGAGCGCCCGCCCTTCGAGGCGAATGGAGCCGCTTTCGATGTTCAGAAGTGACGACGGCAGCAGCCGCACGAGCGAACGGCACAAGAGGCTCTTGCCCGAGCCGCTCTCGCCGACAAGACCGAGAATCTCGCCCTTGCCGAGATCGAGCGAAACGCCGTCGATCAACGTGCGGGTGCCACCATCGAGTCTTGCCTTGACCACGAGGTCTCGAACGGAGAGCAGGGAGTGGCTCATTCATGCACTCCCAGCAGCTCGCCTAGTGCATCTCCCAGCATGCTGAAGCCGAAGGCGAAGCAGACGATGGACAGGCCCGGAAACAGCGTGATCCAACAGGCCGTGGTGATGAAGCTCTGGCCTTCCGCCACCATGACGCCCCATTCGGCAAGCGGCGGCTGAACGCCGAGGCCGAGATAGCTGACGGCCGCACCGCTCAGCAGCACGAGAACGGCGTCCGACATGGAAAAGACGATGGAGCCGGCAATGGCATTCGGCAGCAGATGGCGGAACATGATCCGAGGACGGCTGAAGCCGAGGCTGACGGCAGCAACGGCATAGTCGCTGCCCTTCAGCACCAGCATCTGCGCACGGATGAGGCGGGCGTAGGAGACCCAGCCGACCAGGGCCATGGCGATATAGAAGCTGCTTAACCCCGGTCCCAGAATGGCGATGATCGACAGCATCAGCACCAGGAAGGGGAAGGCGAGAATGATATCGACGATGCGCATGAAAAGCGCATCGACAATCCCCCCGAAAAAGCCGGCGATGGTGCCGACCGTGGTGCCGATCAGAAACGGGAAGAGCACGCCGATGACGGCGATCTGCAGATCGATGCGCGCACCCCAGATAACGCGGGAAAGAATGTCGCGCCCGAAATTGTCGGTACCGAACGGATGCAGGAACGACGGCGCCTGCAGGCGCATGTCGGCATTCTGGAAGATCGGGTCATAGGGCGCCACCATTGGCGCTGAAATCGCCAGAAGGAGGAAGAACAGAAGTATGCCGCCGCCGAGCGTCAGCGTCAGGTGCTTCCCCAAAAATCTGTTCCAGCCGAGGGAGGCGGTCGCTGTCGTGTCGATGCTCATAGCTTCACCCGCGGATCGACGGCGACCGTAACGATATCGGCGAGGAAGTTGACCAGCACCGTGGCGCAGGCAAAGACCATCGCCACGCCCTGAACGACCATATAGTCGCGCGAGAAGATGGCGCGCACCAGCAGTTGCCCCATGCCGGGCAGGGCAAAGACGCTTTCGACGACGACCGTGCCGCCGATCAGCCAGCCGATGTTGACAGCGAGCAGGTTGATTGTTGGCACCAGCGAGTTTGGCACGACATGCCGCCAGAAGACGATGCCCTCCGGCATGCCGCGGGCACGGGCAGCCGTCGCCACATCCGATTTCAAGGATTCGATCATCGCCGCCCGCAGGCTGCGGGTCAGCACCGTCGAAAGCGATAGCGCAACGGTCAGAGCCGGCAGGATAAGATGAGCGATCTTCTCGCCGATCGCCGAGCCGTAGCCCGAGACCGGCAGGATGCCAAGTTGGACGCTGAACAGGATGATCATCATCAGGCCCAACCAAAAGGGCGGAAAGCCGATGCCGAAGGTCGAGACGACGCGCACGATATGATCCGGTGCGCGACCGACATTGCGTGCGGCAATCGCCGCCATAGGCACGGCAATCAGGATCGACAGGATGACGCTTAAGACGACCAGCGCGATCGTCGGCTCGATCCGGGTCAAAATCAGCGGCAGCACATCGATCTTGTAAAGGATCGATTTGCCCATCTCGCCATTGCCGAGGTTTTTGATGAAATAGAGATATTGCAGCCACATCGGCTGATCGAGGCCATATTGCGCGCGGATGCTAGCAAGGGCGGCCGGCGTGGCGCGCGTACCGAGGATATTGCGCGCGGGATCGCCGGGAATGAGGCGGACCAGAACGAAGGTGATGACGCTGATGCCGGAGAGGACAGGCAGGAACTGCAGCGGTCGCGTCAGTACGAATCTATAGCGATGCATGGCGGCGATCGCCCCCTTGTCGTCGGTGAGATTGGATCACCTTAACTTGCATCAGCTTGCCTTATGCCGTGACAGGAAATCGAGGAGTGCCGGATAGTAGTCCTGCGGGTTCTCGTAGAAGGGCATGTGGCTGGCATTGGCGAAGACCTTGAGTTCGGCATCCTTCAAGGCAAGCTTCATCCTGAGTGCACAGGCCGGCGTCAATTCATCATGTTCGCCCGCCGTGATCAGCACCGGCATGGCAAGCCGCGGAAGATCCGGAATGCGGTTCCAGTCCCTGAGATTGCCGATGTAGAGAAATTCGTTCGGCCCCTGCATCGTCTCGTAGGGCGCCATGTTCCAATTGTCGAGCGAACGGCGGACAGGTGCCGGCCATTCCGGCAGGCGGCAGACGTGGCGATAGTTGAGGATGGTGACGGCCGCGAGATATTCTGGGTGGTTATAGGTGTCCTGCGCCTCGTGCTTCTGCATCATGGCTACCGTTTCCGGGCCGAGTGCCGCGCGCAGTCGCTCCAGCTCGGAAATCAGGTGCGGCATGTCGGCGACGGTATCTTCGAGGATCAGCGTCTTGAGGTTCTCGGGATAGGTCAGCGCATAGTCGATCGCCAGCCAGCCGCCCCAGGAGTGACCGAGCATATGAACCTTGCCGAGGCCGAGCGCCTTGCGAACGGTCTCCGTCTCCTCGACATAGCGGCCGATGGTCCATAAACCCTTGTCTGTGGGACGGTCGGATGCGCCGGTGCCGAGCTGGTCGAAGGCGACGACCCTGTACCCCTTGTCGATCAGGCAGGAATGAGCCTCGCGTAGATAGTCGCAGGGCAGACCGGGGCCGCCGTTCAGGCAGAAGACCGTCTCCGGGCCGCTGCCAAAGCTGTAGGCGACCACCTTGTGGCCATCGACCTCGACGACTTGCCGCGCCTCCGGCTCAATTTCACGCCACATTGAAAACTCCGGCGAAAGATTCTGCTTGCTCAATATTTGAGCATGGCTAAATTTTTACCTTAAACCGCGCTCGGCACCAGCTATAAGAAGTGATAGGTTGGGAGGTCGCAGGCACAGACGGGAACCGCTGCATGTTCGATCAAATCGGAACCATCAGGCGCCAATTCACGGCGCATCAGACGCTGGACGGCCGCATCGACCATATCTTCGAGGGCATGAAGGCCATCGGCTTCGAGGCTTTGATCTATGATTATTCGCCGGTTCCCTACGACCTCGATGGCAAGATCATGATCCCATCGCTTTTGAAGCTCAGGAACATCTCCGACGATATGTATGAATATTGGTTCGATCGCGGCTATTTCCGCATCGACCCGGTGCAGCAGGTGGCGCTACGAACCTCGGCGCCGTTCTTCTGGAATTATGATCCCGACGCCGATACGTTGATCAAGCGCTTCATGAGCGAGGACACGGTTCCCGTCGCGCGCTACCTGAGCGAGCGCGACATGTCGACGGGTGTCACCGTGCCGGTGCACATGCCTCGCGGCGATTACGCGACGGTTACCGGAATTCGCTTCGGTGCCAACAGGGAGTTCGAGCGCGACGCCCTGCGTTATATCGCCGATTTCAACCTGCTTGCGCATGTCTTCCATGAGACGGCCTATTCGCTCTTTGACACCACGGCTCTCAGCGTCGGCAAGATCCGGCTAACGGATCGCGAGAGGGAATGCCTGCGCTATTCCGCCGAGGGCTATTCCGCCAAGGAGATTTCCCGCATCATCGATCGCTCGGTGCCGACGGTCGTCATGCATTTGAATGCTGCGGCAAAGAAGCTCGGCGCCAAGAACCGCACGCAGGCGGTCGTCCGCGCCACGCATTATCGGCTGTTGGACGCACAGCCATCCTATAACTTCTGATAGCTGCCGTACCCGTTTCGGCCGCGTTATGGTCTGGTCCATCGAAGCCTGGAGATGGAGAGACACGTGGCCGCAATCCCGACGCAGGAAGCCTTTCTGCCTTTTCGCGAATACCGGACATGGTATCGTGTCACTGGATCGCTCAATTCCGACAGGCTGCCGCTCGTCGTCGCCCATGGCGGGCCTGGCTGCACTCATGACTATGTCGACAGCTTCAAAGGCATTGCCGAAATCGATGGCCGCGCCGTCATCCACTATGATCAACTCGGCAACGGCAAGTCCACGCGCCTGCCGGAGAAGGGTCCCGACTTCTGGACGCCGGCGTTGTTTCTCGATGAGCTGGATACGTTATTAAGGCATCTCGGCATTCAGGATCGCTACGCCTTTCTCGGACAGTCCTGGGGCGGGATGCTTGGCGCTGAACATGCGGTGCGTCGACCGATGGGTCTGAAGGCGCTAGTGATCGCCAATTCGCCGGCCAACATGCATACCTGGGTCGCAGAAGCGAACCGTCTTCGCGAGGAGCTGCCGCAGGATGTTCAAGATGCGCTGCTGAAGCATGAACGGGCCGGCTCGATCGCCGATCCGGAATACATCATCGCCTCCCGCGTCTTCTACGATCGCCATGTCTGCCGCGTCGTACCCTGGCCGGAAGAGGTTGCCCGCACCTTCGCCATTATGGATGAGGACAATACCGTCTACCGCAACATGAACGGCCCGACCGAGTTTCACGTCATCGGTACGATGAAGGATTGGACGATCGAGGACAGACTTCCCCTCATCGAGGCCCCGACCTTGTTGATCTCGGGCAAATATGACGAGGCGACATCGCTGGTGGTCAAGCCCTATGTCGATCGCGTTAGGGGTTGCGAGTGGGTGCTCTTTGAAAATTCGAGTCATATGCCGCATGTCGAAGAGAGGGGTCTTTGCCTGAAGACGGTCTCGGAATTCCTGAAGCGGTATGACTGATCTTTCGGCCTTAATGATGCGGCCAACGCCGATGTCAGGCTTGCTGTCCTAAATCGCTTTGTGGATCACAGGGCGGCCGTTGTCGAAGCTCTTGCGCCCTTTTTTCCAGCCGGCGATCACGCGGGCAATTTCGCGCACGGCCGTACTAGGGCCGGGGCTGTCGAGGAGCACGATCGTCGCTTCGCCGCCCGCCTGCAGACGCGTGCTGCCGTTGAGTTGGTCCGCCGCCGTTTCGCTCACCATGTCGAAGACCAGCGCCATATCCTCGTCACGCGAGAGCTGGGCGATATTGGCGTAAAGATTGGCCATGCGAATGAGCGAAGCATCGCCGTAGGGCGTGAAGGGATTAAGAATATTGTTGGTCGCGATGGAAGCAACAACTCCTCTTCCTGCGAGCAGATGGGCCGGCGCCATGCCGCGCGGAACCAGGCGGTCGTGGCCCCGGCCCATGAGGAACAGGTCGGTTGCCGGCAGCACCGATATCGCGATCCCCGCCTCCGCGAGACTATCGGCGATGGCAAGAACTTGCGCCGGCGGCATGGCTGACAGATTTGTGACGTGGCCGATCGATACGCGACCTTGCCAACCATGTCGGAGCGTCGTCTCGATCACCTTTGGCAGATCGGTACTGTCGGGATCGAGACTGAAATCGAGATGAAAGTCAGCCGCGACATCGTGCTTTGATGCCAGTGCGAAAATCATGTCCACATGCCTGTCCGGGGCAGGGTCCGTATAAGGGCATCCTCCCACCAGATCCGCACCATCTGAAAGTGCTGCGTCGAGCAAGTCGTATGTTTTGGGCTCGTTCGTGAGTCCCTCCTGGGCAAAGGCGCAGATTTCGATGTCGATCGCGAAAGCATAGTCCTCACGGATACGCTTGACCGCTTCAAAGGAGCGGAAACCGGCGCGAGGATCGATCTCGACGAAGGCTCGCATTCGTGTCGTGCCGTGAGAAATGGTCTTTTCGACAACGCGTGCAGCACGCGAATAAACATCGGCCCGTTCAAAGCCGGCCTTGGCTTTGGCGGTTTCCCGCACGGCCTCGGCAAGTGTGCCCTCGCAAATTGCGCAGCGGTCGAGAATGCAGGCCTTGTCAAGATGAATGTGGGTATCGACAAATCCGCCGAAGGCGAAGCTTCCCTCACCGTCGAACTCCGATATTGCGTCGCACCGAATGCGGGGTTCGACGGCTGCGATCCGGTCGCCCCGTACGGCAACGTCTACGACATCGCCGCCTTCCTCGATACGAACATTGCGAATGACGAGATCGAATTGTTGATCGCCCGAGCTCACAGCAGGATAGCGCCTCCGTCGCTGCGCGGATCATGCGCTCCGTCGATCCCTCCGTCTTTTCCGATACGGATCACGCCGGCTTGGCCACCAAGCGGACTGAGGGCGTCGATGGTCGAGATCTCATGTCCCATGGCGGCAAACGCGGAGACAAGTTCGGTGCCGATGTTTTCCTCGATCTTCAGGCTGTCGCGGTTGTCCGAGAATGTGCGGCCGAGCAAAAAGCGCGGGCGCGCGAGTGCTGCGGCGGGATCGAGGCCGTGATCGATCAGCAGGCTGAGCAGCAGTGACAGCGTCTGTGGCTGGCCGTCCGCGCCTTGCGTACCATAGACCAGATGCGGGCGCCCGTTCTTCAGCGCAAGACCTGGATTGAGCGTATAGAAGGGACGTTTTCCGGGCAGGATATAATTGGGGTTCGCCAGATCGGTGCTGAAGGCTGCGCCCCTGTTTTGCCAGAGTAGGCCGGTATCGCCGATCACCACGCCGCTGCCCCAGTCGAAATAGAGGCTTTGCAGCAACGACGCGCATCGTCCATGGGCATCCACGGCGGCAAGCAGCGCCGTGTCTCCGTGCCGATAGTCTTGCGGCCAGGGCAAAGCCCATGCCGGATCGATCGCGGCAGCCTTGGCTATAAGGCGATCCGGATCGAGAAGATGCTTCGAGTCGTCCGCAGCGAAGCGAGGGTCGGCGATTGCATGCCGATCAAGGAACGCCTGTTTTACCGCCTCGATCAGCGCATGATAAAAGGCTGGGCTGTCGGGCCGCAAATCCGCCATCGGCAGATGGCCGAGCACACCCATGATGCCCAGGGTGGTGATGCCTTGGGTCGGCGGCGGCGGAGCAAGAAGTATCGTGTCGCGATACGCCTGCTGGAGGGGAGCGACAACATCGGTTCGCGTCGCGGCAAGATCGGAGGCGGAGAGCGGAGAACCGGCCTCGGCAAGCCCGCTTACAATTCGGCGGGCGAGCGCCCCTTCGTAGAATTCGCGCGCGCCGTGACGGGCTATGGCCTCGAGCGTTTGCGCCAAGGCGGGCTGCTGCTGAATGCCGCCGGATCGGAAGAGAGCGGCGAAGCCGGACCAGTCGTTCAGTTCATCGCTTCGGAATTCGTGCCAGAAGGCCTGCGACTTGCTGACTTCGAAGCCATCATTCGCGAGCGCGATGGCGTCGTCGAGAAGAGACGGCAATTGTTCGGTGCCTGCCCATTTGTCTGCGGAATAGGCAAGCGCTTTCTCCCAGCTGTCCACGAGGCAAGCTGTCGTGAGCGTGGAGGCAGGCCCCCGCAAAGGAATGTCCCCCCGCGGTATGGCCGCCGCCGCTTGACCGATGCCAAGGAAGGTCCGTGCATCGCCTTTCTCGTCCGCCACGAGCCAGACAGCATCGCCGCCGAGACCACAGAAATGAGGATAGGTGACCGACAAGGCGGCCCCGGCGGCAATAAGCGCCTCGATTGCATTACCGCCGCGCTTGAGCACTTTCGCGCCAGCTTTGCTCGCCAGCCAATGCGGTGTCGCGATCATGGCGCCGGAAGGTGACGCATTGGTTTGGGCAGTCTGTTTAGTGAAAGGCGTCATGAGCGGTTTTCAGCGGTATTTCCGATGGCGATGCGGCCAGGCTTTTGAACGGCAGCCAAGAGTTTCGGCAGATGCTCCGCTGCCGGAGTCACGAAATCATCTTTCGGATCAATGACGGTGAAGTGGTAATCGGCATGGGTAAAATCCTGGCAGTATGGTCTGAAGGGCCGGACATGCAATAGCGATGCCATAAGGCGCCGCCATTGGGCGAAGTCGGTATTTTCGTTATTACGCTATTGTATTTGTTGAGAATAAAAGGACATATGTCCAGGACATCGATCGTTCGGACAGCACGTTCTTTTGGTCAGGCCCGTTGACTGCATAAGAGGTTGCCGAATTTTAAGGCATTTGTTCCACAATGCCGGATTCTTCCGACTGTGAACATTCAGGTCTGTCTCCATGCACCAATTAACATACGCATGAAATGCTCTGCAGCGGGCGACAAGGTGCCCCCGCGGCGCCGGACGATCCCGATGGTTCGTGAGATTTCTGGATTTCGGATTGGACGGGTGATGAGAAAGGGATGTTCTCCTTGGGGGGTCGCCATCTTCGGTAGCACGGAAATTCCAAGCCCGGCCTCCACGAGACCGAGCGATGTTGAAAGATGGGTAACTTCGTAAAACCAGTTGAGCTTGATATTCGATCTGGCCAGAGCAGCGTCGAGCAACGTCCTGTTGGCGCTCGAGCGGTGAACCGTGATCAGCGGATAGGGTTCAAGATCCTGCCATCGGACCTCTTTCTTTTCCGCTAACGGATGGTCACGCTTGGCCGCCAGGACAAACGGATCCTCGGCCAGCCTCTCGAAGACCAGATCGCTGTCGGAGCTTCCCATGATGTTGATTCCGAACTCGACCTCGCCGCGCGCCACGGCCTGCAATGCGTCGGTCGCCGTCAGATCGAGAATCCGCAGCCGGATATTCGGGTATTCCTGGTTGAACTGTCGAATGACGGTGGGCAGGAAATAAAAGGCTGCAGTCGGCAGGCATGCAATCGTTACCAGGCCGCCGCGCTTGGCCCCCAGTTCCCGCGTGGAGAACAGCGAGCTGTCGAACTCTTCGAGCATACGCTGAACCAGGGGCACGAGCTCGGTTCCAAGAGCAGTGGCCGCGACGTGGCGCGTCGTCCTTTCCAGCAGCGGCGCACCTATCGCCTGCTCCAGCTTTTGGATGCGCCGGCTGAGTGCCGGTTGTGACATGTTCAGCTGGTCGGCCGCGCGATGAAAGCCCTGCAGCTCGACCACGGCGAGGAAGGCTCTAAGATCAAGGATCTCACAATTGATGTTCATTGCGTATTAATGCCATCGATTTCAGCATTTCACATATCAATCATTAATCCCATAATAGCAACAACAAGGCGGATTGATACGCTAATTACATTATACGACGAGAAAAACGCATGAATGATTTGCTCTCCATACCGTGCGTGCTGATGCGGGGCGGCACCTCGAAAGGCCCGTTCTTTTTGGCATCGGATCTGCCGCAGGACCCTGCCGAGCGGGATCAGGTGCTTTTATCGGTAATGGGCTCGGGGCATCCCCTTCAGATCGATGGCATTGGAGGGGGAAACCCCGTCACCAGCAAAGTTGCGATCTGCGGCCCGGGAACGGTGCTTGGCGCTGATGTAGATTATCTGTTCGCGCAAGTTCGCGTCGACCGGCAGATAGTCGATACCTCACCCAATTGCGGAAATATGCTGGCAGCCGTCGGGCCATTCGCGATAGAGGCGGGGCTTGTGCCGGTCGCCGGAGACACCACCCTCGTCAAAATCTTCAACGTCAACACCGGCAAGATGATCGAAGCCGAGGTTCCGACACCGAATGGTGCGGTGGCCTATCTCGGCGACGCGAAAATTGACGGCGTGCCCGGCCAGGCGGCTCCGATCGCGCTCACGTTCAAGGATGCGGCAGGTGCCCGAACCGGCCAGCTTTTCCCAAGCGGAAAATCGAGAGAGACGATGGACGGCATCGATGTGACCTGTATCGATTGCGCGATGCCGATGCTCCTGATCGACGCCGCCTCGCTTGGCGTGACCGGATATGAGAGCGCTGCTGAACTGAACGGCAATCATTCCTTGATTGAACGGCTGGAAGATCTTCGCATTCTTGCTGGCGAGAAAATGGGAATGGGTGACGTTCGCAGCCAAGTCACCCCGAAACCGGTCCTCATCTCTCCCGCCAGACAAGGCGGCGCATTGAACGTTCGCTATTTCATGCCAAATGAATGCCATCCGTCACTGGCGACAACAGGCGCTGTCGGGATTGCAACGGCGTGCGTGAGTGAAAACACCGTGGCATCCCGCCTTATCGGCGTTCAAACACCGCCCGTCGTGCTTTCCATTGAACATCCCAGCGGCCATCTAGACGTGAAGCTGCAGTTAAGGGACGGAAAGCTCGTCGCCGGAATTCTTCGCACGGCACGCAGGCTGTTCGAAGGCCATGTCTTTGCAAAGCCTGCCAGAACGCTGGTTTGTGCAGCATAATCAAGCAACCTATGGCGCCGGGAGGGTGCCAAAATGGAGGAGATCAAATGAAAAAACTTATTCTCGCCCTCACTGCAGCGGCGGTGCTGTCCGGAACGGCTTTGGCGGAACCTGTTCGCATTAGTGTTGGTTCCTACAACCTCAACAACCTGCCTTTCCCGGTCGCGCAGGGACTGGGCTTCTATGAGAAGGAGGGCCTGGAGGTCACCGTCGAAAACTTCGCGTCGGGCGGATCGAAGACCTTGCAGGCTCTGGTTGCTGGCTCGACGGACGTTGCTGTCGGCTTTTACGACCATACGATTCAGATGCAGTCGCAGAATAAGCATGTGGTTGCCTTCGTGGAGCTCGGGCGCAATTCCGGGCTCGTGCTGGCTGGCGGCAAGGACGCGAAATTCGATCCGAAAAATCCGGAGACCATTAAAGGCGCCAAGATCGGAATCACCGCTCCGGGCTCGTCCTCGGACTTTTTTATTCGCTACTATCTTCAGCGGCATAAGCTCTCGGCGAACGACGTTTCGATCATCGGCGTCGGATCGGGTGCTGCCGCGGTTGCAGCCCTTCGGCAGGGCAAGATCGATCTCCTCGTAAATTATGATCCCGCGGCGACATTCGTTGTCGAGAAGGGCGTCGGAAAGATCTTGATCGATGCCCGCAACGACGATGGTGCCAAGGAAATCTATGGCGGCATCTATCCGACATCGGTGCTTTACGCTACGCAGGACTATATCTCTAAAAATCCGGAGACCATTCAGAAGGTCACCAATGCAACGGTGAAGGCGCTTCAATGGATGAAGACGCACAGCGCCGCAGAGATCGTCGAGAAGCTTCCGCCGGAATTCATTTCGGGCGACAAGGAGACGTATATCAAGGCCATTGAAAACGCGCGGCAGATCTTCTCCACGGACGGGCTGCTCGACGAAAAAGATATCAAGACGCCTCTCGATGTCCTGACGTCGTTCAACGACAAGGTCAAGGCTGCCAAGATCGACCTTTCCAAGACCTATACAAACGAATTTGTAGCTAAGGTGCCGGCGACGGCATCGAACTAAGGGAGGTGAAGATGTCCGTGACAGCCTTAAAGCCGGCAACACAGACACCTCATGCAGCGGCGTCACCCAAAGCGATGGTGGCAATCGAAAATGTGACCATGGCCTTCGGCTCCTTCGTCGCGGTCCAGGACGTAAATCTGACGGTTGCCGATGGCGAATTCGTTGCTATCGTGGGGCCGACGGGCTGTGGCAAAAGTACGATCCTGAATGCGATCGCGGGTCTTTTGAAGCCTGCAAAGGGCTCTGTCTCCATCGATGGCAGCCTAGTCTCCGGCATCCAGAATAATATCGGCTATTTGTTTCAGCAGGATGCCCCGCTCCCCTGGAAAACCGCGATCGAAAATGTGGAGCTAGGGCCGATGTTCCAAGGCGTCGGTGCGGGCGAGCGCCGAGAGCGAGCCCTCAAATGGCTGGCGAAGGTCGGGCTTAAAGGTTTCGAGGATCGCTATCCGCACCAGCTTTCCGGCGGCCAGCGCAAGCGTGTGCAAATGGCGCAGGCGCTGATAACGGGCCCGAAGGTGATCCTGATGGACGAGCCTTTCTCCGCGCTCGACATTCATACCCGGCATCTGATGCAGAATGAGCTGCTTCGGCTATGGCAGGAAGAGCAGCGGGCCGTGGTTCTGATTACGCATGATCTTGAGGAAGCGATTGCTCTAGGGGATCGTGTTGTGGTTCTGGCCTCGGGTCCCCGGTCGCGCGTCATCGACAGTTTCCCTGTCGATCTGGAGCGGCCTCGCGATGTCGCGGAGATCAAGCTCGATCCCCGCTTTACTGAACTCTATCGCAATATTTGGGCTTCCCTGCGCGGTGAAGTGGAGAAAAGCTATGAACGCCATGACTGAGAGACTTACCCAACTGGCATTGCTGCTGGTCATTGTCGGTGGCTGGGAGATCGGCGTGAAGCTGGGCGTGGTCGATGTTTTCTTCTTTCCCTCTCCTGTCGATATTCTGAAGCAGGTGTTCATCTGGGTCACCGATCCAGGCTTCTTCAAGCATGTGACCATCACCCTGACGGAAACGGTGCTCGGTTACGTCATCGGCACGGCTCTCGGCGTCGCTGCCGGGGTATGGCTCGGCCTCTCACGCTCGGCTGCCCGCATCCTCGATCCATTCATCAAAGGCCTGAATGCCATTCCGCGCGTGGTCCTTGCTCCGATATTTGTCCTGTGGCTTGGCCTGGGTCTGTGGTCCAAGGTGGCTCTCGCCGTCACGCTCGTATTCTTTGTAACCTTTTTCAACGCAATGCAGGGCGTGCGTGAAGTCGATCCCGTAGTGTTGTCGAATGCACGCATTCTCGGTGCGACACGCTCCGAACTCCTGCGGCACGTCTATTTTCCGGCTGCTGCGAGTTGGATCCTATCCTCACTGCGAACATCGGTGGGATTTGCTGTTGTTGGTGCCATCATCGGCGAGTATCTGGGTGCATCGGCCGGTCTAGGTTACCTTATCGCACAGGCAGAAGGTAACTTCGACGCTGTCGGTGTCTTCGCGGGAATTTTCATCTTGGCGGTATTTGTCCTGTTGATCGACCTTGTCTTGGATGTCGTCGAGGGCCGCCTGATCAAGTGGCGTCCGCGCGCGGCGGAACGTACCAGCTGATTCTGCAAAGCTTGTCGAAAGTCCCTGTCGCGAAACAGGGACTTTCGTATTCCGACAGGCACCGGACGAAAGCCGGTACGTCCGAAACGAGCGTGCCCAAAGGCAGGAGAGAGGGCTTCTCCTTCGCCCATGCCCTTATGATAGAACACGATTTCGCCTGACACGCCGCGCGCAAAACCCATCTCACGCGCGACAAGGGGCGTTGTTTGCTCTTCTGCCAACTAACGTGTCACCTTGAGAGTATTTCCCACCAACTCCAGACCGAGCGCAGCCGTCGGATTGTCAAAGAGCATTAATTTGAGTTTTGCGCCAAGATCCTGATGATGGCTACACGCCGTTGCGGGCTGCCGGGCGCTGTGTTTTTCGACAAGGCCGCTCAGTTTACGCACGGAATTTGGTATTTGCAACGATAAGCGATGCTGAAACTGATGGCAGCAAACAGTGATACGTTTCAGTTCCTCCACGTTACTACGGGTGATATTTGCCACGAGCTTTTGTGCCGCCCACATTTTCAGAGTGCCCAGTGCTTACGTCTTCAGAATTTGGCAAACTGCATGGCGGTCGAAGTCGCGAAATCATTTCACAAATATCTCGACCGGAGCACTGAACCAATATTAATTTACCGCGTTACCAAGCGGCGCGTTTTGGAGAATTTCATGACGTCGGAATTGCTGTCGGGCCGATTTATGCGGCATATGTTCCTTTTCGCGGCGTATTCATCTTTTCTTATGTGTGGCGGGGCCGTAAAGACTTGGGCCGATGGGCAGGCGCAAGCCATACCCGTTACCGCCGTCAGGGCGCAGGTTCAAACCATTCATCGCGTCATCAACGGCATCGGCACCGTTGTGCCGCTGCAATCGGTCACCGTGCGACCGCGCATTGACGGCGAGGTCATGGAAATTCCTTTTGGCGAAGGCGAGACGGTCGAGAAGGGTAGCGTGCTGCTCAGGCTCGACGATCGCGAGCTCCAGGCAAGTTTGGCATCGGCCAAGGCGAAGAAGGCCCAGGACGAAGCGCAGTTGCAGAATGCGAAGACCGATGCGGAGCGATACGCGACGCTTGCGGAGAAAGGCGTGGCCTCCGCTTCGGTGCTCGAGCAGAAAAATGCAGCCAGTCAGCAGTATGCCGCAGCTGTGCAATATGACGATGCCCTGATCAAGGCAGCGGAAACCCAACTGGGCTTTGCGACCATTCTCGCCCCCATCACCGGACGGACCGGCTTCAAGCAGGCCGATATCGGCAGCGTCGTCAGTGCAAGTTCAACGAGCGGCATCGTCACGATCACGCAGATGGACCCCATCGGCGTATCCTTCGCCGCGCCTGGCGATCGTTTTGGGGAGATCCGCGAGGCATTGAAGAATAGTATCGCCGAGGTTGAGCTGTCGACGACCGACGGCACGCGCAAGCTGGCGATGGGTAAGCTGACAATCATGGACAACGCAGTCGATGCCTCGAACGGATCGATCCACCTGCGTGCAACATTCGACAACGGCGACGGCATCCTTTGGCCGGGACTTCCGGTTGCGACGCGCCTGACGGTGGAGATCAGAAGGGGCGTCGTGGTGCCGGATAAGGCGCTCGCCCGTGGTCGCGACGGGCTCTACGCCTATGTTGTGGGTACGGATGGGAAGGTCAGTAGGAGAAGCGTCAAGACTGCTTTTGTCACCGACGCCATGGCTCTGGTGAGTGACGGCATTAGTGAAGGCGACCAAGTGATCATGGACGGGCAGTCACGCATCGGGGATGGCGTAAAGGTCGATGTTACTCCCTGGAGTGGTGCCGCGAACGGCGAGCTTTCCGGAAAGTTTTCCCAATGAAAGCTGCTCGAAGAGATAGCGATGAGCAGCTGGACAAGTCGAGGTTTTTCGGGTTCTTCATCGGTCATCCAGTTGCAACCGGCCTGATCATGATCGGGATATTTCTGCTGGGAGTGATCTGCTATCCATTTCTGCCCGTCTCGGCATTGCCGCAGATCGATTTCCCAACCGTGCAGATCGCGGCCAGCCTGCCCGGCGCGTCGCCAGATACGATGGCGTCGAGTGTTGCTCAGCCGATCGAGGAAGCTCTATCGCGCGTTAGCGGCATTACAGAGGTTACATCGACAAGCTCGCTTGGCACGGCCTCCATCACAGTCCAGTTCGCCCTTGATGAGGACATCGAGACAGCGGCAAGTGATGTCCAGACTGCAATCAGCGAGGCGTCGGGCCAATTGCCGAAGGACATGCCGTCGTCGCCGACGGTAAGAAAGGTCAATCCGGCTGATGCTCCTATCATGCAGCTTTCGGCAAGTTCGGACAGCCTCACTTTGTCGGAACTAGACGAATATATAGAGCGCAACGTGGCAAACAGGATCGGCCAGGTCTCGGGCGTTGCTTATGTCAACATCGGTGGCAAGCAGAAGCCTGCCATCCGCATCGCAGTAGATCCAGGTCGGCTGGCGCAGGCCGATGTCACGCTTGAGGACGTGCGCTCCGCGATCGACAACCTCAGCCTAAGCGCACCCAAAGGCAATATCGATGATCCCACGCGGACATTTCCGATCTACACGAATGATCAGATCGGAAGCAGCGCGGAATGGAACGATGCCGTCATTGCCTATCGCAACGGCGGGCCGGTGCGCATCCGCGATATCGGTCAGGCCGTCGATGGCGCGGAAGATGCGAAGATGGCGCATTGGACGAATGGCGAGCGCGGCATCGCGCTAGATGTCTTCCGACAACCGGGCGCCAACGTCATTGCAGTAGTCGATGCCATCAAATCGCAGCTGCCGGCATTGCAGGCTTCGCTGCCGAAATCCATCAAACTGAAGCTGGTGACCGATCGCACGACGACGATCAGGGCTTCAGTCAATGACGTGCAGTTTACGCTGGCGCTGACGATCGGCCTCGTCGTCCTGGTGATCTTCCTCTTCCTGCGAAGCCTTCGCGCCACGATCATTCCCGTTTTGACCCTGCCGATCGCATTGGGGGGCTCGCTCGCTCCCATGTGGCTGCTCGGCTTCAGCCTCGACAACCTGTCGCTTATGGCGCTTGTCGTCGCCGTCGGCTTCGTCGTCGACGATGCGATCGTGATGCTGGAAAATATCACACGCCACGTTGAAGATGGTATGGCGCCGATCGATGCGGCACGAAAAGGAGCGGGTGAGATCGGCTTCACGATTGTCTCCATCAGCCTCTCGCTGATTGCCGTCCTTATTCCGATCCTGCTGATGGGCGGGATCGTCGGGCGGCTGTTTCGCGAATTTGCGGTGACGCTGACGATCGCAATCATCTTGTCAGCCTTTGTGTCGCTGACATTGACACCCATGCTGGCTTGCCGGTTCATTCGCCCGGCATCGGAGAGGCAGCATGGCCGCCTCTACCGAGCCGGGGAAGCCTTCCTCGATCGGCTCCTCTCGCTCTATGCGCGAAGCCTTGGTACCGTCATTCACCATCCATATCTCACATTGTCGGTCTTTCTCGGCACCATCGTCTTGACCGGCTATCTGTTTATCATCGCGCCGAAGGGTTTTTTTCCGGAGCAGGACACCGGCTTCATTTCCGGTCTGTCGCAGGCGTCACCCGATATTTCCTTCAGCGAGATGGCCAAACTTCAGGAGCGGGTGAGCGCAATCATTCTGCGCGATCCCGCCGTCTATAGCGTCTTCATGGATATTGGCGGCGGCAATGGCGGAAATGCGCTGAATCAGGGGCATGTCAATATCACGCTGAAGCCGCTTGCAGAACGCGATGCGAGCGCAAAGGAAATCATCCAACGGCTGGGAGAGGCATTGAACGCGCAGCAGGGCATCAAGCTGTTCATGCAATCTGCCCAGGACATCAACATCGGCGCCCGCCCGGCCAAGACGCAATATCAATACACGCTTCAGGACGGCAATATCGCCGAGCTTTCCGATTGGTCCGCGAAGGTTGCGAACCGATTGCAGGCGCTGCCCGAATTGCGAGATGTCGGCAGCGACCAACAGGCCGAGGCTCCAAACCTCTCTATACAGATCGACCGTGCCGCTGCGACCTTGTATGGCGTGCTTCCATCGACAATCGACGACACGCTGTACGATGCCTTCGGCCAACGCCAGGTCGCATCCTATTCCACGCAAACCGACACATTCCACGTCATCCTTGAGGTTCTGCCGAACCTGCAGCGCGATATCGCGACGCTCGACCGCTTGTCCGTCAGGGCAAGCAACGGAACGCTCGTGCCGCTATCTGTCGTCGCCAGATGGACAACGAATGGTGTATCTCCTGTATCGATCTCGCATCAGGGGCAATCGCCGGCCGTCACCATTTCCTTCAACCTCGCTCCGTCGACAGCGCTTAGCCAGGCGACCGACGCGATCGAAAAGGCGGTCGCGGCCATGCACCCGCCGGCATCGCTGCAGACGAGCTTCTCAGGCAGCGCCAAGGCGTTTCGGGATTCACTGGCAACGGTTCCGCTTTTGATCCTAGCTTCACTTGTCGTCGTCTACATCATCCTCGGCATCCTCTATGAAAGTCTCGTGCATCCACTGACTATTTTATCCACACTGCCGTCCGCCGGACTGGGTGCCTTGCTGGCACTTCAACTGGCGGGTTTCGATTTCGGGCTTGTGGCGATGATCGGCATCATCCTGCTGATCGGCATCGTCAAGAAGAACGGCATCATGCTCGTGGACTTTGCAGTCCAAGCTGAGAGGGAGGAGGGATTGAGCAGCGAGGCTGCGATTGTCAAGGCGGCTCAGATGCGTTTTCGTCCAATCCTGATGACGACGATGGCCGCACTTGTCGGTTGCCTGCCGCTGGCGATCGGCCATGGAGCAGGATCCGAACTGCGACAGCCGCTGGGTTACGCGATCGCCGGCGGTCTGTTAGTGAGCCAGCTGCTGACACTTTATACGACTCCAGTGATTTATCTCTTGCTGGACAAGCTTAGGAAAGCCAGCGTTAGCCCAACGAATGACCCTATGGCATCAAATTTAACCCCCTAGGGTGTGCGCACTCGCAAAAATTCGCCTGGTGTCTATCGCGTGTCGCGATGTCAGGCTTCCGAACATGCAGTCTTTATGACATGTGGCCGCTATGAACCCGCGGATCAGGAATGGTCGACGCTGTTGCCCCTGTGTCTGAATGGCTTCGGATTTCGGCGGCCGTTCCTTCCTGGTCCTTATCGAGCGGCAGTACATTCGGCCACTGGAGGAAACCGAACCACGGCAGATCGTGGACGCCGGCGGCAGACGTGGCGTAGCCGGCAAGCGACATCAGGATCATCAGGGCGTAGAGCAGAATATGCGCGCTGCGGGCAGCATAGTGGTTGACGATGTCAAGCGGACGCCGATGGCGGGCTCCCCAAGTGAAAGCCTGAGCGGCAGCCGGATAGTGACGAGGACCAGCGCCATCATGCCGAGCGATTTGTGCACGTCGAGGAGGGCGCGGCGCAGCGGTGCGCCCGGCGTGAGATAGGAACAATAGAGACCGATCGCGAGCGCTGAAATGAGAACGATGGATAGGAGCCGATGCAGGAAACGTTGCGATGCTCGGTATCGGGACGCCGAGGTTTCACTGATAATGGACATATGTTTCTCCGGTTGTCTTGGGGGACGGCGCGGGTGCGGTGACCGGCCCAAACATGGCTGATTTGAGGGCCTGTTCGTTCACCTTCTTGCGAGCGCTAATGCAACTGGCGGTTTGCAATGGCCGCTGGGTGCATCCGCATGGATCTTTTCGGTCCAGATGCAGCCTTGCGGTCTGACGCCGCGTCTGTCTCGGCTGGCTGTGGTCGGTACTATTGTCCTGCTTTCGCAGCAGTGGTCCGGCCCCGTACGCCGGAGCCGGACAGGATTTCGCAATTTTCCGTACGTGATGGTGCAGGTACATCTGCGGCAAACGCCTTGGGACAGATGCCGATCTCGTGTCCTTCGATTCGGAAGAAGGCCACGCCTCCCGTCTCCAGCGCCAGCCGCAGTTGCGCCTCCGTTGCCCGATGCAAACTGTGCCGATTGCCCTCATAATCGCGGATCGTGCTGCGCGACACGCCCGAACGGTCGGCAAGATCCACTTGCGTCCAGTCAAGGAAGCCGCGGGCTGCTCGGCAGAGCGCTGGTGTCAAAATCATCACCGTTTCACCTTGACGCGAGGTTTCATGCTGCCCATATTGGGCAATATCCATCATATAGGACATAATTCACCGGTTTTCTAGGGGTTTTGCCGACACGGCAGTCTGATGTGAGCCGGCCAAGTTAGGGAATGACGTTTTGGGATAACCAGCGGGCCTGTTTTCATTCTTGTACTTCTGGCTCTGCCGTTTATCGGAAGTCTTCTTTCCGTTTGCCTGCTGCGCACGCAGTCGCGGCGTGGTCCGGCCTCGATCGCCGGAGCGATCACATTTCTGGCGCTATTGATTTCAGCAAGCTTCTATCTGGCCGTCAAAGACGGCGGTGTGGTTCGCTATAGCATTGAATGGCTGCCGCAAATGGGGCTCGATTTCAGCCTCAGGATGGACGGATTTGCCTGGCTGTTTTCGCTCGTCATCACTGCCATCGGCTTCCTCGTTATCGTCTATGCCCGCTATTACATGTCGGAAGAGGACCTCGTTGCGCGCTTCTTCTCCTTCCTGCTCGCCTTCATGGGCGCGATGCTCGGCATCGTACTCTCGGGCAATGTCATTCTGCTCTCGATATTCTGGGAGCTGACCAGCATCTCCTCCTTCTTGCTGATCAGCTATTGGCACAACACCGCCACCGCTCGAGATGGTGCCCGCATGGCGCTGACGATTACGGGGATTGGCGGTTTCTGCCTGCTGATCGGGCTGATCCTGCTCGGCCATATCGTTGGCAGCTATGATCTGGATAAGATCCTGGCCTCGGGCGATATCATCCGCAATCATCCGCTCTATCTGCCCGCGCTGATCCTCATCCTACTCGGCGCGCTGACGAAAAGCGCGCAGTTTCCATTTCACTTCTGGCTTCCGAATGCGATGGCGGCGCCGACGCCGGTCTCCGCCTACCTGCATTCAGCGACGCTGGTGAAAGCGGGCGTTTTCCTGCTGGCGCGCTTCTGGCCGGTTCTTGCCGGCACGAACGAGTGGTTCTACATCGTCGGGGCCGCCGGCATCATCACGCTGCTGCTCGGCGCCTATTTCGCGATGTTCCAGCAGGACCTTAAAGGGCTGCTTGCCTACTCGACGATCAGCCATCTCGGTCTCATCACCACCTTGCTCAGCCTCGGCAGCCCGCTTGCGACGGTCGCCGCCATCTTCCACATGCTGAACCATGCCACCTTCAAAGCGTCGCTGTTCATGGCGGCCGGCATCATCGATCACGAGACCGGGACGCGCGACATGCGCCGTCTGAGCGGTCTGTTCCGCTACATGCCATTCACGGGGGCGCTTGCGATCGTCGCAAGTGCGGCCATGGCTGGTGTGCCACTGCTTAATGGTTTCCTCTCGAAGGAAATGTTCTTCGCCGAAGCGATCGAAACCCATGCCGATTCCATCCTCGATCGCATGCTTCCCTATGTGGCGACACTCGCAAGCGCCTTCAGTGTCGCCTATTCGCTGCGCTTCATTCAGACGGTCTTCTTTGGACCGGCCCCAACCGATCTGCCGATCGCCCAGCCGCATGAGCCCCCGCGCTGGATGCGCTTCCCGATCGAGCTTCTGGTGGTGGTATGCCTGGTCGTCGGTATCGTTCCGGGGCTCTCGGTGGCGCCCTTCCTGCAGGCCGCCGTCGTCAGCGTTCTCAACACCGATACGCCGCAATACAGCCTCTCGCTCTGGCACGGCTTCAATTTGCCTGTTGTCATGAGTCTTATCGCCTTGGTGGGCGGCACGGTGTTCTATTTCGCCTTCAAGGATTACTTTTCGCGATGCGATGATGGCCCGCCCACCTTCCGCCGCCTCAAAGGACAGCGCATCTTCGAGCGGGTGCTGGTCGAAGTCTCCTGGCATTGGGCAAGAACCGCAGAAAACCGGATCGGCACGCGCAAGCTGCAGCCGCAGCTTCGCTGGGTCGTCGTGACGGGGTTTGCCGCCGGCCTGCTGCCGCTTTACCTTTCCGGTTTCGAAGCGAAGCATTTTTCCTTCCTGGGTGCCGATCCGGTTTTCGCCGCGGTTTGGGCGATCGGCATCTGCCTTGCGATTGGCACCGCCTTCTTTGCCAAATATCATCGGCTTGCTGCCCTGGTGATGTTGGGCGGCGTCGGCTTGATCGTCTGCCTGACGTTCACCTGGCTGTCCGCGCCGGATCTCGCGATTACCCAGCTGCTTGTGGAGATCGTCACGACGGTTCTCATCCTGCTGGGCTTGCGCTGGCTGCCGAAGCGAACGGAAGGGATCGACGATACGGTCGATCTGCGCGCCCGTTTCCGCCGCCTCCGCGATCTGGCGCTCGCTGTCATCTGCGGCGTCGGCATGATGTTTATTTCGTATGCCGTCATGACCATGCCGGTGCCCGACGCCATCGCGAATTACTTCCTCGAAAATGCCTATTCCAAGGGCGGCGGTCGTAATGTCGTCAACGTCATCCTGGTCGATTTCCGTGGTTTCGATACTCTGGGCGAAATCGCCGTTCTCGGTGTCGTCGCCCTGACCGTCTATGCGCTGCTGCGTCGTTTCCGCCCAGCGCCCGACAGCATGGAGATGCCGGAACAGCAACAGATCCAGAACCGCTTCGATGAGGAACGACCGGAGCGTTCGGAGGGCGACACGGTGCGCGACTATCTGCTCGTGCCCTCCGTCATCATGCAGTGGATGTTCCCCTTCGTGATCGCCCTTTCGGTCTATATCTTCATGCGGGGGCATGATGCGCCGGGCGGCGGCTTTTCGGCCGGCCTGACGCTCTCGATCGCCTTCCTGTTGCAATATTTGGCCGGCGGCACGCGCTGGGCGGAGGATCGCATTCGCATCCTGCCGCTGCGATGGATGAGCGCCGGGCTTCTGATTGCGACGGCGACGGGCATCGGCGCCTGGTTCTTCGGTTATCCGTTCCTCACCTCGCATTTCCGGTATCTCGATGTGCCGTTGATAGGCAAAGTGCCAACGGCAAGCGCGCTACTCTTCGATCTCGGCGTTTTCCTGCTCGTAGTCGGTTCCACTGTTCTTATCCTCGTCGCACTTGCGCACCAGTCTATCCGTATCAACCGTTTGCGCGCTCTAGATGCGGACAAGGCAAAGGGGGATTGATGGAACTTATCTTATCCATTGCGATCGGGGTGATGACGGCCTGCGGCGTCTGGCTGATCCTGCGTCCGCGCACCTATCAGGTCATCGTCGGACTGTCCTTGCTCTCCTATGCGGTCAATCTCTTCATTTTCGGAGTGGGCGGTGTAAAGACGAATGTGCCGCCGCTGCTTGGCGATGGCACGGCGACGCACGCTCTGGCAGACCCGGTGCCCCAGGCCCTGGTGCTGACGGCGATCGTCATCGGCTTTGCGACGACGGCCTTGTTCCTCGTCGTGCTGCTTGCCTCGCGCGGCCTGACCGGTACGGATCACGTCGATGGCAGGAGCGACCGGAAATGACAGGCTGGTCCCACCATCTCATCATCGCGCCGATTCTCGTACCCCTGATTGCGGGTGCGCTGCTTGTCTTCATCGACGAGCGTTCACGTACGCTGAAGGCGTTCATCAGTCTGGCAACAACGCTGCTGCTTGTGGGTATTGCGCTTGCACTTTTCCGTGCTGAGGGGGGATCGGCCGGTCTGGAGCGCGCCTATCTTCTCGGAAACTGGAGCGCGCCCTTCGGCATCGTGCTCGTGCTTGATGGCTTGTCGGCACTCATGCTGCTGCTGACATCCATCGTCGCCGTTGCCGCGCTGATATTCTCGCTTGCGCGCTGGCACGCGGTCGGCGCCCATTTCCATACCATGTTCCAGCTGCTGCTGATGGGCGTCAACGGTGCATTCCTGACGGGCGATCTTTTCAATCTCTTTGTCTTCTTCGAGGTCATGCTGGCGGCATCCTACGGCCTTCTGCTGCATGGCTCCGGGCCGCTTCGCGTCAAAGCGGGCATGCATTACATTGCCGTCAATCTGGCCGCCGCATTGCTCTTCCTCATCGGCGTCAGCCTGATCTATGGCACGGCGGGAACGCTGAACATGGCAGATCTTGCCGTGCGCATCCCGGAAATGTCGGCCGATCGCCGCATGCTGATGCAGGCGGGTGCAGGCGTGCTCGGCATCGCATTCCTCATCAAGGCCGGCATGTGGCCGCTCTGCTTCTGGCTGCCGACAGCCTATAGCGCTGCCTCCGCGCCGGTGGCGGGCATATTCGCCATTCTCAGCAAGCTCGGCATCTACGTCATCCTGCGGTTGACCATGCTTCTGTTCAGTACCGGCCCGTCCGCCGGTTTCGGTGCGACCGTGCTTCTTTATGGCGGCATGGCAACGCTGATCTTCGGGACGGTCGGTGTGCTGGCGTCGCAGGCGCTTGGGCGGCTGGCCGGCTTCTCGGTGCTGGTCTCATCCGGCACGCTGCTGATGGTGATCGGCATCAATGACGGCTCCATCTCGTCCGGCGCGCTGATGTATCTCGTCAGTTCGACGCTGACGATCAGTGCCTTCTTCATGCTGATCGAACTCGTCGAGCGCGGGCAGGATGCGGGCGCCAACGTTCTTGCCGTAACGATGGAAGCCTATGGTGATGCTGAAGAAGGAGAGACGACGGGAGGCGACGGCGTGACCATGCCCGGCACCATGGCGATGCTCGGAATCTGTTTTGCCGCTTGCGGCATCCTGCTTGCCGGCCTGCCGCCTCTTTCCGGCTTCGTCGCCAAGTTCGCCATGCTTTCGGCCATGATGGGAACCGGCGCGATCGGCATTCCGCCAAGTGCGGCCGTCTGGGCCTTGATCCTGCTCGTCATTCTATCCGGCATTGCCGCCCTGATCGCCATGACGCGTGCCGGCATACGCACATTCTGGAGTTCGCTCGAGGGCACGGTTCCGCGCGTCCTTGTCATCGAAATATTGCCTGTCATGGGCCTGCTTGCATTGACACTGGCATTGACCATCTGCGCCGGCCCCGTCATGCAATACATGGATTCGACCATCCGCACGCTCAGCGATCCCAATGTCTATGTCGATGCGGTTCGCAATGCCGTGGTCGCTCCGGCAAAAGCGGGAGGTCTATGATGCTGCCTTACCCGCTTCTGGCGCTGAGCCTGATCCTGATGTGGCTGCTGCTGAACGGCTTCACCCTCGGGCAGCTTGTCCTCGGCATCGCCGTTTCGGTTTTCGCCTCCTGGGGGATGGCATCGCTGCGGCCGGAAAAGCCGCGGCTGCGGAAATGGTATCTGCTGCCCAAGCTCTTCTTCCGGGTTGTTTTCGACGTCTTGAAATCGAATGTTCTGGTGGCCTGGATCATCCTGAGGGGGCGCTCGCATAAGACGGCACCAGGCTTCGTGGTCCTTGAGCTGAAGGTGCGGGACCAGATCCCGCTGGCACTGCTCGCAGTTATCCTGACCAGCACGCCGGGCTCTGCCTGGCTGGAATATGATTCCAACGATAATAGTGTGCTGCTGCATATCCTCGATCTCGAAAACGAGGCGCAATGGCGCGAAACGGTTGCCAATCGCTATGAAAGCCTGCTGCTGGAGATATTCGCATGAGCGCCATGATCATCCAGATATCCGTCACGATTGCGCAGATGATGATCGTGGCGGCGATGGCGATCGCCTCCATTCGCATATTTCGTGGACCGCGCGCACAGGATCGCATAATTGCGCTCGACACGCTCTATGTGAACGCCATGCTGCTTTTGTTGACCTTCGGCATCGGCACAGGTCGAGTCGTCTATTTCGAGGCGGCGCTCGTCATCGGCATGCTGGGCTTTGTCGCAACCGTTGCGCTCGCGAAGTTCCTGATGCGCGGGGAGGTGATCGAATGACAACATCGTTTGAAAACGTGCCCCTCTGGGCGGCGATCCCTGTCGGCGGATTTCTCATCCTCGGTGCCTTCCTGACACTCGTCGGCGCGATCGGCTTCCTGAGGCTTGGAACATTCTACGAGCGCATTCATGCGCCGACATTGGGAACGAGCGGGGGCATCGGTGCAATCATGATTGCCTCGATGATCTTCTTTTCGGTCTCGACACAGTCGCTGGTGCTTCACGAGCTCCTGATTGGCATCTTCGTAACGGTCACGACACCGGTCACCTTCATGCTGCTCGCCCGCGCGGCCCTGCATCGGGATCGTGCCGAGCAGAATGGCAATGTTCCGCCCAAGCAGTCCGCCGAAGAGGCCACGGAACGGCATTCGTCATAGACGTCCCGTCCATTCTTTCAAATTCGGCGAATGCATGATGGCAGTATGTGACGTCCAGGGGTAAGAAGAACGTGCGCCGGGCCGATCGGACATTATCCAAGGGAGCGGCGATCGGAAAACGGGTGTGCTGATACAGAGGCGGAGCAGGAAATGGCGAAAATTGCGCTGGCTATTCATGGTGGTTGTGGTGTCATGCCGGAAGACAGCATGACGCAGGAAGAATGGGAGGGCGCGCGTCGTGACCTGGCCGCTGCCCTTAGCGCTGGCTATGCGCGGCTGAAGGCTGGCGGCAGCGCGGTCGATGCGGTAGAAGCCGCAGTTGTGGTCATGGAGGACAGCCCGCATTTCAATGCTGGTCACGGTGCGGCGCTCAACGAGAACGGCCTGCACGAGCTCGATGCGTCGATCATGGACGGCGCAACTCTTGAAGCCGGTGCCATCAGCGCCTCGCGTGCAATCCGCAATCCGGTCAAAGCCGCCCGCGCACTGATGGAGGATGGTCGAGCCGTCTACATCACCGGACCTGCGGCCGATCGCTTCGCCCAGGCCAAGGGTCTGAAGGTCGAGCCGCAATCCTATTTTACGACGCCGAAGCGGGTCGCTGCACTGGAGGCAATGAAACGCCATGCGGCTGTCGGCACCGACGGAACGGAGAACGAGAAGCACGGCACGGTCGGCGCCGTGGCGCTCGATGCCGCCGGCCACCTCGCCGCCGCGACCTCGACCGGCGGCTACACCAACAAGCCGGAAGGGCGCGTGGGCGACAGTCCGATCATCGGCGCGGGCACCTATGCGCGCGATGGCGTCTGTGCCGTATCAGGCACGGGCCAGGGCGAATTTTTCATCCGCTATGTGCTGGGACACGAGGTGGCATCCCGCATCGCCTACCTGAAGCAGGATATCGCAACCGCAGCGGACGGGCTCATCAATCATGATCTCGCGCCTCATGGGATTGGTGCCGGGTTGGTGGCCATAGACGCTCAGGGCGTCGCGGTTGCGCCTTACAATACGCCGGGAATGTTTCGTGGTTGGGTGACGCCTGAAGGCCATGCTTTCGTCGCCACCCATGACCAGATCTACGAAATCGAGCTGTAGGAGGAATTTGACGGAGTGAGGGTGCGGCCCGTGTTCCGTTGCCAGATGGAACATGGACCATGTCCCGGCGCGGTTACGAATCCCGAGCTTCCGGCCGGGGCGTGCGTTTGGCTTGGCGCGCAAGCTCATAGCAGCACTGGGTGATGGTTTCGCGCCGCGACTGCGAGAAAAGCTCTCTGGCACCGACGGGCATGAAGCCCAGCCTTGTCAGCACCCGTCCCGATGCCGGATTATCGGAGGCGTGGCCGGATTCGAGGCTCGACAGGCCGACTTCGTAAAAGACGAAGTTGATCAGCGCATGCGCTGCCTCGAAAGCGTAAGCCTTGCCCCATGCCGATCTCTCCAGCCAGTAGCCAAGGCTGCCCCTGCTGCCGACAATGCCGTCGACATCGACAATGCCGATCACTCTATCCTCCAGCTCGATGGCGAAGCGATAGGCGCTGGCGTCGGTCCATTCGTGCTCGTGGCTGGCAAACCAGTGGTCGATCTCCCTCTTATCGGGAGGATAAGTGGCATTGCTCAGCATGCGCGTCACATTCCAATCGCTCTGGATTTCGAATGCTCGTTCCGCGTCGGCGGTGGATGTGGGACGCAGGCGGAGCCGCGCCGTCTCGATGGATCGGCGGGGAATGGATCTTGGGGCCATCTTAAAGCGCCTTGTCGGTCGAGAACTGCCCATGGTTGGATTTGGCGAGAATGTTCCCAGTGCGCTATCTATGCGTGAGGCGGCGATGAAGGCAAGTATCGCGCGATTTTACCTGCCGGCTATTTTTTAGCGCCAGACAATATATTGCCGCAATGGGTGGGCAGAAGCGCCGCCTCTTGCAGACATAGCCTTTGCAGGAAATGTGGGACCGGCCGCAAGAGCGTTCCGTTTACGAGGGGCGAACCCCCTCTTGCGGTCCGGTCCTTTCGATCCTCATATCCACACGCAGCTGCCAATACTTTTTGAAGCTGGAGGCGGATGTCCTCTTCGTGACCAATTATGCACCGGCCGACATGGTGAAGCAGAACGAGGCTTTACCTTGAGTTCCGCCTAGAAGCTCGGCGGAGTGCAGGCACTGATGACCTCGCAAGCAACCGGGCCGACGCAGCGGAAGCGATGCGGGCGACGGCTCTCGAAATAATAGGCATCGCCTGGGCCGAGAATGCGCCGCTCGTCATCAACGGTGACTTCGAGGCGACCGGACAGCACGATGCCGCCTTCCTCTCCTTCATGCACCAGAGGCACTTTGCCGGTATCGGCACCTGGCTGGTAACACTCCTTCAGGATTTGAAGGCTGCGGCCAAAAAGGTTCTCGCCGATCTGACGATAGGAAATCGGGCCTTTGCCGATTTCGACCAATTCCTCGGCCGCATAGAACGCTTTCTTTGGTGCTTCCGGTTCGAAGGCAAAGAATTCGGCAAGTCCGATCGGGATTCCATCGAGAATGCGTTTCAACGCGCCGACGGATGGATTGGCGGAATTGGATTCAATGAGCGAAATTGTCGAATTGGTGACGCCGGCGCGCTTGGCGAGTTCGCGTTGGGAAAGATTGCGCGCCAGCCGGAGACGACGCAGGCGGTTGCCGATATCGACGGACATCACGGCCTCAGTTTTCAGATGTTTGAAATATCGAAAACATCCCATGGCATGGAAATAAAATCAATAGGTTAAAGGTGACGAGAAAAGGACTTGTTCGGAACGGGAAAATGGCTGATGTCAGGAATAGCGCAATGGAGGCGACCATGGACAAGATCACTCATCCCAACACCCCTGTTCTCGACAATTTCTGGATGCCGTTCACGGCAAACCGGCAGTTCAAGGCCGCCCCGCGATTGCTCGCAGCCGCCGACGGCATGTATTATACAGATGTCGATGGCAACAAGGTGCTCGACGGCACGGCAGGCCTCTGGTGCGTCAATGCCGGCCATGGCCGCAAGAAGATCGCACAGGCGGTCGAGCGTCAGCTTTCCACTATGGATTACGCCCCGACCTTCCAGATGGGCCATCCGATCGCCTTCGATTTCGCCGCAAAGCTTGCCGCGCACGCGCCGGGCGGCCCTGAGGCCGGCCTCGATCGCGTTTTCTTCACTGGTTCTGGTTCCGAATCGGTCGATACTGCACTCAAGATCGCTATCGCCTATCAGCGCGCGATCGGGCAGGGGACGCGCACGCGTATCATCGGTCGCGAGAAAGGTTATCATGGTGTCGGTTTCGGCGGCATTTCAGTTGGTGGTCTCGTCAATAATCGCCGAGTCTTTCCGCAGATCCCAACCGATCACATGCGCCACACACTCGATATCGAGCGCAACGCCTTCAGCAAAGGCTTGCCGGTTCACGGTGTGGAGCTTGCGGAAGATCTGGAGCGGCTGGTCGCACTGCACGGCGCTGAAACGATCGCCGCCGTCATCGTCGAGCCGATGTCCGGCTCCGCTGGCGTTATCCTGCCGCCGAAGGGCTACCTGGAGCGGCTGCGGGCTATCGCCGACAAATGCGGCATCCTTTTGATTTTCGATGAGGTGATCACCGGCTTCGGTCGCCTGGGCACGCCGTTTGCGACAGAATATTTCGGTGTCGTTCCCGATCTCGTGACAACGGCGAAAGGCATCACCAATGGCACGATACCAATGGGCGCCGTCTTTGCCAGCCGCAAGGTTTATGATGGCCTCATGACCGGTCCGGAGAACCAGATCGAGCTCTTCCATGGCTATACCTATTCCGGTCATCCGGTCGCCTGTGCCGCCGGTCTCGCGACCATGGAAATCTACGAGGAAGAAGGTTTGCTGACGCGCGCAAGCGAGCTTGCCGAGGACTGGCAGAGCGCGTTGCATTCGCTGAAGGACCTGCCGCATGTGGTCGATATCCGCAACCTCGGCCTCGTCGGCGCAATCGAGCTTGCGCCGCGCGACGGTGCTCCCGGTACGCGCGCCTATGACGTCTTCGTCGATTGCTTCCACAAAGGACTGCTGATCCGCGTGACGGGCGATATCATCGCACTCTCCCCGCCTCTCATTATCGAGCGTGCCGAGATCGAGACGATCGTCTCCATGCTCGGCGACGCGCTGAAGCGGGCTGCATAATAGCCTTTGAGGCTGGCCGATGCGGATGGTGTCGGCCAGTTTCTCTCCACGGCATTTTCGCGCTGATCTGCGGATCTCTGCTGCGGTCGACGGCTTGATCCGAAATCTGAGGCATTGTTCGAAAGCAGATGCGCTCTCTGAATGAGAGTGAGCCTGAAATGCCCGATGCCGGCGATATCGTCAATGCCGGCGTCATATCGGTCTCGGACGCACCACAAGGCTATGAGAGTTTCGATCAAGGTGCGCAACGAAATTCATGCTTGATCCACAGGTCGAGTTGCTGAAGGCAGCGCAAGGGAGCTGATGCCTACGGGAACATGTCCTATCTTAGGACGAATATGGATCGGCAGTGAAGGCTACAGATCTCCGCTGCCGCTCTCATTTTGACAAACAGACAGGAGTTTGCCGGACAAGAATGTAGCGGCAAAGACTTGCATGTCGCGATCAATCTCCCATCGATCATGCGGATCTGCGAGGTAGCATCGACCATGTCAGGTGAGTATCCGGCGCAGTGCCGATCAGCCGAAACATTAGATCTTCATCTGAAACAGAAAAGTCTCGCCGTTCCTGAAGCAATGCGGCCCCTACTCCGATCTGCAAAAATCATCAATTTTTCGTTGGCTTGGCGCCAAGAAGAGGCAATCGCGCGGCTTTGGAGGCCAATTAGCGACAATAATAGCGGATGATGTTGCCATTATACATCTATCCTTTACATTTATACGCGCATTCCTATGGAGGAGTTCCGTCATCGCTTCTTAGGCAATGACGGCTTGGAAAGAAACGCTAACCTGAAGAGAAGAGAGCAATGGCAAACTTTCTTGATAAATGGTCTTCGAAGAAGGCTGATAAGCCGAAGGCTGGTGCACGGAACGTTGTCGATACCTTTCGTGCAAGAGTGGCAGAGCAGAAGGCATATCTGGAGGAGTACGAACGCGATACTGCCGGCTTCAAGAAGTGGCGCTCCACTTGGTTTCAGCGCGTCCCCGGCGGCTTTGGTGTGACTGTTGGTCGCGACTCCATCAATGCTGGCCATGGGCTGAGCTATGTTGTCGTTGAAGCCATCAAGGACGTAGCGGAGTTTCTCGACGATCTCGCTTATCATGCAGAACACGATACTGGATTCCAGCAGGCACTCGAGCAGAACCGCCGTCGTCGCGTCGCGCTTCTGAATGCCGCGAAGACAGGGGGAGGTACAGCCACCGCGAAGGGCAAGGCAAAAGCAAAGCCTGCAGCGGCAAAGGCTGCTGCCGCCAAGCCGGCTGCTGTCAAGCCGGCAGCTGCCAAAGCCGCTGCAAGCAAGTCTGCTCCGAAGGCCGCTCGGGCAAAGGCTGCCCCTGCCGTTGCTGCGGCGCCAGCCGCAGCTGAAGTGGCAAAGCCGAAGCGCACGCGCAAGCCCAAGGCCGCAGGCGCTGCCGAATAAGACGATAAAGCCCGCTTCGAACGGGCTACTTTCACAGCTGTTGATAGACTTCGAGCGCTTCCTGTTTGGTCTTTAGCGAAACAGGAAGTGGCCGAAGTGTCGAAGCTTACGGTGTCATCCAGCATCTTTGTTCCTGTCTGCTCGGAAGAATGTCGATCGACTGGCGGATAGGACGAATTACCTCCTTCGAGGCATATACGCCCCCGCGTTTAAGGTTGAACGCTATCGCCCTGGTCGGGGGTTGCTACGGGCTTGTGACATAGATCAGCGAATGCACAGGTAAGTGCTGGCGATCGGCGTCGGTTAAGATGAATTTGTGACGTCTGTTGTGTTGCCGGGTCCCGAGCTGCAGAGGACTGATAACGCTGCGCGGCAGATCTTGATGCCCAATCTGTCACGTTCTACGTCGGCTCGACGCAATCAGGTGAAGTCGATGTTTATCGAATGAATAAGGTGGTCTGCGCTCACACCATGAGTGCCGGTCATTCAAAAGCCATAAAACTGGCGAGGCTCGGCAGGGCAAGATGGATCGACATGATCCAACAGCTGCTGCGCGATATGTTCGTGAGATGCCACTTATGCGTCACTGCATATCCTGATTTAAAGCGGCTTCATCGATACGGACCTGAGTGAGAAGGTTCGCCGCGACCAAAGCAGATCTGCGAGGTTCAATGCGATGCATTCCATCCAAGACCATGTTCCCGTTTCCATCGTCATCGCGAATTATAACTACGCACATTTTCTAAGGCGCAGCATCGATAGTGCGCTGGAACAAGATTATGACGCCGAAGTCATCGTCGTCGACGATGCATCGACGGACGGGACTGCCGATGTCGTCGCCTCCTATGGTTCTCGTATCAGGACTTGCTTGCGAGACGTGAATGGCGGGCATGCCGCGGCGTTCAATACCGGCTTTGCATCCAGTCGTGGCGAGATCGTGCTTTTTCTCGATGCGGATGACTATCTCTATCCGAATGCGGTCTCGGAGATTGTCGAGGCATGGGAGGAAAACACTGCCCAGGTGCAGTTCAGGCTGCATATTGTTGACGAACAGATGCATGTAAAGGATGTATTTCCACCCGTTGAATTGCCTTTCGATTCCGGCGATGTCACTCCTGAATTGCTACGAAAGGGCCGCTATCAGACGACGGTCACAAGCGGCCTGGCGTTCAAGCGCTCGGTGCTGGACAGGGTCATGCCGGTTCCCGAACCGGAGTTTCGCCAGGGAGCCGATGGATATCTTGTAACGGTCGCACCTCTCCACGGCGAAGTGAGGTCGATCGAAGATTGCCTCGGCGCCTACCGCATTCATGGCGCCAACCATTCCGTCTTCGCCGAAAAGCTCGGCCAGCGGGCGCGCTGGCGCATTGAGCATGATTTTCGCCGACTGGAGGCCTTGTCCAGTCAGGCAACGGAGATCGGATTGGATGTATCTGACGATGCCGGTCTGCGCGATCCCGTCCATCTGGAAGAGCGCCTGGCTTCGCTTTGCATCGACAGGGATCGGCATCCTGTCGCGGAGGATTCCAGGCTCTCTCTCGCCACTGCGGGCGCGGTTGCCAGTCTAAAGACGAATGCATCCCGAAAACGCCGCTTGATGCTGGCCGGATGGTTTCTCTCGATCGGCATCCTGCCTCGGGAAATGGCAAAGACCATCCTGTCCTGGAAACTCGTCGCCTCATCCAGGCCTCGGTTCCTTCTGCGTCTTTCGAAGACTATCAGGCATGCGATGGGATAGGCCAGATGCGGGAGAGCCACGGAATGTCTGGCGCCAATTGACGCAGCGATCCTAATCAGGTGCGCCTGATCTGCGCGAAGGTCCCATCAATGCATCGATCACGTCCGGATGACGGATATTCCTGTCATAGCGGCTGTCTGTCGCAAGCTGCATCAGTCCGGCAAAGGCGCTTTTGGCGGAAGGCCTCTTGCCTTCACCACGAAGATAGGCGGTGAGACGGCGGTAATCCGAGTTCACCTCGATCTCCAGCGGGTTGCCGGCACCCATCTTCTTCAGCGGCCACCACGACCAGCCGATACCGTTCTTTTCCTGCAGGGCAACGGCGCGCCCATACCAGTCGTTATTGTTCTCGCCGGATTCGCCGTTCCACAGTGGCATGTCATATTGTTCGCGCAGCTTCAGGAAGGGTTCGATCGATTCCTGTGTCGTCGGCGTCCAGTATTTGTGAAAGCTGAGCGCCGTGTTGCGATCGTCGATCGGCAGAACGCCGGCGTAGTTGTTGCCCCAGCAATTTCCTTCGATGATCAGCATGTGGTTGGTATCGATCGCGCGGATGGCTCGGATGGTACGCTCGTAGACATCGCGCAATGGTCGGTTCTCGGTTTCGCGGCAGCCGCCCTTGTCATTCTCGTCCTGAAAGCCCCAATTCGGCTCGTTGAGCAGATCATAACCGGCGATCGTTGTCTCGCCCCTGTAACGGCGAGCGATCTCGCTCCAGAGCGCAATCATCATTTCTTGATTGTCGCTGCTATGCCAGAGCGATGGCCTATTCGGATTGCGGTCGGAAATGGCGATATCGTGACCCTGGCCACCGGGGGCCGCGTGGAGATCGAGGACCAGATACATGTGGTTGGCCTTCAGCCAGCCGATCAGTGCATCGACCCGACGGAAGCCTTCCTCGTTCCAGACGATCTTCTTGGAAGCGCCCTTGCCGCGCCGATCCTTGATGAACAGGTTCCAGTGCATCGGCAGGCGGACGCTGTTGAAACCCCATCCGGCCATCGCGTCGATATCGGCTTTTGTTACACCGTTATCAAGCCAGGACCGATAGAACTGCTCGGTCCTTTTCTCGCCGATGATTTCGGAAATGCGGCGGCGAATGATGTGCTGTGCCTTGAGATTGGCAAGGCCCATCATATAGCCTTCCTGAATCATCCAGCCGCCGAGGCCGAGACCGCGCAGGATGAGCGGATTACCCTTCCCATCGACGATTTGCCGATGATCGGTGCGGATGAAGCCTTCTGCATATGCTGGCGGCGCAAATGATCCCAGGCAGGCGGCAGACAGGCTGGCGAGCAACAGAAGAAAATGCCTCATGAAGACTCAACTGGCGCGGAACTTGGGCGTCATGTGGGCAAGGTATTGCGCGAAGGGCTAAAATCTCGGTGACAATATCTAGATCGGCCGATCCAGCGGGGCGCCGAAGATGATCTCCTGATAGGCGGCGAGCAGGGCAGGTTCCTCAATGGAGCCATGGTGGTGAAGCTGACGCCAGATGCCGTCGATCCTGGTGAACCAGCGTGTGGTACGAATACGAAGCTCGATGCTGCGGTCAGCGGTGATGCAGCTTCCTTTTTCCCGCCCGATGAACAGATGCCAGTCATCGCCGCCCTGGCTGGTAAAATCATGGAATGCGACCTGGACTTTCGCCTTTCCACCAAACAGCTTCGCATAGCCATCACGGATCGACGGCCATCCGCGCCGGATGCCTCCGATCGGATTATCCATGCTTGGCTTGTCGCCTTCGGCCCAATTGGCGGCGAGTGCGTCCAGGTCGCCGGCGTTGAAGGCGCGATAGAAGCCGATGAGTGCATCGAGGGCACCATTGTCGCCCATCATGCTTTCGCTGCCGGTAATCTCAGTCAAAAGTTCGGTCATGTTCAATTCTCCTACCGTCGTGAGTCATATTCTCGTGTGCTCCCGCGGGTGCGGATAAACGCCGCGACGAAAAGATCGATCGCCAGGGCGAGAACCATGGCGCCGGCGCCGATGAAGAAGAGCAGGTCGTAGTTTTCGCCGGTTCGGGAGAAGATGAAGGAAAGTCCGTAAGCGGCGGCCGCCTGGAACAGTGCGAAGAATACGGTTGCCAGGCTCCATGCGACCTTCTGTTGGGCAGGGTGGTGCGGCAGCAGCTCCGCGATCCTGCCGAGCATCAGGGGAGCCGTGCCGGTTACGAAGGCGCCGACGATCAGGCTTGAGGCAATGAGCCATGCCTGGCCGAGACCCAAAGAGGGAATAGCAACCGCGAGAGCCTCGAGAAGAAAGGCAAATCGCAGCGCTGCGGCAAAACCCGTACGATCGGCAAGATGGCCGGCAAGGATCGGGCCGATGGTCGCGCCGAGGCCAAACAATACCCAATATTCTGCACCGGCCTGCAGACCCTCTCCCAATCCGCGGGCTACGAAATCCACGAGGAAGATCATATGCGGCACCCAGCCGGCGGCGTTCAACGCATATTCGATATAGAGCGCGCGCAGCGTCCAGCGTTTTGGCACTTGCGTAGCATGGCGAGGCGCGGTGGGATGGTCGGAGGCAGCGCGTGGCCATCCACTCCAGGCAATGATCGTCAAGATCAGCGACAAGACGCCGAGGCCAAGCCATGTCTCGCGCAGCCCCTGTTGCAGCAGCAAGGGCACTAGCGTGCCCGATAGTGCGACGCCAGCGCCGATGCCCATGAAGATCACGCCGCTGGCAACACCCCGCCGGGAGGGCGCGATCAGCGGCAGGACGGTCGGCGCCGCGAGCACCATCAGGGCGCCGCCGGCAAGGCCTGCCGCAAAACGCCATATGAAAAACCATACAAAGCTGACAGGAAAGGCGCAGGCAAAGAAGGCTGCCGTTGCAGCAAGCATCATGATCCTGAGCGTCAGGACTGTAGAAGTACGAGCGGCGATCATCCGCCCGAGCAATGCGCCGACCAGATAACCGGAGAGATTTGCGGCGCCGAGATAGGCGGCCGCCGAGGCTTCGAACCAATGCGCATCGACGATTGCGGGCAGGAGCGGAGTATAGGCGAAGCGCGCAAGGCCGATGCCGATCAGGCAGGCGCAGAATGCTGACAGGATGGCCCGCCACGTCATACGTGCGCCATGAGGGTTTCGATCAGTTTCGTGAATGGCGGCTTCGGTCATGGGAATTCTCTCAGCGATCAGTGCTTGAGAGAATACGCCGCGCGTAATATCATAAAAAATGAATTATTATGAGAGAAGTTATCTCTATTGGTGATAGGTATGGACGTATCGGATCTCAGGATATTCGAAGCGGTATCGCGGCACGGCAGCATGAACCGGGCGGCGCAGGAGCTGCATACTGTTCAATCGAATGTGACCGCCCGGATACGTGCGCTGGAAGAAGAGTTGGGCGTCAGCCTGTTCCAGCGGCATGCAAGGGGCGTGTCGACCACACCGGCGGGACAACGAATTCTGCCGTTTGTCGGTCGCATTACCAAGCTTCTGGCCGATGCTCGCACCGCCGCCAGGGATGATGGCGAGCCGGGCGGGACGCTTTCTCTCGGCAGTCTGGAAACGACAACGGCATTGCGATTGTCGCCGCTCCTCGGCCAATTCGCTAAGGCATATCCGGAGGTGCGTCTTGTCGTGACGACAGGCACAACCCGCCGGCTGATCGACGATGTCGTTTCATGCCGGGTCGAGGGTGCCTTCGTGGCGGGTCCCGTCAGCCACCCTGATCTCGATCATGAGGTGATCTTTCAGGAGGAGCTCGTTCTCGTGACATCGCCTCCCATTGGCGGAGTAGAAGATCTGGCCAGCATAGCAGATCTGAAGACCATCGTCTTCCAGATCGGATGTTCCTATCGGCAGCGGCTGGAGGCGCTTCTTGCCGATATGGGTATCGTCACCTCAAAGCCGCTGGAATTCGGCTCTCTGGATACGATCGTCAGCTGCGTGTCGGCCGGCGTCGGCATCACTCTTTTGCCGCGAGGCGTCGTCGCTGCCGCCGCTCGTGAGGGTAGGGTTGCGATCCACACGCTTTCGCCGGAACGCGCGTTGGTGGATACGCTCTTCGTGCGGCGATCGGACGCCTATACGACCAGCGCCATGACCGCGCTTCTCGACATGCTCCGTTCGACGGGTACTGCCTAGCTCGAAGCCATGATCTCCTGCCAGGCGCTATAGGCTGAAAGCACCGTTTCCATCTGCGCGGTATGGCCGGCGATGAAGGCGTCGCCGTAAATTGTCTCGTCCGGATATTCGGTGATCAAGGTCATCGGCACGGTGTGGCGATCGTCGATATTGGCGAGACAGGGGAAGCCATTAATGATGCGGAAGCCTGTTTCGCCCGCATGGATTTCATAGAGCGCGATCTGGCGGTCGTTGTAATCCAGCAGCCCGGGGATGGCGCCGAGGTGCTTGGTGACCTTGTCGAGAAGCCGCTCCGCCTGGGCGGCCCAACCGGCGTGATGGCGGGCAATCAGAAAAAAGCCCTTCGGCAATGTCCACATGGCGAAATTGCGGGGAACGTATCCGGAAAGCGGGCGTGTCCATTCATGGGCCGGGTAGCCGTGGAGGTTGACGTGCAACTGCGCTCCACTCAGCTTTTCAGCCTGGATGCGAATTTTCTTTTCAAGAAGATAAGGGCCGGCATTTTCTTCCATGCGGTATTCGAGGTCGTCGCCAAGCGCGGTGTAACGGGCGGCATGATACATGTGGCGCGGGCTATCCCTGCGCAGGCGCTGATGCAGCGCGTAACCGTCAGGATTTTCCAAGGGCGAGATGGTGAAATGCGCGACTTCGATGCCGCCGAGCCTTTGCGCCGCACGCAGCGCACCCGCAGCGCCAGTGGTTTCATTGGCGTGCTGCCCGCCGCTGATCATCACGGCAGCTTCGCGGCCTTTGATATAGCGGGCTCTGATTGTACGGCCGGAGCGGGTGGTCGCCTCAAACGCCTCGCCGCCGATCTTCGCAAGCTCGGCCTCGATCTGCTGCACGGCCAAAGGTTCCGTTGCAGTCTCGATCTGTTGTTCCGGGCCATCCCAGTAGTGAGCGGACAGCGGCCGCGTTTCAACTTTGATAGCGATCTGGCCAGAGGACTGCAGGATCTGCGGCACGATCTGCCCCGGCTTCAAGCCGCGGTCGCCGAGGGGTCGGCCGGATTTCTTCTGGAAGAATTCGAGCAGCGAGAAATAAAAGTCTTCATGCAGCGCCTCGCGGAGGCTCATGACCTCGTCGCCAACGGGCAAAGCCTCGTCTGTCGCCGGCAAGGCGACGCGAATATTCAGTTCCTCGAAATAGGGCTCGCTGGCGCCCCAGTCGAAGTGTGTGACCGCGTTGATGGTCTCCTCGAAGAGCTGCTCATAGTCGGTGGCGAGCCGGTCGCCCGCCGCATTGCCGATCCGCACGAGCCAGCCGGTCGGGGAAACGCTCGTTTCGCCGGCGGCATCAATATGGACGCGATTGGGCGCGAGCACCTTCAATCGACGCTCTTGGCCAGCACTGCTTTTCAGCAGAACGTCATAATGAAAGTCGCTGTCGGCTTTTGCGACAAAGGTGATCTTGCGATTTCCGACCATCGCCGCAAGCGGATAGGCTTCAAGCCGGAAGCGGTTATCCGGTGCGTTCGGATGAACGGGATAGTGGATCTCGATCGCATCCACGTCCTGCAAATCGATCTCTTCAATGAAGGCATTTACCAGCGGCTTATAGGCGCTGCGAATGCGCGCCTTGACGCCCTTTTCCTCGAGCTCGCGCTCAGCCTGCCGACGGCTTTCTCTGTCGTCGAAGGTCCAGGCTTCGAAATTCTGGCCGGTCGTGGCATCGGCGACGAGGCGCGACAGCGTGCGCTCGAAGCTTCTTTCGAAAATCAGTGTCATGATATCTTACCTTGTCGTTCTGCCAGTCGGGTCGAGGCTGTCGCGCAGCCAGTCGCCGAGGAGATTGAGTCCGAGCACGGTCAAAAGGATTGCAAGGCCGGGGAAGAGGCTGACCCACCAGGCGGTCTGCAGATGGGTGCGGCCATCGGCCAACATGCCGCCCCAGCTTGGAATGGTAGGATCGACGCCCATTCCGAGGAAGGTAAGGCTGCTTTCAAGCAGGATGTTGTTGGCGATATTCAGCGTCATCAGCACGATCACCGGTCCGATGAGGTTCGGCAGCAGATGCTGGAAGATGATCCGCCAGTCTTTGACGCCGATCGCGCGTGCCGACAGGATGAACTCGCGCTCGCGCAGGCTCAGCACCGAGCCGCGCACGAGACGCGCATATTGCACCCATTGCGAGACGATCAGCAGGATGATGGTGTTGGTGAGGCTGCCGCCAACGATGGCGATGAAGGTGATGGCCAGGAGAATGAAGGGCATGGCAAGCTGGATGTCGGCAAAGCGCATTAGCACCATGTCCCAGATGCCACGGTAGTAGCCTGCGGCAAGGCCTACCAGCACGCCGAGCACCACGCCGCCGATGACGGATGTGAGGCCGACGGTCAGCGATATCTTGCCGCCAGCGACGACACGGGCCAGCACATCGCGCCCGAGCGGGTCGGTGCCGAAAGGATGGGCGAGACTAGCGAAGGGCCTTGCAAGCCTCGCCATCAGGTCGATCTTTTCGGCGCCACCGGGAAAGAGGACGTCTGAGAGAAGCACGGCCAGGCAGATGACGACGGTGAGCAAAGCTCCGAATATGAATTCGAAGCTCAGGAAACGCGAACGGCGGGAGATCGTGGCGGCCATCAGCTTACTCCGTGCGGATACGTGGATCGACGAGGCCATAGGCGATGTCGACGAGGAGGTTGACGCCGACGATGAAGAGCGCCAGCACGGTAATCACGCCCTGCAATACCGGATAGTCGCGAGCGCCGACGGCATCGAATGCCAGCGTCCCAAGACCCGGCCAGTTGAAGACGCGCTCTATGACGACGATGCCGCCGAGCAGGCCACCGAACTGGATGCCGAAATAAGTGATGAGGGGTATCGCGCAATTGCGCAGGGCATGCTTGTAGAGCACCTTGCTTTCGCTGAGCCCCTTAGCCCGCGCGACCATGATGTATTGCGATTGTAGCGTCTCCAGCATGGCGGTGCGCACCAAGCGCACATTCGTCGCCGTCAAGATCACGCCCATGGTGACGGCCGGCATCACGTAGCTCGAAATCCCGACCATGCCGCTCGGCGGCAGCCAGCCGAGCGTGATGGAAAACAACAGCACCATCATCAGCGCCAGCCAGAAGTTCGGAAAGGAGAGACCGAGCAGCGAGAGAACGCGGATGATCTGGTCCGCCGTTTTGCCGCGTGCGGTCGCCGCCTTGATCCCGAGCGGGATGGAGAGCGCAATCGAGACCACCATGGAGATGAAGGCAAGCAGCAGCGTCGCGGGCAGAGCGTTGGCGATCAGCTGGGAAACCGGTGTGCCGCCGGTGAAGCTGCGGCCGAAATCGAGCGTCAACAGTCCCTTCAGAAAGGTGAAATATTGTACGAGAAACGGCTGATCCGTGCCGAGTGCTGCGCGAATGCGCGCAAGATCGTCTTCCGTCATGCTGCCGCCGCCCTGAAACATCATCACGGCGGGGTCGCCAGTGAGACGGATGGCGAATGAGACGAGAAGAGTGATGGCGATCACGACGAAAATCGCCTGCAGCAATCGCTTTATGAGAAAACCGGCCACGTTCTTACCCTAAGAGCTTTCGGATGACGCCGCCGACCGGGCCGGCGGCGTCCTGCTGGATGATTAGTCGACGGTGACTTCGTTCAGCTTGATGCGGGTATCGGGAGCGGGCACGAAGCCCTTGACCCGCTTGCTGACGCCGTAGATCGCATTGCCGTTGTAGAGCGGCAATTCGAGCGCCTTGTCGACGACGTACTTGCCGATGTCCTTGAGCACCTTTTCGCGCTCGGCGCGATCGGTGAGAGGACGCTGCGATTCCAAAAGCTTGTCGAGAGCGGCATCCTTTTCGTACGGATTCCATTTTTCGCCGGAGTGGTACATCGAATAGGCGGTATTGTCGTAATCGAAGGTCCAGCCGCCCCATTTCTGCTGGAACATCGCGCCGGTCTTGCCTTGCGGGATGATGTCGTTCAGCAGAACATTGGTCTCATAGGGCTTGATGGTTGCGGTGAGGCCGACCATCTGCAGATAGCTTGCCACGACCTGCGCAACTTCGTTCATGGTCGCGTCGTTGCCGCGAATGTCGATCTGCAATGCCGCGCCCGGCTTCACGCCGGCTTCGGCAAGCAGCTTCTTGGCACCCGCCGGATCATAGGGAAGCGGCTTGAGGTCGGGATCGTAGCCGAAGGACAGGGAATTCTGGAAGCTGACGATTTCGGTTCCCTGGCCCGCGAGGATCGACTTGACGATCGTGTTGCGATCGACGGCCATGATGATCGCCTTGCGCACGCGCGGATCGGCGGTGATGCCGTCGCGGGTGTTGAAGCGCAGCGCATCGACCGTCGGACCCGGCACGCTGGCGATCTCGAGTTTGGAGTCGCCCTGGATGACGGGGAGCATGCCGATCGGAATGGTCGGCGGAATGACGAGATCGACGCGGCCTGCCTGAAGCTCGGCAACAGCCGTCGCCGGCTCGCTGATGAAGCGATACTCGAGCTCGGAAATCTTCGGCGCGCCACCCCAGTAATCCGGGTTGGCTTCGAGCTTGATGTTCACCTTCGGCGTATAGGAGACGAACTTGAATGCGCCGGTGCCGACGGGATTGAGGTTGAAATAATCCTCGCCCTTTTCCTTGATGTACTTCGGCGGAACGATCATCGCGCCATAGCCTGCGAGCTTCGTCAGCAGCACCGGATCGGGCGTCTTCAGCTTCATGTCGACCGTGTAGTCGTCGATGATATCGACGCTTTCGATCGCGGTATAGTTCGAGCGCTGCGGTCCCTTGGCGCCCTGTTCGCCGAGCAGCCGGTCGAAGGTGAACTTCACCGCTTCCGCATTGAAGGGCTCGCCATCGTGGAATTTTACGTTTTGACGCAGCTTGAAGCGGATGCGCTTGCCCTGGTCCAACTCTTCCCAGGATTCGGCAAGGCCTGGCACCAGCTTGAGGTCGGGACCGCGATAGGTGAGGCCATCGAAGATATTGGTCGAGACCGCCGCCCAGGCAACCAGGAATGTATCGATCGGGTCCCAGCTGCCCGGGTCCTGCGACGACGATACAGTGAGCTTGCCGGCCGCGAAAGCGGGAGCGGCAGTGATGGCGACGCTCGACATGACGAGTGCGGTCAGAGCGGTTTTCAGTCCCCATTTCATTGTCTTCATTGAACCTGTTTCCTCTTCAGATCGGTGTGATAGTTGTCAGTCGTTCAGGCGCTCTTGGCGATGAAGTGGCCTGAGGCGATTTCCTCATGGGACAGGATCGGCGGCTCGTCGCCGACGCGGCGAACGGGATTGGGGATCTCGCCCTCGATGAGCGCGGTTCTGCGCTCCTGCGTCGGATCGGCGATCGGCACGGCCGAGATCAGGCGTTGCGTATAGGCGTGCATCGGCGTTTCGAAGACCTGGCGGCGGCTGCCGATCTCCATGATCTGGCCGAGATAGAGGACGGCGACGCGATGGCTGATCTTTTCCACCACCGCCATGTCATGGCTGATGAACAGATAGGCGAGCTCGCGCTCGGCCTGCAGGTCCATCAAGAGATTGATAATTTGCGCCTGGATCGACACGTCAAGGGCGGAGAGCGCCTCGTCGGCAATGATGAGCTTGGGATCGGAGGCAAGGGCGCGGGCGATGCAGACACGCTGGCGCTGGCCGCCGGAAAACTCGTGCGGATAGCGATCGGCATGGGCTGATGTCAGGCCGACGCGCTCCAATAGTTCGTCCACCCTGCGGCGAACCTCTTTCGATCCGGAGATGATGCCATGCGTGTTGATCGGCTCGGCAACCGAGAAGCCGACTGTCTTGCGCGGGTCGAGCGAGGCGAAGGGATCCTGAAAAATATACTGCACGTCGCGGCGCAGGCGGAAACGCTCCAGCGCCGACATGGCGGCAAAGCTCTTGCCATTGAAGGTAATTTCGCCCGAGTGGGCCTTCTGCAATTGCTGGATGGTGCGGCCGATCGTCGATTTGCCGGAGCCGGATTCGCCGACAAGCGCCAGCGTTTCGCCAGGATGAATATCGAAAGCGACCTTCTGAACCGCGCTGCAGCGATGCGTAACCTGGCCAAATATGTTCTTTCTGATATCGAAGCGCACGAAGAGATCGCGCACGGACAGTAGCGGCTGCTGGTCGTAACGGGCGGTATTCTGCACCCGTTCTTCGCCGACGACTTTAGGCTCGCCGCCATCGAGAACGGTCAGCGGCATGCGCTTTGGAAAATCCTGGCCGGTCATGCTGCCAAGCTTTGGCACCGCGGCGAGGAGCGCCTTGGTATAGGGATGCTGCGGATTGGCAAATATCTCGCGGACCGGGCCTTCCTCGACCTTCTTGCCTTTCCACATGACCACCACGTCGTCGGCCATTTCGGCGACAACGCCCATATCGTGAGTGATAAAGATCATGCCCATGCCGAGATCCTTCTGCAGGTCTCGCATGATGTTGAGTATCTGCGCCTGGATCGTCACGTCGAGCGCCGTCGTCGGCTCGTCCGCGATCAAGAGCTTGGGCCGGCAGGCGAGCGCCATGGCGATCATCACGCGCTGGCGCATGCCGCCCGAGAGCTGATGTGGATAGCGCTTCAGGAGTGCCTCCGCATCCGGCAGGCGCACCATTCCCAACAGGCGCCGGGCCTCGGTGATCGCGGCGGACTTGCCGATCTTTTCGTGAAGCAGAAGGACTTCGCAGATCTGGTCGCCGATGGTGAAGACGGGGTTGAGCGAGGTCATCGGCTCCTGGAAGATCATGGCGATCTCCTTGCCGCGAACGGAGCGCATGTCCTTCTGCGAGAGCTTCAGCAGGTCCTTGCCGTTGAAGAGGATGCTGCCTGTCTCGAAGCGTGCGCCCATCATATCGGCGAGACGCATGATCGAAAGCGAGGTCACGGATTTGCCGGAGCCGGATTCGCCGACGATCGCGAGCGTTCGTCCTGGCTCAACCGAAAAGGAAAGTCCTCCCACCACACGGTCTTCGCCAAACCGCACAGTCAGGCCTGCCACGGACAGGAGGGGTTTGGTGTCGCCAGCAGCACTGATCATGCGCTTACCTCGGTGTTGGGAAGGTCATTCATGGCATCCACGACGGTTGTCATGCTGCTCTTTGCATCGACTATGCGGGAACGCTCGGCGCGATCGGCGTCGGACACTCGCATGCTCATGCCGATACCCGCTGCCGTCTGACAAGTTCAGGCGATGTTTTTCTACAAAACAGGCGTCTCGTAAGCATCCGTATTCGCGTTCCCATTATATTTGTTAGGGATGAGATAGCATCAAACAACAATCTGGTCTATATTGTTCAACAATTCTCGTATCATCAATCATAAATTGGGATGGGTTTGCGCATAATCGTCCGACGGATTTTACTGTTGGGGCAGTCCGACAGTTACAGGCCGGCATGGAATCGCCACTCGCTTTCATGTCACCGCTTGATATAGGTCGGCATCGGAGACGATTGAACGCAGGTGCCGGGAGAGTAAATGAAGCAGACAAATCTTGCGAGTATCGAGCCGACGACCGTCGCGGAGACCGGGCAGACGGTTGCGGAACTGACCGCTGCTCGCATTCGTGAGCGCGTCATCGGCGGCACGCTCTCGCCGGGCAGCCATCTGTCCGAGGCGGCTCTTTGCGAGGAGTTGCAGGTCTCGCGCAACACGCTTCGCGAAGTTTTCCGGCTGCTGACGAAAGAGGGTGTGCTGCGCCACGAAGCCAATCGCGGAGTCTTCGTTTCCACGCCGAGCATCTCGACCATCATGGACATCTTTCACATTCGCCGCCTGATAGAATGTTCGGCGCTCGCTAATGCGCATCACCGCCACCCAAGCGTCGACAAGATGCGTGCCGCCATCGATGTCGCTTTTCAGCATCGTGATCGCGGCGAATGGCTGGAGGTCGGCAGTGCCGATATCGCCTTTCATGCAGCGATCGTCGAGCTCGCCGACAGTCCGCGGCTCTCCGCCTTCTATGCGCAGATCTCCCTGGAGCTGCGCCTCGTCTTCGGCCTTATCCGCGATCCCGAGTATTTGCATGCTCCCTATGTCGGCCAAAATGCAACCATTCTTGCGCATCTGGAGGAGGGCGCGCCTGCGAGTGCCGCCGACGCGCTGGAGAAATATCTGTTCCAGGCCGAACGCTTCATCCTGGCTGCTTATTCGCGAGCGATGCCCGGCTAACGCCATTGATATGATGAATGGTGTGGATAATCCACGTCCGAAGGGGTCAAGCGAAATGCAACCATTTGCGTCTCGGTCAGCTTTAACGGAAGGATGGCCAGCGCCTCGGATGAAGGCGTGATTTGCAACACTCTCGATCCCACCAATGACCCGCCTTCTTCCCGACGTTTTCCGCGACCCGACTATCCGGGTGAGCATGCTCGCCATCTTCGCCTTCGGCTTCGCCGGCGCTGCGACGTCGCCCTATCAGTCGGTCGTCGGCATCCGCGAGCTCGGGCTCAGCAACGGGCTCTATTCGACGCTGATCTTCTGTGCGGCGGCGGTCAATGTCGTCGTCAGCATTCTCCTTGGAAATCTGGCGGACAGGCTTGGCCAATATCGGGCGATGATGCTGACGGTCGCCATTTTCGGCGTGCTCGGCTATGGCGCCGTCTATGCTGTGCCGGCGCAGGCGACTTTCGTCCTCAGCGCCTTGTTCTTCCTGCCGGTCTATGGCTCGCTCAATTCATTGCTCTTTGCCAATGTCCGCATTGCTACGAAGGGGATGCAACGCAACGATGTCGCCACGGTCAATTCCGGTGTGCGCGCGATGATCTCGCTTTCATGGGTGCTGGTGCCCGGCATCACCGGCGCGCTGCTCGCGAATTCGGCAAGCATGCTCCCCGCCTATCTCTTCGCCGGTCTCGCCTGCGTCGCCTGTTTTGGATTGATCGCGATTTTTCTGCCTCGCCAGGATGGTACAGACAAAGCAGCGGTACATCATCTTTCCTATCTTGCAGCCTTGGGCGAGGTCATTTCGCCACCTGTCTTCGTTCGCCTGCTCGCAGTCGCGCTGATCACCAGTATGCTGCATGTCAATGGTGCCATCCTGCCGCTCATCGTCACCGGCGCGGCGCGCGGAACCGTGGCAGACATCGGTATCCTCGTCGGGATCGTCGCTCTTCTTGAAATCGTCTTCATCATCGTCTGGGGACGCGCGCAACGGATCATGAGCCATGTCATGGCGCTGGCGATCGGCACGGTGATCTATATCGTCTATCTGGTTCTGCTCGGAGCGGCGTCCGCCCCTTGGCACGTCTACGTGCTGACCCTCATCAGCGGGATCGGTGCGGCGGCGCTCATCAGCATTCCCATCACCTATCTGCAGGATCTCATTGCCGAGCGCCCGGGCCTCGGCAGCGCTCTGATCTCGGTCAATATATTCCTGAGTGCCGGCTTGAGCGCTCTTCTCTTTGCGCTCGGCACGGCAATCAGCAATTATTCGGGAACGGCGTTAATCGGGGCTGCGGCCGGCCTGCTGGGACTCTGTTTGCTGCTCTTCTTCGAAAAGGCGAGGCGGTGCGGCTAAAAGCGGTCGTCCCTTTGGAACTGCTTGAAAAATAGAGCGGAAAGACTTCAGCTGATCGTTCGTCTCGCTGAGAATATGGTTGACGGCGGAGCGCCGATTGCTTAAGTGATAAAGTCATCTGATGACTTGATGAAATCCAATCATGCGCGCTCTAATTAAGACCACGCTTGCGGACACGGCCGTTGAGGCAATTCGCAGCGAAATCATAGGCCGACGCTGGCTCGTCGGCGAAAAGCTGCCCAACGAAACCTCTCTTTCGTCCATGCTGTCCGTCAGCCGTGGCACGATCCGCGAGGCGGTAAGGGTGCTGGTATCCCAAGGCTATCTCGAGACACGGCAGGGGTCCGGCACCTATGTCCGTTCGAACACGGATGTCAGTCTTCCTTTGGATATGGCACGCCGCGCCGGGTTGAGGGATCAGTTCGAAGCCCGACTCGCCTTGGAGGTCGAGGCTGCCCGGCTTGCCGCTCTTCGTCATTCCCCGGAAGTCGTTTCGCAATTGCGTGCCTTGCTGGTTGCTCGCGGCAATTATACAGGTGGCGACAAGGCCAAGTTCATCGAACGTGATCTTGCCTTTCACGAGGCCGTCGTCGCGGCTTCGCAGAACAGGGCGATGATCGAAATCTACGAATTCTTCTCCCTCTCGATCGCCGAGACCATCGAGGCGACGCTCGGCGAGGATATTCCCGAGCCGGATATGCAGGCGCATATCGCCATCGTCGATGCCATCGAAGCCAGCAATCCCGAAGCGGCGGATATCGCCGTACGCCGCTTCATGGCCCCCGTCGTCGCTACTCTTGATCGATTGCTTATGTCATGACCATGCCCTTGCAAGATCCCGCCTCAGTCGAATTGATCGATGCCGAAGCCGATGAAGTTCCGGCACCGCTGCCGCATGGTGGAAAATCGCCGATCGGCAGGTTTCTTCTGGGGGCGAGCCTTGTGCTCATCGCATTCAATTTGAGGCCGGTCTTCTCGAGCGCATCGGCACTTCTGCCGGAAATTCGGATCGGACTCGGTCTTTCCGCTCTTGGCACCAGCATGCTTACGACCTTGCCCGTCGTCTGCATGGGATTGTTTTCGCCGCTCGCGCCAAGGCTTGCACAGCGGGTGGGAACCGAGCGTGTCCTGCTTGGAGTGATTTTCCTGCTTGGGCTGGGCACGGCGCTGCGAGGCCTTTCCTCCATTCCCCTGCTGTTCCTGGGCACAGCATTGGCGGGTGCTACGATCGCCATAGGCAATGTGCTGCTGCCTGGAGTGGTCAAGCGTGATTTTCCTGACAAGGCAGCGCTGATGACGGGTTTCTACACGATGGCGTTATGTGCCGGTGCGGCAAGTGCGGCCGGATCCACGCTTCCAATCGAGCATGCCCTGGGTGACTCGCTCGGCGGTGCCCTTGCTGCCTGGTCTTTGCCTGCCATAATCGTGGGATTTCTTTGGCTGCCGCAGGTGATCGGCACGCGCAATCAGGCGCGCCGGAGCGGCTTTCGCGTCACCGGCCTTTGGAGGGATCGTATCGCCTGGCAGGTAACGCTTTTCATGGGGTTGCAATCGGCGCTTGCCTATTGTGTCTTCGGCTGGCTGGTGCCCATTCTGCGCGAGCGTGGCCTCGACGGCGTGACGGCAGGCGTCATCGTGTCGGCCTCCGTCATGGTGCAGGCGGTTGCTTGTCTGGTGGCGCCTCATATTGCCGTCAAGGGCAAGGATCAGCGCGCCATCAATGTCACCTTGTGCCTGATTGCCGTCGTCGCCTTGCTGGGCTTGCTTTTTGCCCCGCTCTGGACGGTTTGGTTCTGGGC
>JBCNPI010000119.1:0-15693 GCA_039593415.1 Rhizobium sp. | reverse complement strand
GTGCCGGGCGGGATGTCTATTTTCCGGTTTCTTCCAAAACCAAGGCCAAAACGACGACGAAAACCGTCTGACGTCTCTGGCCTGCCGCTCTCTCCCCGGCTCGGCCGGGGACAGGAACCGGTCGTCATGGCCGCGGTTCCCCCCTCGCCAAAGAGGAGAGAAGAGAAAGAGAGCTTGAGAAATGGGTTTCAAAGTTGCAGTAGCGGGCGCGACCGGGAATGTCGGCCGTGAAATGCTCAATATCCTGGCCGAACGCGGCTTCCCGGCCGATGAGGTCATGGCGCTTGCATCCGCCCGCTCGCAGGGAACCGAAGTTTCCTTCGGCGACCGGACGTTGAAGGTTTCCAACCTGGAGAATTACGATTTCTCCGATACCGACATCTGCCTGATGTCGGCCGGCGGCGACGTTTCGAAGAAGTTTTCGCCGAAGATCGGCGCCCAAGGCTGCGTCGTCATCGACAACTCTTCCGCATGGCGCTACGACGCCGACGTGCCGCTGATCGTTCCGGAAGTAAACCCGGATGCCGTCGCGCAGTTCACCAAGCGCAATATCATTGCCAACCCGAATTGCTCGACCGCGCAGCTCGTCGTGGCCCTGAAGCCGCTGCATGACTTCGCCAAGATCAAGCGCGTCGTCGTCTCGACCTACCAGTCCGTTTCCGGCGCCGGCAAGGAGGGCATGGACGAACTGTTCAACCAGACGCGCGCCGTCTTTGTCGCCGATCCGATCGAGAACAAGAAGTTCACCAAGCGCATCGCCTTTAACGTTATTCCGCATATCGATAGCTTCATGGAAGACGGTTACACCAAGGAAGAGTGGAAGGTGCTGGCCGAAACCAAGAAGATGCTCGACCCGAAGATCAAGGTCACCTGCACGGCTGTCCGCGTACCCGTCTTCATCGGTCATTCCGAATCGGTCAACATCGAGTTCGAAAACGAGATCACCGCCGACCAAGCCCGCGACATCCTGCGCGAAGCTCCGGGCTGCCTTGTCATCGACAAGCGCGAAAACGGCGGCTACATCACGCCATACGAATCCGCCGGTGAGGACGCGACCTATATTTCGCGCATCCGCGAAGATGCCACCGTCGAAAACGGCCTCAACCTGTGGGTGGTATCCGACAACCTGCGCAAGGGTGCTGCGCTCAACGCCATCCAGATCGCCGAATTGCTCGTCAATCGCGGCTTGATCAAGCCGCGCAAGCAGGCTGCATAAGAATTTGTAAACCAATTTACGGTTTATAAATCTTCGCTAGCTAAGCAGGATTGAATGGAAGCCTCGCTATTTCGAATGAAAGGCGAGGCTTTTGTAAATGCATCGGCGGCGATGTTTCACATGAAACGAAAAACATCGGACGCTAAAATATTGATAATGACATAATCGCCGGATGCTGGCATGGTCCGCTGGCGACTAACTACGCGTGATCCCCTGATTTGAAAGGGTTTGCGCGCCATTGAAAAACAGTTACCGCGTTTGCTGCGCGGTAAGAATTCGGGGACACTGAATGCGCTTCACAAAGTCTGGAATGGCAGCTCTCGTGGCGGGCGGGTTGCTGCTGGGAATGCCAATTGCAGCAAACGCCGCATCCTGCGGCAACACTTCCGCCGGCTTCGAGAACTGGGTGCAGGAATTCAGGCGGGAAGCGCAGGGCCAGGGCGTCAGCCCCTCCACCCTCGACAGGGCCTTCGCCAACGTCCACTACAACCAGCCCACGATCCGCGCCGACCGCGGTCAAAAGAGCTTCAAGCTTTCCTTCGAGGAATTCATGAAGAAGCGCGGCGGCCAGACGATCATCAGCCGCGGCAGGAGCATGAAGCAAGCCAACGCCGCGCTCTTCGCCAAGATCGAGAAGCGGTTCGGCGTTCCGCCAGGCCCGATCATCGCCATCTGGGGCATGGAAACAGGCTTCGGCAGCTATATGGGCGACCAGCACACGCTTTCGGCCGTCTCGACCCTCGCCTACGACTGCCGCCGTTCGGCATTCTTTACCGAGCAGCTTTACGCCGCTCTGAAGCTCGTCGGCGAAGGCTATCTCAGCCCGTCTGCACGCGGCGCGGCTCACGGCGAAATCGGCCAGACCCAGTTCATGCCGAAGAACGTCGTCGCTTTCGGCGTTGACGAAGATGGCGACGGCAGGGTTGACCTTGTGGGATCGCGCGCGGACGCGCTGGCCTCGACCGCCAACTTCCTGCGCGGCCATGGCTGGCAGCCGGGCGCCGGCTACCAGCCCGGCGAGCCGAACTTCGCTGCCATCGCCGGCTGGAACGACGCCAAGGTCTATCAGCAGGCGATCGCCTATATCGGCCAGCAGATCGACGGCAGATAAATCCATAAAGTAAAAAAGCGCTGCGACCGGTCGGCCGCAGCGCTTTTTCTTTTGGTCTGTCTTCCGCCCTCAGAGCCTTTCCGCTTTTCTTCGAATCGCGAAAACGCTCTATCCTCTTGCTTTATGCATTCCGGACGGAAAACCGCCGCGCAATTTTCCTGGAATTGCTTTTAGACATTCGGACGGATGAAATCGCGGGTATCGGGATCCATGATCCAGAGCTCGCCGGTCGAAATGTCGAACCATGCGCCATGCAGATGCAGCTTGCCCTCTTCTTCGCGGGCCTTGATCTCCGGAAAACTGCGCAGATTGTTCAGCGAATTGCGGATCGAGATGCGCTCCAGGGCCGTCTGGCGCTCGGTCTGCGTCATGATGTCGTTGCTCTGGATTTGCTCGGCCGCCGGCTTCAGCAGCGCCATCCATCGGCCGATGAAATCCCCGGGCGACAACGGTTCGGCATTGGGATCGAGCGCCGCGCGGATACCCCCGCAGCGACCGTGACCCATGACGACGATATCCGACACTTTCAGCGACAAAACCGCAAATTCGAGCGCTGCCGAAGTCGCATGGAAATTGCTGTCCGGCTCGTACGGAGGCACCATATTGGCGACGTTACGGATGACAAAGAGCTCTCCAGGCCCCGCGTCGAAGATAATCTCCGGCGCCGACCGGGAGTCACTACAGGCAATCACGAGGGTCGATGGGCTTTGGCCAAGGTCGGCGAGAGTGCGATAGCGTTCGCGCTCATCGACGTAACGCCCGCTCATGAAGTTGCGATAACCGTTCAGAAGGGTGTCTGGAAAGCTTTGCATGATATTGGATTACAGCGCGGTGCGGCCGATGGCAACTGCTGCGCTGCAAAAAGCGTTAACCGCTGCGAACTGCTATTTTTTCCGCCGCTGAGCCGGGTGGATGAGGTGCCGCAGCTGCACCATTGCCATCGGCGTCGACAGGCTTGCGGAATCGACGGCAAGCGTCAGCTCATTGCTGCCGCGCTTGACGGCGCGCGCCAGCACTTCAAAGACACTGGCCGTCGTCAGCTGCAGCGCGCGCTCCTCATCCATGCCGGACAACAGACGGGAGAGGAAGACCGCGGACAAGAGATCGCCAAGCCCGTTCGGCGCTCCCTCGATACTGCGATGTTCGGCCAATAGAGCGTTTCGACCGCTGAGATAGAGATTTCCGATGCCACCGGCCATCATCGGCTCCGCCGACGTCACCAGCATGCGCGATGGCCCAAGCGCAAGGGCCGCTTCCATGATGGCATTGTTGTCCTCGAGCGGCGCACCGGCAAGCCACGCAAGCTCGTATCGGTTCGGCGTCGCCAGCGAGGCCAGCGGGATCAGATGGTCGCGGATCGCTTCGGCCGTCGCTTCGGGCACATAAAGCCCGCCGGCATCGCCGATGACGGGATCGCAGGCATAAAGAAGATCGGGGTTCTTTTCGCGCAAGGCGGTCACGAGGCGGGCGACGGAAAGCGCCTGCGCGGCATTGCCGAAATATCCTGACAGGACCGCCTTGACCTCGGAAAGCCAAGGCGCGGCGATGAGATCATCGATCGCATGATCGAAATCGGCTTCGTTGAAGGTCAGCCGCGTCGACCGGCCATGACCCGGATGCCAGGGCAGAACGATAGTGGGCAGCGCCCAGACCGGATGCCCGAGCGTTTCCAGCGCGAAGACGGCGGCGCGATTCCCAACGGACCCTCTCACGACATGGCTGGAGATGACGATAACGGCGCCGACCGACACTTGCGACATGATGGTTGCTTTCACATTCGGGGCTTCAACTGCGATGCGCTGTTGATGATCCCTTTGGCCGCATTCTGTCAACGGCACTTCACAGAGTCATGAAAACCTCTGTTGACGAGCTTGTTCCGCCAATTTCACGCCGACGATATCCGCTGGGCATCGAAATCGCGCATTTCGGCAAGATTTTTTAAAAACCGGGCCGAAATCAGTCCGAAAGCAACCAAATTCGCGTTCATTTTGCCAGTTTTTTCGCTAAACCTTCTGCTACTGTTGCCAAAATTCGAAAATCGGGAGGAATTCCATGGCGCCTAAGACCAATCCGAAACGGGAAAAACAGATCGACGCGGCACGGAAAATTGCCGGGGCGGCAAGCGAGACATATCTCGATCCAGAAATCCTGTTCGGCCGGGCCAGCAACGACGACATGGAGCGCTATACTCCGGAAATGCTGGCCTTGGCCGCGGCGCACGCGGCCAAGGAACTGGCGGCCTGGAGCGGCACCTCTCCCCGCGTCAGCATCGAGCAGATCGCCAATATCGAGCCCGATGGTGTTGCGGTATCGATCCTCTCGATCACCGACCGCAATATGCCTTTCCTCTATGAATCGATCATGGGGGAGGTGACCAGCACCTACCGCGATCTGTATATGGCGGTACATCCGATCCTGGTCATCGAGGATGGAAAGAAGCCAAGCCTTTATTCCGCCGACCACCCGAGCGCCCCGGCCCATCGCGTCAGCCATATTCAGCTTCATCTCTCGCCTCTGGCGGAGACGCAGGCAACGGATCTAACTAAGCGGGTACAGACCGTGCTCGATCAGACGCATCTTGCCGTTTCCGACTGGAAGCCGATGCTGTCGCGCCTGGATACTGTCATTTCAGAGCTGTCCACCTATGAGGCGGCTGGTCGCCGCAGGAACGATCGCGACGAGGCGCTTGCCTTCCTTGCCTGGCTAAGAGATGGCAATTTCACCTTCCTCGGCATGCGCGAATACGTCTATTCCGGCAAGGGGGTCAATGCCAAGGTGGAGCGCGATCGCGGCACCGGCCTCGGCATTCTTTCCAATCCCGATGTCCGTGTTCTCAGGCAGGGCAAGGATGCCGTCACCACCACGCCGGAAATCCTGGCCTTTCTCGACGGACCGGATTTCCTAATCGTCACAAAGGCCAACGTTAAATCGATCGTCCATCGTCGCGCCTATATGGATTACGTCGGCGTCAAGCGCTTCGACGCCGACGGCAACGTCACCGGGGAGTTGCGCATCGTCGGCCTCTTTACCTCCACAGCCTATACCAGTACTGCTGCCGACGTACCGCTGCTGCGCTCGAAGGTGCAGAAGGTCAAGGATCACTTCGGCTTCGACCCTACGAGCCACTCGGGCCGCATGCTCGAAAACACGCTGGAATCCTATCCCCGCGACGACCTCTTCCAGATCGACACCTCATTGCTGGCAAGCTTCGCCGAACAAATCAACGATCTGACCGACCGGCCGCGCGTACGTGTGCTGCCACGCATCGACCATTTCGACCGCTTCGTTTCGGTGATCGTCTATGTCCCGCGCGAGGAATATGATTCCGTCGTCCGCGAGAAGATCGGCGGCTATCTGAAGACCGTTTATGACGGCCGCGTCTCCGCCTATTATCCGGCCTTCCCGGAAGGCGGCGTGGCTCGCGTCCATTTCATCATCGGCCGCAGTGCCGGCAAGACGCCGCATGTTCCCCAGGCTAAGCTCGAAGAAGCGATCCGCGCCATCACCGCCCGCTGGGACGAGCGCTTCGTCATGCTGGCCGGTCCGAAGGCGCCGAGCATCTCCGTCAGCCAGGCTTTCCAGGAAGCCTTCTCGCCGGAAGATGCCGTTGCCGATCTGCCTGATATCATCGCCACGGCCGCTGCCGAGCCGATTCGCATCGGCTTTTACATGCGCAAGGACGAAGCGGGCGACATTCTCTCGCTGAAGATCTTTCATGGCCAAGGAAACCTCGCGCTGTCGCGCCGCGTGCCACTACTCGAAAATCTCGGCTTCAATGTCATCAGCGAACGTACCTTCGACATCTACGTCACCGCCAAGGGCGGCTCGACCGGACATGTGGTGCTTCACGATATGGAGCTCGAGGCTCGCAACGGCCTGACGATCGATCTTGCCCGCCATGGCGCGGCGCTGGAAGAAGCTTTCCTGGCCGCCTTCGGCGGTACGATCGACAACGATGCCTTTAACCGGCTAATCATTTCTGCTGATCTCTCCGCTCGTGAAACCAATATATTGCGTGCCTATGCCCGTTATCTCCGACAGGCAGGCATTGCCTATTCGCAGGATTACATCGCCGCGACACTGGACAAATATCCGCGCATTGCCGCCTCGCTCTTCCGTCTGTTCCACGATACGCTTGATCCGAAACTCAGCGACAAGAGCCGCGCAAAAAAGCTTGCCGATCTCCATGCTGTCATCGAGGCCACACTTGCCGACGTTCCGAGCCTGGACGACGACCGCATCCTGCGCCGATACGTCAACGCCATCGACGCGACGCTGCGCACCAATTATTTCCAGAGGAATGCGGACGGCACGCCGAAGTCCATGCTCGCCTTCAAGCTCGATCCGAAGCTGCTGGACGGCCTGCCCGAGCCGCGGCCCTTCCGCGAAATCTTCGTCTACGGCGTAGAAGTGGAAGGCGTGCACCTGCGCTTCGGCAAGGTGGCGCGCGGCGGCTTGCGATGGTCGGACCGCGCAGAAGATTATCGTACCGAAGTGCTGGGCCTGGTGAAGGCGCAGCAGGTCAAGAACGCCGTTATCGTCCCCGTCGGCGCCAAGGGCGGCTTCTATCCGAAGAAACTCCCCGCCGGCGGCAGCCGTGACGAGATCTTCAATGCCGGCCGCGAGGCCTACAAGACCTATATCCGCACGCTGCTGTCGATCACCGACAACATCTCCGGCTCCGATATCATACCGCCGGCCGACACCGTGCGGCTTGACGGTGATGATCCCTATTTCGTCGTCGCCGCCGACAAGGGCACCGCTACCTTCTCCGACACCGCCAATGCGCTGGCGCAGGAAGCCGGCTTCTGGCTCGATGACGCCTTTGCGTCAGGCGGCTCGGCCGGCTACGACCACAAGAAGATGGGCATCACCGCCCGCGGCGCCTGGGAAACCGTCAAGCGCCACTTCCGCGAAATGGATATCGATATCCAGACGACACCTTTCAATGTCGTCGGCGTCGGCGACATGTCGGGCGACGTCTTCGGCAATGGCATGCTGCTCTCCCCGAAAATTCGCCTGCTCGCCGCCTTCGACCATCGTGACATCTTCATCGATCCCGATCCGGACATGGCAAAGACACTGGCCGAACGCCAGCGCCTCTTCAACCTGCCGCGCTCCAGCTGGCAGGATTTCGACAAGTCCGTGCTGTCGAAGGGTGCGATGATCATCTCTCGCTCGGCCAAATCGGTGACCCTGACACCGGAAGCGGTCGCCGCCATCGGCATCGACAAGTCGGTCGCAACACCGTTCGAGATCATGACGGCGATCCTCAAGGCTCCCGTTGATCTGCTGTGGTTCGGCGGCATCGGCACCTACGTCAAGGCGACGTCGGAGATGGATTCGGAAGTCGGCGATCGCGCCAACGACCCGATCCGCATTACGGCCGAGGAAGTGCGCGCCAAGGTGATCGGTGAGGGCGCCAATCTCGGTGTTACGCAGAAGGGCCGCATCGCCTATGGCCTCAAGGGCGGGCGCTGCAACTCCGACGCCATCGACAATTCCGCCGGCGTCAACACCTCCGACGTCGAGGTCAATATCAAGATCGCGCTTGCCAACGCCATGTTCGACGGCCGGCTGACGCGCGCCAAGCGCGACACGCTGCTCGCCTCCATGACCGACGAGGTGGCGTCGCTCGTGCTGCGCAACAACTACCTGCAATCCCTGGCGATCTCGCTGACGGAGCGCAAGGGCACCGGCAACGCCCTGGAACTCAGTCGCTTCATGAGCGTGTTGGAGGCGGCAAAGCAGCTCAACCGCAAGGTCGAGACCCTGCCTGACGATCCGACCTTCGCCGAGCGCTATGCCAGCGGCCGCCCGCTGACGCGTGCCGAAATCGGCGTGCTGCTCTCCTATGCCAAGATCGTCCTCTTTGACGCGATTGTCGCCAGCAACCTGCCCGACGATCCCTACTTCGCCGCCACCCTCAGCCGCTATTTCCCGGCAAAGATGCAGCGCTCGAACGCCACCGATATCGAAAGCCATCGTCTGCGTCGCGAGATCATCGGCACGGCGCTTGCCAATGAAGCGATCAACCGCGGTGGCCCGGGCTTTGCTGTCAGCATGATGGACGCGACGGCGGCATCGGCTGCCGAGGTGGTGAAGGCCGCCGTCATTGCCCGCGACGGCTTCGATCTCGACCGGCTCTGGAACGAGACGGATGGGCTTGATGGTAAAGTCAGCGGCCAGATGCAGAACCGCGTCTATGGCGAGATCACCGAGGTCTATACCGTGCTGACGCGGCTCCTGCTGAAGACCGGGGCCGCCAAGGGTGAGATCGAAGAAACGGTGAGCCGGCTTCGCGCAGCGCTGAAGAAGCTGCGGCCCGTCTTCCTGAGCCACATCCCGGCGGATTTCGCCGCCGAGATCGCAACTCGCGAGGCCGACTATCTGGCCGCCGGCCTGCCGGAAAAACTGGCTTCGGAGATCGCAACGATCTATGCACTCGTCCTCGTACCGGAAATCATGCAGATCGCCGAGCGCACCGGCGATACGCTGAACCGGGCGGCCGAAAGCTACTTCACGGTGTCGCAGACCTTCCGCGTTGGCCGCCTGCTGCTTGCCGGCAGCCGGATCGTCACAGGCGATCACTATGAGAGCCTGGCGCTCGCACGCAGCCTCGACCAGATCGCCGGCGCCCGCCGCGATATCGTCATCTCCGCACTGTCCAACCATCCGAAGGACAAGCGGCCGGTTCAGGCATGGCATGCGGAAGACCGTATCCGCATCAATCGCATCGCCGAAGAACTCGGCGGCCTCAGCGAAAGCGGCGATCCGAACCTCGCCCGCATCACCGTTGCCGCCGGCCTGCTCACCGATCTTGCGAACGGCCGGGCAAGGTGACACAGTCCGCCCTCACCCGGTAACCGGGTGAGGGAGCAAGGGGCTGGATTTAGTGACGACCGAGATTGACAACGACGTGCCAGCGAAAGTGCCGGCACGAGGCATCTGGGGCTGGATGTTCTTCGACTGGGCGGCTCAGCCGTTCTTCACCGTCGTCACCACCTTCATCTTCGGCCCCTATTTCGTCGCGCGGCTGACGGCCGATCCCGTCTCCGCACAGACGACATGGAGCAACATGGCGACGATTTCCTCCGTCATCATCGCCATTCTCTCCCCGGTTCTCGGCTCGATCGCCGATCAATCCGGCGCTCGCAAGCCATGGATCGCTTTCTTCGCCGTCATCAAGATCGCAAGTCTCGTCTGTCTCTGGAGCGCAGCACCCGGATCGCCTGTCATCTATCCGGTCATCTTCATGATCCTGGCTTCGATCTCCGCTGAATTCTCGATCGTCTTCAATGATTCCATGATGCCGCGCCTGGTCGGCAAGGACGATGTCGGCAGGCTGTCGAACGCGGCCTGGGGGCTTGGCTATCTCGGCGGCATGATCGTTCTTATTACCGTCGTTGCGCTCCTTGCCGGCAACCCGCAGACCGGCAAGACCATCCTCGGCCTGACGCCGCTCTTCGGCCTCGATGCCAGGCTCGGTGAGGATGCCCGTGTCACTGGACCGATTTCGGCCGCATGGTATCTGATCTTCATCCTGCCGATGTTCTTCTTCACTCCGGACGCCGCCCGCGGTCTGCCGCTTCGCGCCGCCGTCCGCTCGGGCCTGCATGAGCTCTCGATGACCCTCAGCGAACTGAAGCGCCGGCGCGGCATCAGCCTCTTTCTCATCGCCCGCATGGTCTACCAGGATGGCGTCAACGGCTTGCTGATTCTCGGCGGCACCTTTGCAGCCGGCATGTTCGGCTGGGCAACGATCGAGATCGGCATCTACGGGATTATCCTGAACGTCATCGCCATCTTCGGCTGCTTCGCCGCCGGCTATCTCGATCGCTGGCTGGGCTCTAAGACGACAGTCATGATCAGCCTGACTTTGTTGCTGACCGCCACCTTCGGCATCCTCTCTACCGGGCCGGGCTTCACGCTCTTCGGCCTCGTGCCGCTATCGACTGTCAGTTCCGGCAGCCTGTTCGGCACCGCGGCGGAAAAGGCCTATATCGGCTATGGCCTGCTGATCGGCATCGCCTTCGGTCCTGTGCAGGCCTCATCGCGCTCCTATCTCGCCCGCAGCGTCAGCCTCTCCGAAGCCGGCCGCTATTTCGGCATCTACGCACTATCAGGCCGCGCCACCAGCTTCATGGCGACGCTGTTCTTCTCGCTGGTAACCTATTGGAGCGGCTCGGCCCGCCTCGGCATGACGACGCTTGTTATCTTCCTTGTCGGCGGCCTTCTTCTTTTGCTGCCGACACCCTATCCGGCCGACAAAACAGCGAAGTAGGCAAAGAAAATCCCGGCTGGCAAACCAGCCGGGATATAAACTTTTCCGATCAGGTATATCCACGATCAATGACGGAAATGGCGAACACCGGTGAAGACCATCGCAACATTGTGCTCGTTTGCCGCGTCGATTACTTCCTGGTCACGCATCGAGCCGCCAGGCTGAATGACAGCCGTAGCACCCGCCGCGATCGCCGAAAGCAGACCATCAGCAAACGGCAGGAAAGCTTCGGAAGCGACGGCAGAGCCGCGCGTCAGCGGCTCGGCAAGCCCCATGGCCTTGGCGGCTTCCTCGGCCTTGATGGCGGCGATACGGGCGGAATCGACACGGCTCATCTGGCCCGCGCCGATGCCGGCCGTCTGGCCGTCCTTGGCGTAAACGACAGCATTCGACTTCACATGCTTGGCGATACGGAAGGCGAACTTCATGTCTTCCAGCTCCTGCGCCGTCGGCGCGCGCTTGGTGACGACCTTGAGCTCCATATCTTCGACCAGAGCATTGTCTCGGCTCTGGACCAGCAGGCCGCCGGAGACCGTCTTGGCGGTCAGGCCGGCAGCGCGCGGATCGGGCAGGGCGCCGACCGAGAGAAGGCGGAGATTCGGCTTGCGGGCGATGATCGCCTTGGCATCCTCGCTGACCTCCGGCGCGATGATGACCTCGGTGAAGAGCTTGACGATCTCTTCTGCAGTTTCCGCATCGAGCAGGCTGTTCAGGGCGATGATACCGCCGAAAGCCGAGGTGGAATCGCAGGCAAGCGCACGCTTATACGCTTCCACGAGGCTCGGGCCGGTAGCGACGCCGCAGGGATTGGCATGCTTGATGATTGCGCAGGCAGGGCCGTTTTCCGGCAGGAACTCGGCGACGAGCTCATAGGCGGCATCGGTGTCGTTGATGTTGTTGTAGGATAGCTGTTTGCCCTGGATGAGCGTTGCCGTGGAAACGCCCGGGCGGTTTTCGCCGGTCAGGTAGAAAGCTGCCTTCTGGTGCGGGTTTTCACCATAGCGCATCTCCTCGCGCAGAACGCCGCCGATGACGCGGTGGCGTGGTGTGGCGATATCGAGCGCTTCGGCGAACCAGTTGGAGATCATCGCATCATAGGCAGCCGTGCGGGCAAAGGCTTTGGCAGCCATGCGCTTGCGGAAATCATAGGTCGTCTGGCCCGCATCGGCGGAAAGCTGCGCCAGCAGCTCGGCATAATCGGCGGGATCGGTCAGCGTCGTCACATAGGCATGGTTCTTGGCCGAAGCGCGGATCATCGCCGGGCCGCCGATATCGATATTCTCGACCGTCGTCGGATAGTCGCCGCCGGCCTTGCGAACTTCTTCGAAGGGATAGAGATTGATGACGGCAAGATCGATGCCTTCGATGCCGTGCTCCTTCATTTCAGCCTGATGCTCGGCATCGTCGCGGATAGCAAGCAGACCGCCATGCACCTTCGGATGCAGCGTCTTGACGCGGCCGTCCATGATTTCCGGGAAATTCGTCACATCCGATACGTCGGTCACGGCAAGACCCGCTGCGGCAATCGCCTTATGCGTGCCTCCGGTCGACAGCAGGCGCACGCCCTGTTCGCTAAGCGCACGCGCTAGCTCCACGATGCCAGTCTTGTCGAAAACGGACAGGAGCGCGGTTTTCACCTTCACCTTGTCGGGAGCGGGAATTTTCTTGGAAACGACGGCCATGGGCTTTCTCCGGTCTAGAGCAGCTTCAGGAAAAATATATGGCGGTTTTCCGTCCGGAGCTGCGATAACAAAAAACAGAGCGCAAAACGCTCTGGTGTGAGGAGACGAGGCGTCCGGCGGAAATGGCGCGGGACGCGCAATGCCGCCCCGTTAGCATAGCTGAGGCGCTTAGCCTATGGCCGATGGGATAAAAACCAGCGGATTTCCGGCTTTTCGGTAATCCGGAAGACGATCTCGAGCTGCTCGGAAGAGCGCATACCGGATGGATCGGCAAAGAAGATATCTTCCGCGACAAGCACCTCGTTCCCGGGTGAGGAGAAGACCCAGGTCTCTCCGTCCGGCGCGATCAGCAGCACGGCATCCGTCTCGGTCTGCAGCAGGCTGATGGAGGGATGAATGTGGAAGCGTGCCGAGGCGATACCTTCGCCCTTCGGCTGATGCTTCTTGCCTTCAGGCACGAAGAACCGGTCGCGGCCGGCGATGATCGTGCCGCTGGCATTGAGGCTCAGCTCGCGCTCGTGGACATAGCCGAAGGCCGAAAGATAGCCGTCATGCGCCGCACGGACATAGTCGCGCCCGTCCTCCGTCTCCGCGCGCTCGACAATGACCTTCTTCACACCGCCGACCATGATCGGCCCCAGCGATTTCGACTTGGAAAACTGGCAGGAGGAGGTGTCGTTGAGTGTGACGGTCGAATGCGCAGCAGTTGCCCGCGCTGCCTGTATGAAGCGATCGCCCGCAAACTCGGGCGAACCGGAATTGATGATGAAGCGCGTTTTGCCCGAAGACATTTCGAAGGAAAGGCAGCCGGCATGCGCCGTGCGGCTCAAATCGGCTGAGGCGGCAAAACCAGCATCGATGATGACGACGGCGGAACCAGCCGCCAACCGGTGATATCTAGTATGCGGCAGCGCCTTGAAGGCCTGCCCCGCCGTCTCGTCATAGCGCAGCACCGACATCAGCTCGTTGGCGAGCGTCGATGTCGCACCGTTGAACAGCGCCAGATCACCGTCCTGGTGGCGGAAGAAGCGCAGCGCCGGATACATGCGGTCGATGCCGGGGATAAGCCGCACGGGCACGTCATGGCCGAGATTGACATAGGTCTGGCGCAGCGGCAGCAAATCGAGCAGCAATTCCAGTGATGCGCGCGGATTGCGGGAGATGTGGCCGCCATCCTGAAGGATCTGCCGGTCGATCTCGCGATCGAGCGCCTGCCCCACCCGTTTCAGCGCCAGCGAACTGCTCGGCATGGCGACCGAGGCCATGGCAAGCGCAATGCGCACGCGGAACCGGGTGATGCCGTCAGGCGATGAGGCCACGATGCGACGCAGAAAACGCACGTGGAAAACGAGCATGCGCATGAAACGGCGGTAGAAGCCGCTATCCGTGCCCTGTAGAAGCACAGGCGAATGTGACAGGAGCGCGATCAGACGCTGCGCTGCTATGTCAGGCGACCAGGCAAGACCGTGCAGCCGGGTGCCGTGAACGGCAATCCAATCGGTAAGGATCGCGCGCGCCATGGCCGAAGCCTGATCGCTCTTTTCCGCTCGCAAATGCCGTAGCCAGCGAAAATTGTGCAGCCGGGCAGCAAAAGCCAGCGATGGCAGCTCCAGCGAGAAGGGCGATGGCCCCTGCATTTCCAGAACACGCCCGGCAAGCAGGATGCGGCCGTTCAGAAGCTCTTCGACGAAAAAAGGATCGATGCTGCGCAAATCGGTCGGCGCCACGATCAGGCGTTCCGGCACACGCATCGTGTGGCGGGTAAGACGCAATCGCGTCAACGCCGCGCGGCGCGACATCCGCCGCCATGCTTCCCGCATGTATGAACTCACAAAACCCTGCCGCAGACCTGCATATTTGCTTCTGCTTACTCTCATTACCCGTGGTTAAAAAGAGGTTACAAATATATCGATTAAGAACAGAATACTGAGTTTTTAACCTATTCGCGAAAGCTGTTGGAAACCACGCTTACCGCCTGCGCCGCAGTACCACCGCATAGAATCCGTCCAGACCAGAGGCAAAACCATCGGAAAGCGACAGCATGTCCGGCGTGGTGCGGAAGGCGCCGAGCGGCGAAATCGCGGTTTCAAGGCCGGGCCAGTCGCCCGCCGCAATCGGAATACGCTCGATATCGTCGCTATCGGCAAGAAGACGCGCCACGAGATCCTCGCCCTCTTCGGGATCGAGCGAACAATTGGAAAACACCACGATGCCGTCGGGTTTGACCAGCGTCAAAGCGTGGCGAAGCAGCCGCTCCTGCAGGGTGGCAAGCTTGGCGATATCCTCCGGCCCCTTCGTCCAGAGCACGTCGGGGTGGCGGCGCGTGGTTCCCGTCGAGGAGCAGGGTGCATCAAGGAGAGCGGCATCGAAAAGCTCATCGGGCTGATATTTGCTCATGTCGGCGACTACGGTCTCGGCCTCCAGGCCGAGGCGTGCGAGATTGGCGGACAATCTCTTCAGGCGATTGGCGGATTGATCGAGAGCCGTGACCCTGGCACCGGCAAGAATGAGCTGCGCTGTCTTGCCACCGGGTGCCGCGCAGAGATCTACCACCCGCTTGCCGACAAGCGGGCCGAAAAGCTTTGCCGGAATGCTGGCGGCAGCGTCCTGCACCCACCACTCACCGTCATCGAAACCTTCCAGCGAGGGAATGGACCCTTCGAATGCGGCAAGCCGCACGCCGCCGGTCGGCAGCACCACGCCGTTCAGCCGTTTCGCCCAGCCTTCGGGATCGGATTTCACAGTGAGGTCGATAGCTGCCGGCTCGAGTTGCGTTTCGGAAATTTTAAGTGCGGCGGGGGCGCCATAGGCCACTTGGAGGCGAGATAGGAACCAGCCCGGCATAGCCGGCACTTTTGCCACTTGGTCGAGAATATCCTGCTTTTCCCGCCCAATGCGACGGAGGATGGCGTTGACCAGCTTGGCGAAGCGGCGGTTGCGCGGATCGCGATTGGCCTGCTCGACGGCAAGGTCGACGGCGGAATGGTCAGGCACGTCGAGATAGAGAATCTGCGTTGCGCCGACGACAAGGACGTGATGCAGCGCACGGGCACCTTCCGGAAGCGGCGAATCGAGCAGCGACGATATCGCCGCTTCGATTCGGGGCAGGTGGCGCAGTGCGCTGTTCAAAATGGCGCGAACCAGCGCGCGATCGCTGTCGCTGAGTGTCGTATAGGCGGCACTGCCGCCTTCGGCATCAAGCATGCCGTCGAGCGGTGTCTTGCGGTCGAGCACGGCCCCCAGGATCTTCGACGCCGCCGCGCGGGCCGCAAGGCCGGGCTTGAGTGGAGACGAATCAAGCGGCCGTGATTGCTGAGGCCGCTTGCCCGATCGTTTTCCGTCTTTATTGGAGGCTTTGTTTTTCGTGTCAGAACTCAAGACCAGGGACCCTTCGGCGGTT
>JBCNPI010000118.1:0-15714 GCA_039593415.1 Rhizobium sp. | reverse complement strand
TCCAGGCATCGGTCGGCTCAAGGGCCTTGCCGAACTGCGCGGCATCGAGCAGACACTGTCGCATCCCGTATTTGGAATGAATTGAGCGATGAACCGCCTCGGCAAGAACACCTCCCTCCCCTCGAGCGTCGAGCACCCGTCCTTCGATCCCGCGGCGCTCAAGGTCGGCATCGTCCACATCGGCATTGGCGCCTTCCATCGCGCCCATCAGGCGATCTACACGGATAAGGCTATCGATGCCCGGTATGGCGATTGGGGCATCGCCGGTGCGAGCCTGAGGTCGGTTGACATCGTCGCTGATCTCAAGGCGCAGGACTGCCGCTACAGCGTCGTCACCCGCGGCGCGGATGGTGACCGGGCGCGCATCGTCGGCTCCATCGTCGATGCCATTGCCGCGACCGAGGAGCGCGAACGCCTGCTCCAGCGGCTTTCCGACAACGGCACCCGCATCGTCACCCTGACGGTGAGCGAAAAGGCTTATGGCATCGATCCGATCTCCGGCGGGCTCGACCTGTCGCATGCCGCCATCGCCCACGACTTGACGCACCGCCAGGACCCGATCGGCGTGATCGGCATTCTCGTCGAAGCGCTTGCGCGCCGCATGAGGCTCGGCCGCGACCCGCTGACCGTTCTCTGCTGCGACAACCTGCCCGGCAACGGTAACATCGTGCGCCGTCTCGTCGCAGAAATGGCCGAACGCCGCGATCCCGAGGTCGCGGCCTGGATCGAGCGGGAAATCCGCTTTCCTTCCAGCATGGTCGACCGTATCGTGCCGGCTGCGACGGACGCGACACGCGCGCGCCGCGTCGCTTATCGGCGCGGAAGATCGCCTCGCGCTCGAAACCGAATCCTTCACTCAATGGGTGATCGAGGACGATTTCGCCGCCGGCCGTCCCGCCTGGGAAGCTGGCGGCGCGATCTTCGTTAGGAATGTCCATGCCTATGAGAAGATGAAGCTCCGGCTGCTCAATGGCTCTCATTCGCTGATCGCCTATCTCGGCCAGCTGAATGGGCTGGACTATGTTCGCGACGTCATGGCAATTCCAGAACATGTCGAACGGGTGCGGCGGCACATGGAAGCGGTCTTCCCGACACTCGACGCGGTACCGCAGATCGACCTCGCCTCCTATCGCGAAGAACTCGTGGCCCGGTTTTCGAACCCCGCCATCGCGCACCGAACCGCCCAGATCGCCGTGGACGGCACGCAGAAAATGCCTCAGCGCATTTTCGCGCCCGCCATGGAGCGGCTGGCGGCCGGCGGCGACGCCGCCGATTTTGCCGACGTCGTCGCACTATGGTTGGCTTACGTGATTGCGACCGAACGCCTCGACGATCCACGCTCGGCCGACCTCAAAGCAGCGGCGGCTCTGGCTGCACCGGCCGGGTCGGCGGCTCCCTTCTTCGATATCGCCGGCCTGTTTCCCACCCCTCTCATCGATGACGGCGCCTGGCTTATGCGTGTGGACGCCCGACTGGCTGCGCTGCGCTGCGTGACCCCACACGAACGCCAAGACTTGCAAGAGGACAAAGACCATGGTGACGATTTCCGTTCGCGAACCGCACAACCTCGTCGTTGACGACAGGCAGGCGCCGCAACCTGGCCCCGGTGAAGTGGCCATCCGCGTAAAGCGCGCCGGCATCTGCGGCTCGGATATGCATATTCTGCACGGTTCGAACCCCTTCGTGACCTATCCTCGTGTGATAGGTCATGAATTCGCAGGCGTCATCGAGGCGCTCGGCGCTGGTGTCTCCTCGCTCGCCGTCGGCGACCATATCGTCGCCGATCCGGTGATTTCCTGCGGCACCTGCCATCCCTGCCGCATCGGCCGTTCGAACGTCTGTGCAAAGCTCCAGGTGGTCGGCGTCCATCGCGATGGTGGCTTCCGTTCCGTCGCGGTGGTGCCCGAGGCCAATGCCGTCAAAGTATCCCCGGCGCTGGGGTTCGACGTTGCAGCGCTCGCAGAGCCGCTTGCCGTCGCGGCAAACGTCCTGTGGCGAACGGAGTGCACCAAGGACGACGTCGTCCTGATCTATGGCGCCGGAACGGTCGGCATCACCGTGTTGCAGATCGCCAAGATGCGCGGCGCCCGCTGCATCGTCGCCGATATCGACGCCAACCGCCTCGAGCGCGCCAGGGAATTCGGCGCCGACGTCGTTATCCATTCGCTTGAGCAGTCCGTTGCCGAAATCGTCGCGCCGGAACTCGGCGGTCTCGGCCCTTCGGTCGTCATCGACTGCGCCGGCATTCCGAGCCTCCTGGAGGAAGCGTGCCGCATCGCAGCTCCGGCCGGCCGTATCGGCCTGCTCGGCTTTTCGCCGGCACCGTGCAACATCAGCCAGCAGGAAATCGTTCGTAAGGAACTGACGCTGACCGGCTCGCGGCTCAACCGCCGCTTCATTCCCGAAGTCGTGACCTGGCTGGAATCGGGTGCCCTTCGACCGGAGGCGATGATCACTCAGGGTTTCGAGGCCACGGATGCGCGTGCCGCTTTCGACCTCGTGGAACGGCATCCGGAGCGGACGCTAAAGGTTCAGCTCGTTTTCGAGTAAACACAATGGCGGGACTGGAAAGGTCATGATCGTGGACAGCCGCTTCCTCTCGATCGGCGAAGGTTCGTAGAAGACCAGTGGGTTTGGCGTGTTCATTTTGATCGGGAAACCCTCCGAGAAAAGTGACAGCGCAAAGTGTAGGGCAGTGCCACACAGCCGAACTTGCTCTTAGGATTCCATCTGGGGTCAGTAGCGGCCTGCACGGTGGCAGAGTGACCTCGCGAGAAAACTCTCTGGAGGACAACCATCCGTCTATCTCTATGGCCTGGTCAAATCACGCGCGACCAAGCATCGCAAGTACCCCTCCGTTTTCATAACCTCGAATTTCTCGCTCCGGTCAGACACCGCTCGGCCTCCCGAATACCATACCCATATATGTCTCGCCGGATCGGACTACGTGGTCACGCATCACGCGCTCGGCCAGATCGGCATCGCCGGCGATAATTGCGTTCGCAATGTCTAGATGCTCCTCAAGCGCCTTCTGGCGTTCCGTAGGATCCAAATGGATGACGCGGCGAATGCTCGCGTCGTAAAATTGCTGGCGCTCAATCAGTTTGGCGAGATAGTTGCAGCGGGAACCTTGATGAATCCGATCATGGAACATCTCGTTCAGCTCAATCAGCCGATCCGCATCCCCGGAGACCGTCGCCTTCTTCATCAGTTCCGCGACAGATTGCAGCTCAATCTTCACCTGCTTTCCGATGCGTTTGGCTGCAAGATGAGCGATCATCGATTCAAGCGCTGCGCGCGCCAAGATCATTTCCTCGGCCCATTGGCTGCTGAACCGGATGACGATACCCCTGCGCGGCAGCGCTTCCACGAGGCCCTCGGTTTCAAGCTGACGAAGGGCCTCCTTGACTGGGGTCGTGCTGACGCCGAACTGTTCGGCAAGGCCGCGCTCGTTCAGCTTTTCGCCTGTTGCGAAGCTGCCCGAAAGAATGGCGCTGCGAACAGCCCGATAGACGTGGTCTCTAACCGTCACCTGAAAGGCTGGATCAATCTTGGCAAATATCGGGGCGCGGTCTGGACTCTGAAAGGCTGCAGCCATTGTCTCTCGAAATTCGTTGACGACACATTTTTTGTGTGACATCTGGTATATCAGATTCCAGATGATTGTCGACGCTCAATTTTTGCGGGATCCGAAATCAGGAGGAGCCTAGGGAGGAGATGGATATGAGAAAATGTTTTCACCATTCGGCCCACGACCGCGCCGAATGGTCGGGTGGAAAATCGGCGAGGCCCCATGCCTCGACTTGTCGTTAAAGGCCGATGCACGGCTTTCGGCGAAAACTCCGCCTAGCAGTCAGGCCGCCACTTTGGGGTGGCCCCCGGCCACATCGCCTCCACTGAACAGATTTGATATGCTTGAAAGGTTCCGCAGATGGAAAACACTGCTTTTGAACCCGCCGCCGTGCCACGCGTAGGTTATCAGCGGTTCATCGTCCTCGCCCTCATCACCGTAATCCTTGCGGTCAGTACCGGGGACCGAGCGACGCTTTCCGTCGCCGGACCGGGCATTTCGAAGGATCTCGGCATTAGCGCGGTCAACATGGGATGGCTGTTTTCGGCCTTCTCATGGAGTTATTTCCTCGCCCAGGTACCTTCCGGCTATATTGTCGATCGCACAGGCGCCAAGATGGCCATGCTGATCTCGCTGGCCGGTTGGTCGATCGCGATCACATTGGTCAGCGGCGTCAGCTATGTCGCTTTTCCGATCGTCGCACTTTATACCCTGCGCTTTATCCTCGGCTTATTGGAAGGTCCGGTGACGCCGGCTTCGGCGAGGATCATCGCCGCGTGGTTTCCGTCGGCCGAACGCGGCGTCGCAGGCGCAATTTTCAATTCGGCACAATATCTTTCGCTCGCCATTTTCACTCCTCTCATGGGCGCGTTGTTCCACTACCTCGGCTGGGAGCATATCTTTACGGTCATGGGTGGACTCGGCCTCATCATCGCCCTCCTTTGGGCAGTGTTCTATTATGCACCGAGCCGTCATCCGCGCGTGACCAGGGAAGAGATTGCCTATATTAGGGCCGGTGGCGCATTGACCGACGTTGGCGGCGAAAACGCGAACGGCAAAGGCGAGCAGCCTCCTACCCGAAGCATTGCAAAGCAGATACTGACGAACCGAATGCTGCTTGGCATCTTTCTCGCCCAATACTGCATTGCGACACTCTCAACGTTCTTCATCTCCTGGTTCCCGAGCTATCTCGTGCAGGAACGTCATTTGTCGATACTACAGGCTGGCTTCGTTGCGTCTCTGCCTGCCATTTTCGGCTGCATCGGCGGCGTCTCAACCGGCTTCTTCTCCGACTGGTTGCTGCGACGGAGCGGCTCGCTCAGCCTCGCTAGAAAAATTCCGATCACCATCGGTCTCGGCCTCAGCACTTCAATCATTCTCTGTAACTACACGGATGCGAACGCAATCGTGGTTGCGATCATGTGCGCAGCCTTCTTCGGCAAGGGTTTTGGATCTCTCGGCTGGACGGTCGTCGCCGACACCGCTCCGAAGGAGGCAATCGGCCTGACCGGCGGTCTTTTCAATGCGGCCGGTAGCGTCGGAGGGGTGATCACTCCGGTCGCGATTGGCTATATCATCAATGGAACCGGCTCGTTTCATGGGGCGCTGCTCTATGTCGGGCTGCATGTTATCGGCGCGGTGATCAGCTACTGGGTCGTTGTCGGCCCCATCAAACGTTTCCAGATCGCGATATTAACTCAGCCAGCCACTGACGGTGAAATGCCAATAGCGGCTACAACCAGAAATAAATGATAGGACAGCCCTGCCGCATTCGATGCATCAGACCTAGAGTATCAATGAGCTCCTCCTGGCAGGGCAAATCTTCTCCCATCGCGGACCGCATAGCTGGTGCGGCCACCGATCCGGAGCGGTCGTCTTTAGACGACGCAAGGACAGCGCTTGAAGGGGTACGAATCGGCGATACGACTGTTCCAGCGCTAAATTTTTGCGATAGCAGCTAAAACAGAGTCTCTAGGCTGCGATTCTGGCTCAAGGCAGGTATGACTCAAAAGAGATCACCTATCGCGATGATATGCCCCTCTTCTAAATATCTTTCGCTTGGATCGCAGCCATCAATGGCACATCGATTCAACAACCGCCTCGTTCAAACGAACATCAAATACTGCCGATCAGGCCCTTAGCCTTCAATACAGGCTCCAGCTTACTGACTTCAATAACCGACTTTCCTTGTTTGTAAGCTTCGATGTAGCCGGCCTCCGCCTCCTCACGAGCCTGTGACGATCTTGCGGCATCTTGCGCATCTTCTCGGCGGACCACTACGAGGCCATCGGCATCGCCGACGATAATGTCGCCGGGATTGATGATCTCTCCGCCAACGATGACCGGATCATTGAGGGCGGTGATCGTCTCCTTCACTGTCCCCTTGATGCAGACGCTCAGCGAGAACACCGGAAATCCAAGTTCTCTCAGTTGCAGCGTGTCACGCACACCGGTATCGGTCACCAGTCCGCCGATGCCCTTGGCAAGGCAGGCATTAGCGAGCACATCGCCAAAGGAGCCGGCTTCCTCATATTCGCCTGCCGAGACGACGATGATATCACCGGGTTTGGCGTAGTTGATCGCAAGCTGCAGCATGATGTTGTCGCGCGGCGCGCATTTCACCGTGAATGCCGGGCCGCAAAGCTTCATGCGATAATCCACGGGCTTCAGCCGCGAGGACAGCGCACCACGGCGGCCCTGAGCCTCATGGATTGTTGCAGGCGAGAATTTGGCGAGTGCGTCGACGTCGGCCTTGCTCGGGCGCTTGGCAATATCTTTGATGTGGGTCACGAAAACCTCCCATGGTTAAGCCGGCGGTGGGTACGCCCACCGCCTGTAATCGATGACAATTTTCGGATGGATGACTGACCGAACTAGGCGGCCCTTCGTCAGGGAATCGGATCGAACTTCAATTCGGTGATCGGGACGACCTTCTCGGTACGGGTCATTTTGTATTCGGTATTCGGACCAAGCCATTTCTCCCAGATCTTGTTGATCTCGCCGGAGCCGTCGAGCTTATGGAGGATTTCGTTGATCTTTGCGGTCAGCGCCGGTTGATCCTTTTGCATGCCGATACCGACCGGCTCCAGCAGCATGGGGTCGTCGATCATGCGCATCTGCTTGCCCTTCGTTTTGGATTCGTTGACAAGCAGCGTCGTCGTCATGGTGTTGGCGACGAGACCCCGCGCCTTGCCCTGCTGAACGGCGAGATAAGCAGACCCGGTGTCCTGGAAGGTCAACGGGTCGGACTTGTTGAGCTTGATTGCCAGTTCCGAAGTCGAGCCCTTGGTCGAGGCAAGACGCTTGCCTTCGAAATCGGCCTTGGTCTTGCCGGCGTCCTCGGCGGGGACGATGAGCATTTCCTTGGCGATGTAATAGGGATCGCTGAACTGGATCTGTTCGGCGCGGCTGAGCGTATAGGCAAGGTTGGCGACCGTGATATCGACACGGCCGAGCTTCACTTCGGGAACACGTGCCTCGACTGAGATCGGCTTGATCTCGGCCTTCACACCAAGTTCGTTTGCAATCGCCCTGCACAGATCGACGTCGAAGCCGACCATTTCGCGGGTTTTCGGGTCGGGCGAGGAAAACGGCGGCACGTCGGCATAGGTCGCGCAGCGAAGCGTCTTTGCCGACATGATGGTGTCGAGCTGATCCGCCTTGGCCGGCAGGGCGATGGCGACGCCGGAAAGCGCCAATGTCACGGTGAAGCATTTCCAGTTCATTGCTGTTCTCCTTGTTATCGATTTCAGGTGCTTAGTGGCGCAGATCCGAGAGGAAGCGCTGAGCTCTGGGATGACGGGGGCTCTTGAAGAATTCCTCGGGAGGCGCAGTCTCCAGGATCTCGCCGGCATCGATGAACCAGATCCGGTCGGCCACATCGCGGGCAAAGCCCATTTCGTGGGTAACGCAGAGCATCGTCATCCCTTCAGCCGCTAGGCTTTTCATGACGCTCAGCACTTCGCCGACCATCTCGGGATCAAGCGCACTCGTCGGCTCGTCGAAGAGCATGACCGGCGGCTCCATTGCGAGGGCGCGGGCGATGGCCACGCGTTGCTGCTGACCGCCTGAAAGTTGGCCTGGATAGGCATTCGCCTTGTCGGCAAGACCGACGCGATCAAGCAATGCGAGCGCCTTGTCGCGCGCCACTTTCGCCGGCACACCCTTGACCCGGATCGGCGACATCGAAACATTGTCGACGACGGACAAATGGGGAAACAGGTTGAAATTCTGGAAGACGAAGCCGATCCGGCTGCGCAGCCGATTGAGCTCCGCAGCGCCCATCGCGGCATGAATATTCTTTCCCTCAAAATCTATCGAACCGCTATTGATCTCTTCCAGCCGGTTGATCGTGCGGATCAGTGTCGACTTGCCGGAACCGGACGGTCCGCAAATGACGACAACTTCACCGCGGCTGACATCGGCATTGATGTTGTTCAACACCTGATAATGGCCGTAGCTCTTGCAGACCGCGTGAAGACGGATCTCCCGAGCGCCGTCCTGCGGTGCGGGAACTGGGATGCTCATAGCTGCTCCGTGAATGTTTTTAAGGGAACGACATCGCTGCGCAGGCGCATCTTCCGCGGCCCGGCTCGCCGGCGGGCAATCCGCCGTTCGACGCTGTTTGCGACATGGGTCAGGCTCCAGCAGAGCGCATAATAGACAACGGCGAGGATGAAGAAGACCTGGAAGGGTTGCGACAGCAGCTGGTTGTTGACCTGGCTTGCCGCGAAAGTCAGGTCCGGCACGTTGATGATGTAGCCAAGCGTCGTGTCCTTGATCGTCGAAACGAACGTCGAGATCATGCTCGGGATCATGTTGTAGAGCGCCTGCGGCAGGATCACGAAACGCATCGCACCGATGTAACTGTGGCCAAGTGCTCTCGCAGCATCCATCTGTCCCTGGCCGAGCGAGACGATACCGGCGCGAACGACCTCGCTCAGGAACGCGCCCTCATAGATGACGAGCGTTACCAGCATGATCAGGAAGCTTGGGACATCCGCCCCCGTCCATAGCGGAACGATGAAATAGCACCAGAGGATCAACATCAGCAGCGGAACGCCGCGCGTGATGTAGACGAGGCCGGTTGCCGGCCATCTGAGGACCGCCCATTTGGAAAGACGGGCCATGGCAAGCAGAATACTGACGGGGAATGCGAGCGCGATGGCAAGCGCTGAAAGGATGAGCGTATTGGCAAGGCCGCCCAGTGGGCCGTTGGGATACTGGCCGATCAGCAGCAGAAGCCAATAGTCATGGATGATCTTGATGATGTCCTGGATCATGCGCGCGCCCTCCGCACCGGATCGCTGCGCAGGGAGATATATGCGCCGAAGGCCATGATGATGAGGGAGAAGAACAGGTAGATCACCGTACCGATCAGATAGATCTCGAAAGTGCGGAAACTGACATTGTCGATTTCCTTGACCGCATGCGTAAGTTCCGACGCACCTACGACGATCGCGAGACTGCTGTTCTTGAACAGCGATACGCTGTGATTGATGAGCGGTGGCAGGGCGTTGCGCACGCCCTGAGGCATGATGACGAACCGCATGGCCGAGATGTAGCCATGCCCCAGCGCCTTGGCCGCTTCCATCTGCCCTGGGCCGACCGACCGCAGCCCGGAGCGCAAATCCTCGCTGAAATAGGCGGCCTGGCACAACCCCAGGCCTATGATGGCGAAGATCGCCTCGGCATTGTGGTCGGCAAGCCAGTCGGTGATGCCTTGCGGCATCAGCGTATAGATCCCGAAATACCAGAACATCAGCTGCACGAGCGTCGGGACGTTGCGATGGTAGGAAACGTAGGCCTTCACGATCGGCTCGCCGATGCGAAGCGGCGAGACCCGGAGGGCAAAAAGCAGGATGGCCAGCGTCATCGCAAGAAGCCAGGAACCGATATAGATGACGAAGGTCATCTCGATGCCCCGCAAGAGCATCGCGACGTAATCCGGATTCCTCAGAATGGCCGACAGATCGAACCCGCTCACCGCTTGGCACCTTCCGCATCATAGGTGGCGGCGGACGTCTCGGGCTTTGCCGTCTGCAGGCCGCCCATCACCTGCAATGTCGGGGTGATCTCCATATGTCCGATATTGACCGCGACCGGCGCTGAAATCGCAAAGGCGATCGCATCCGCGATATCGGCCGCCTGCGGCAGCTCGAACCCGTCGATGAAGCGTTCGCGCACGCTCGGGTCACCACCATGGACGTGGTTGAAGATATCGGTTGCAACGCGGCCGGGGCAGATCTCGGTGACGCGGACCCGCTTGCCGAATGCATCGATGCGCAGCTGGTTCGACAACATGGCGACGCCAGCCTTGACGGCATGATAAGTTGAATTGCCGCCGAAATTGTAGTTTCCGGCAATCGAGGAGATGTTGATGACGTGCCCGCGGTCGCGAGCCACCATCCCCGGCACGACCAGACGGCAGATGTGCAGCACTGCGCGAAGATTGACATCGATGAGGAGATCGATGTCCTCTTCGTCAGCCTGAAGGAATTTCTTCGGCCGGTCGACGCCCGCATTGTTGACCAGAATGTCGAACTGAACCCGATTGGCAAGATCGGCGATTGCGGCGCGATCCGTCACATCGACGACGTGGGCGACGCATCCCGTGCGCTCGGCCAGTTCCTTCAGGGCACCGGCACTGCGGGCAATCGCATGCACCTCTATGCCCTCGCGGCAAAGCCGCTCTACCACTGCGGCGCCGATACCGGAGGAAGCGCCGGTGACCAGCGCGGTCTTGTAGTCGGAGAATGGCATTCTTATCCCCTTTTGTTGGTTTGGACATTAGCGGAGCTTCAACTCCTTGCCTAAGACCGATTACTTTTGGAGTGATAAGCAAGTTTTATGGAGATGTGCCGGTCGCATGCTAATCGGCCTTGGCCGAGCGGCGTCGCGCCATTTTTGCAGCGATCCGCATGGCGTCCCGACATCGGCGCGCGTTGCAAAACAGATGCACGTCTGCAAACATGCGCCGTAAAGACAGAACAGTACCCAAAGCCATGGATATCAGACGCTTCAAATCCTTCATCGCTATCGTCGATAGCGGCAGCATCACGCGGGCCGCCGATATCCTGCATCTCGCCCAGCCGGCACTCAGCCAGCAATTGGCGGCGCTCGAGGAACATTTCGGCCAGAAACTCCTGATCCGCAGCCAGCAGGGCGTCAGCATGACCGATGCCGGACACGCGGTTTATCGGCATGCGCAGATCATTCTGCGCCAGATGGAACAGGCGCAGGCCGATGCCGCCGCAGCCGGCAATTCGCTTGCCGGACGCGTCTCGGTCGGGCTCGTGCCCTTCAGCAGTGCCGCCACGCTTTCCGTCGACCTTCTGGCGGAGACGAGGAAGAGGCACCCCGGAATTCTGCTTCATCTGACGGAGAGCGTTGGTCAGACCTATAGCCAGATGATCATGACCGGCCGGCTGGAAGTGGCGTTGATCCACGGCACGGGGCCGATCAAGGGCGTGCGGTTCGAGCCGATCCTGAGGGAGGAATTCTATCTCGTTGCCCATCGCAATTTCGCGATCGATTCAGACCAGAAACCCGTGCCCGTCAGCGCACTCGATGGGATGCCCATGCTGTTGCCGCCGGCCTACAATTTCGTGCGCCGGGCCGTCGATGCCGCCTTCACGCGCAGCCGCATCAATCTCAAGGTCGTGGCCGAAGTCGAAATCGTGCGAACGCTGGCGCGCGCCGTCGGCAGCGGGCTTGGCGCGACCATCATGCCGAAGGCGATTGCCGACCGTATCGTCTCGGAATCGACCGAGCCTCTGGTATGCCGGCTGATTTCGCCGCGGATCGAGGAAACGCTGTCGCTTTGCACATCCGACCAGAACTCGTTGTCGGAGCCGGCATTCGCCGTCAAGGACATCCTCGTCGAGCTGACTGAGCAGTTGAAGGTGTAAAGCTTAGGGGCATGCGCCAACGGCCTGCGACCCGGAAACCGGGCCGCAGGCGCGCGGGATTACCACTCAGCGCATATCGCGGCAGAACTCGGCGATACGGGCGCAGCCCTCGCCAAGCTTTTCCATGCTTGTCGCATAGGAGATGCGGAAATAAGGGCTCATGCCATAGGCGGAGCCCTGCACCGTCGCGACATGGTGCTCATCGACCAGCGCCATGACGAAATCGACGTCCGTCTCGATCTTGCGTCCGCCCTTGGTGGTTCTGCCGATCAGGCCGGACATATTGGGATAGATGTAGAAGGCGCCTTCCGGCTTGTGGCAGCGCAGTCCTTCGACCTTCGACAGTTGATCGAGCACGAAGTCGCGTCTCTCCCTGTAGATCGCCGCCCGCTCCTTCAGGAGATCCTGCGGCCCGTCCAGCGCTGCGATCGCCGCTGCCTGCGTGACGGTTGCGATGCCTCCGCCGTTCTGGCCGTTGATGTTGCTGATCGCGGCAATCAATTCCTTCGATCCACTGGCGCAGTATCCCAGGCGCCAGCCGGTCATGGCATAGGCCTTGGAGACGCCGTTCATCGTCAGGACCCGGTTGTAAAGCCTCGGTTCGGCATCGGCGATCGTGCAGAATTCGAACTCGTCGTAGACCAGATGCTCGTAGATATCGTCGGTGAGGATCCAGACATCCGGATGGCGCAGCATGACTTCGGCGATCACGGCCATTTCCGCGCGCGAGCAGGCGGCACCCGTCGGATTGTTCGGAAAATTCAGGAGAAGCCATTTGGTGCGCGGCGTGATCGCTGCCTCGAGGTCCTCCGGACGCAGCTTGAATCCGGCCTGCTCGAAGCAGGGAACGGCGACCGGGACGCCGCCGGCAAATTTGACGATGTCGGCGTAGCTGACCCACGACGGCGTGGGAATGACGACCTCGTCGCCCGGATTGCAGGTGGCCAGCATCGCATTGAAGATCACCTGCTTGCCGCCGCCGGAAACGACGATCTGGCTTGCATCGTAGTCGAGGTTATTGTCGCGCTTGAACTTTCTGCTGATCGCGGCCTTCAGCGCCGGCGTGCCATCCATCGGCGGATATTTGGTATCGCCGCCAAGTGCGGCCGCGTGCGCAGCCTCGATCGCATGGGCGGGTGTCGAAAAATCCGGCTCCCCGGAGGAGAGGCTGACGACCTTGATACCCTTGGCGGCCAGTTCGCGGGCGCGTTGGGTCATGGCGGCGGAGGCGGAGATGGAAACATTCTTCAGGCGATCGGCTGTGGAGGGCATTGGCGTGCTCTTTCAGTGGAAATGAAAAACTTGCTGGCCAGCAACATCAAGATGCGAGTTCGGCCGCAGGCGCCAAGGTGGCGCCGGAAGCCTCGATTTCACTGCGGATGACGTGGGCAAGCTCAAGCGCGCCGGGCGTATCGCTGTGGACGAGGATCGATCGGGCTGGCATTTCGAGCGTACTTCCGTCGATCGCCTCGACGGTCCCATCCGTCAGAAAGCGACGCACCCGTGTGCGGACCGCAGCCTCGTCCTTGACCAGCGCGCCCGGCAGGCCGCGGGTAACGAGCCTGCCGTCGGCATCATAGGCACGGTCGGCCAGAAACAGCGCCAGCGTCTTGAGTTTCGCGCGCCTTGCCGCCTTTTCGATTTCACTGCCCGATGTCACGAAGACAACGAGACGCGGATCGACCGCGGCAATGGCATTCATCATCAGATCGGCGAGCACTGGATCGCGATTGACCATATTGCCCATCGCCGCATGAAAGCTGAAATGTCCGACACTCATGCCCTCGCTCCTGGCGATCGCGATCAATGCGCCGAGCTGATAGAGCATCTGCTGGCGAAGCTCGTCCGGCTGGAACGGCATCTCGCGCCGGCCGAAACCGGATCGGTCCGGCAGGCCCGGATGCGCGCCGATACCCACGCCGTTTACCTTCGCGAGGCGAACCATGCGCGCCATCGTGTCCGGGTCGCCGCCATGAAAGCCGCAGGCGATATTGGCGGACGACACGATCTTCATCATCGCTTCGTCGTCGCATAGCCGATAGGGACCAAAACCCTCGCCCATGTCGGAATTCAGATCGATCTTCATCGTTTCCTCCCTTGATGCCCCTAGTTGCCGTCAGGCCATTGCCTTCAAGGCACGCTTGACCATCTGCGATGTCCGCCTGACATCCTCGACATAGCGGGCAACGGCCTGCTCCACCGCGCGCGCCTCGGCATGCGTCGAGCGGACGAAGCGCAACCTGCTGCCGATCCGGGCCTGGCCGAGCCGCCACAGATCGCATTCGATGACGCCGGCAATCTTCGGATAGCCACCCGCAGTATTGGCATCGCTCATCTGAATGATCGGCTCGCCGCCGGGCGGGACCTGGATCACGCCTGGCACGACGCCATGCGAGCGCATCTCGACTGTCGCCGTCGGTTTGATCGGTTCGCCGGACAGGCGATAGCCGGTGCGGTCGCTGCTCGACGATATACGCCAGACCTGGCTCCAGAAAGCCTCGCCATCGCCGGCAAACAGCTCATGTTCGCCGGCGACGATCGCGCGGATGGGTAGCACGCCATCGACCGAGGCCGGAAAGACATCATTTAGCACCGCGGCCGGCTCGACCACCGCGAGACCGCTCGCCGGCAAGGGGAGCGCATCCGATGGCGGGCCGAATTCAATTCGGTCACCCTTGATCAGCGGCCGACCGGCTTTTCCGCCAAATCCGCCCCGCAGTGCGGTGCTCCGCGATCCCATCAGGACCGGCACATCCAGCCCTCCGCCGAACACGATATAGGCGCGGGCCAGCCTCGGCGGCTGCCGCAGCTCCAGGATCTGGCCCGGCTCGGCGACATAGGCGCACCATGGAAGCAGTTCCCGGCCGTCCAGCACAGGATTGCCATCTGCACCTGTGACGGCAAAGACAGCATGGGCCGCGAACCGCAGTTTGAACGGAAAGGTCTGAACCTCTATTGCAGCCGCATCGTCGTCGTTGCCAACAAGGATATTGCCGATCTTCACCGCAAGAGAGTCCATCGCGCCGCTGGCCGTGACGCCGATATCGCGATAGCCGGGGCGGCCAAGATCTTGAACCGTATTGAATGGGCCAGTTTCAATGATCTCGATCATAGCTCGATCCTTGCCGGCAGAAAGCGCACCGTATTGCCGGGCGCCATCAGGGCTGGCGTCGCGGAGGCAGGATCGAACATCTGCAGATCCGCATGGCCGAGCGAGTTCCACCCGTTCGGGCCTGTCAGCATCGCAACGCCTGTCTGCATCCCCCCGATCGTCACGCTGCCCTTCTCCATCCTGAGCGACGGAACGGTCTTGCGCGGCATGTAGATGCGCGGGTCGAGCCCGTGCAGGTAGCCGAAACCGGGGGCGCTTCCCAGGGCAAAGACGCGGTAACTCGCCTCATAGTGGATGCGCACGACCTCACGGTCGCTCAAGCCGCAAAAATCGCAGATCGCGGGAAGGTCAATCGCATAGCTGCCGCCATAGTGAACAGGGATTTCGATGATCTTTCCCGCCAGGTCGAGGCTATCGGCCTTGTTCCATGCCTCGACAAGCCGGCCCGTCACCAATTCTGGATCCTCAGGCGTCTCCTTGAAGATCGCTAGAAGATTGGTCATTCCGGGGATCACTTCCGCTATATCGGCCCAACCCCTTACCGTCTGTGCCAAAGCCCAGATCCACCGCTGCGCGGGCAAATCGAATTCGCCCGGCGCTTCCAGCAGGAAAGATCGGGTGCCGATGCAGGAAATCCGCGCCCGGCCCTTGGCGGCGGGAACGATTTCGCGCGACGATGTGACGGTATTCGAGGTGGCAATCATGACAGCGGCTCGATTTCGAACAGGGTATCCCCGAATCCGACCAGGGTTTCGGGCTCCGCTAATTGCCTGGCCAGCAAACCGGACCTGCCGGCGAGAATGGGAAGCAAGACGGAACCGATGCGGATGAACCCGATCGCATCCTCGCTGGAAACAGCGCGCGGAAGATGCCCGGTCCCATCAGAATCCGATGGATGCAAAGGATAGAAATGGCCCGCCATTGGCGCTTTGACAACCGCCACCGATGTCGCCGGCGCAGGCTGCGCATTTCCTGTCAGGCTGATTTGGGCGCTTCCGGCCTTCGAGACTACGATGCGCAGATTGCCGCCCGGTCGCGAAATTTCTACGCCATCGACGCCTGCTGCCGTCAGTGCGTCGGCCAGAGCCGCGAGGGTCGAAGGGTCGCTAAAGTCGATCGCC
>JBCNPI010000117.1:0-15785 GCA_039593415.1 Rhizobium sp. | reverse complement strand
TCTGCTTGCCGGCGGCCGTTCGAGCCGCATGGGCGCGAACAAGGCTTTTTCCTTGCTCGGCAACGAAAGTCTGCTCGCCCGCATCGCTGCCCGTATTGCGCAGCGGCAGACGCAGCCTATCGCTCTCAACGCGGATGCCGATTGGCCCGATACCATGGGCATGATGCTGGTTCCGGACAAGATTCCCGGCAAGCTAGGGCCGCTTGCCGGCGTACTCGCCGCGATGCAGGACGCTCAATTGCGTTACCCGCGTGCCTCGCACGTCGCAACGATCCCCATAGACAGCCCCTTCTTCCCTCCCGATCTCATCGCGCGACTGGCGCATCCCGTAGAAAGTGCCGACGACATCGCGATCGCCGCATCCCTTGGTCGTGACCATCCCGTCTTCGGTCTCTGGCCGCTTTCCATCGCCACAGACCTTGAAGGCTGGATCGTCTCGGACGAAAAGCGTCGCGTCAGGGATTTTCTCGCTCGCCATCACGTTCGGCGGGTGGATTTTCCCCATGTCACGACACGGATCGGCCCTCTCGATCCCTTTTTCAACATCAATACGCCTTCAGACCTGCTCGAAGCGGAAAAATGGCTGGCGGCAATCGAAAGCAAGCAATGAGGAAATCGCGCCCCAAAATCTTCGGCATCGCCGGCTGGAAAAACTCCGGCAAGACTGGCCTTGCCGTGCGCCTCGTGGCGGAATTCACCCGGCGCGGTTACCGGATCTCGACGATCAAGCACGCGCACCATGATTTCGATATCGACAAGGTCGGAGCCGACAGCTTTCGCCATCGTGAAGCCGGAGCGCACGAAGTCACGATCGTTTCCGGCACGCGCTACGCCATCATGCATGAATTGCGCGGCGACGCCGAGCCGAGTTTCGAAGAGATACTGGCACGCCTTGCCCCTTGCGATCTCGTTTTGATCGAAGGATACAAGCGCGAACCCATACCGAAGATCGAGGCCCGCCGGCTGGAAGCGGCCAAGCGCGAACCGCTGGCTCCGAATGATCCGCATATCGTCGCCATTGCCGCTGACTATCCGGTTGATGATGCTGGCTCGCTTTCCGTTTTCGATCTCGACGACACTTTTGCCATCGCCGATTTCATCGCCGCCGCTGTCGGGCTTGGCAAGCCGGCAAAATAGGAGGCCGCCGGTTTTCCGGCGGCCATTGGATAGAGTAAACCTACTGGTTACTGATTGGATGCAACCGGTCGCACCAGCGGTGTGATGCGGCGGATCGTGACGCGTCGGTTTTCCTGCGAGGGTCCGAGCGTATTCACCTTGAGATACTGCTCGCCATAGCCCTGCGTAACCAGGTTTGCAGCCGGAATGCCATAGACATCCGTTAGCACGTTGGCGACCGATTCCGCGCGCTGGTCCGACAGGATCAGGTTGCTCTGGGCCGAGCCAACGGCATCCGTGTGACCTTCGATGAGGAAGGTTTCTGTCGGATCGCGCTTGATGATCTTCGACATGCCGTCGGCGACACCGCGAAGGGTGCTCGCCTGCGACATCGGAATGTCGGCGCTGCCCGTTGCGAAGGTGATCGTGTCGAGGTCGATGCGGCGGATCTTGTCGCGGATACGAGCCGAGTAACGGACTTCGTTGACCGAATAGATGCGCTCGACCGGCTCGACCGGCGGTTCCCGCAGGAAGTCGTAATAGTCCGCATCGCGGTTCGATGCCGTATCGATGATGTACTGGCTCAGCGGAATGAGCAGGCGCATCGGCGGCAAATCGTCGCCCGGGTCGCGGTAGTAGTCGTCATTGCCAGGCCGATTTTCCAGTTCCGGCGAATAGAACAGCACATATTCGCGGCCGCTGGTGTCGATACGCGAGCGCTGGATGATGTCGCCATAGCGGTTGCGGATCGTCACGATGCGATCGCCGTCGGGCTGATCGATCGTCTCGCGGTAGCGGTCGCGTGGCAGCTGCTCGTAGATCGGCCGCTCGCCGCCGCGGATGAAACGATCGCTATCATCATGGCGAACGACATAGGTATTATCGACATTCACGACCGTACGATTGTCCTGATTGACGATCGTTTGGATCGTCGTTCCCTGCGGAGGGACAAAATCCGGCCGCCGGTCGATCCGGCGCCCCTGCTCGCTGGTCACGGCTTCCATTTTGACCGGAGGTTGCGGCTGGCCGCCGGCTGCCGCGCGCTGTGCCTCGGCGTCAGAGGTCGGCGGCTTGGTATAAGCTGGCGGTGGCGGCTGCTGGGCCGGGGCATTTTGAGCTTGCCCGTTCGGCTGTGCCTGACCCGGCTGTCCGCGACCACTCTGAGCTCCCGGCACGGCGGGATTCTGTCCGTTGTTCAGGTGCTCGCCCCGACGAACCGCATCCTTCTGGCTGTCCAGAACCGCGCTGCCGTTTGCGACGGGTAGGATGACCGGGCCGCTGGCGGTGGCTGGATTCTCGGCGACCTTCTTGCGGCGCTCCAGTTCCTGCGGCGAGACCTGCTCGGCCGGAGGCACCTGAATTTCGCCAGCCTGCTGGCCGGTGCCGTTGGCCGGGGCCGGTGCGGCATTGCCCTGAGCCGGTGCCGCGGCGCCGTTTCCCGGTTGTTGCTTGCCGGGCTGCGGCGTAGCCTGATTGCTGCCGGCCTGTGGAGGTTGCGCCTGCGGCTCGCCCTTTTGGGCCGGCTGCTGCGGATTGGCGCTGGGCTGCCCACCCTGCTGTTGAGTCTGTGGCTGCTTGCCGTGCGTCTGTTCTGCGCCTGGTTTCTGCCCTTGCTGGGCACCCGGCGTTACTGGCGTTGCAGGCTGGGCCTGCGTTCCGGGCTGAGCTTGCGTTTCCGGCTGAACCTTATGGCCCTGCGCCGGCTCACCGGCAGGGGCTTGCGGCTGTACGGCCGGCTGCTGCGCCGGCACCTGCGTCTGGCCCTGTTGCTTGGGATGAGTGCCCTGTTCGGGTTGTGTTTCTTTTTGAGCCGGTACCGGCTGTTGCGCTTTCGGTGCGGGCTTGGCCTGCGGCTGCACCTCTACCGCGGGTTGCTGCTGCCCCGCCTTCGGCTGCGGCGCCTCGGCTGCCGGCTGCTTTGCTTCCGGCTGCTGGGCAGGCTGCTGCGCATTGTGTTTGGGCTGCGGCGTTTCAGGTGCTGCCTCAGGAACTGCGGCCTTCGGCTGCGGCTTGGCTTCGGGTTGAGCCTGCGGGGCCTCGGCCGGTTGCTGATGCTGCTTTTTCGGTTCGGGCTGAGCTTCTGCGGCCGGCTGCTTTGCTTCCGGCTGCTTGGGCGGTTGCTGGGCGGGCTGCTGCTGCTCCGCCTTCGGCGGCGGTTCCTGTGGCTGCTTCGCCGGCTTCTGCTGCGGTTCGGCTTCCGGTGCTGCCTGCTTCATCTGATGCTGCTGCTCGGCGCCGCCCTGAGGTGCCGGCTCGCCTTGATGCTTCCCGCCCTGCGGCTGCCCCTCGGCAGGTTTGCCCTGTGGCTGCCCCTCGGCGGGCTTCTTGTGCTTGAGCTGCTCTTCGTCCGGCTGCGCGGCCGGAGCTCCCTGCTGCGCCACCTCGAAACTCGCGCTCGCGGCCGTCGCGGCGGCACCGCCGATGCCGCTGCCTAACGGTGCGATGGGCTGTTCACGAAGCGCCGCAGCTGCTGCCGGCTCGAATGCGAGCGATAGCGAAAGCAGCGGAAACGCGGCGCTGGCAAATAGTCTGGATCGCTTTCCCATATGGGTCTCCTCTTATGATCTTTGTCCGCCGAATTACGAATCTCAGCAGGCGAAGCGATTGCCTCACGATCCCGGCCAATTTTCGGTTCGCGTGAGGCTGAATCGCGGCAAGCCTCTATATGTTCCCGAACTATTAGATTGCTGCAATTAACCCCGGCTGAACGTAGCGGATAGCTTTCGTTCAGGTTTCTCTTTGGCGCGTTTGCATTGGCGCGGCGTTGCGCAAAGGCGGATTGCCTTCGTAATTCCAGTTGCATTTTCCGAAAAAAAAGTACGAATATCGCCGCAAGGCGGGCCACCGGCCCGCTCCACTCGAGCCGTCTGCCAAAAACAATAATGGGCTGCCGGCCACCAACAGAGAGGGTCAATATGCGCATTTCCACTCGTCTTCTTGCCGCCGCGTCCTTCGCCGCGATGTCGCTTGTCGCCGGCGCGGCGCTTGCCGACGGCGACACGCTCGTCATCGGCACTGACGCGACCTACCCGCCGTTCGAATCACTCGATGCAGGCGGCAAGTTCGTCGGCTTCGACATTGATATAGCCAATGCGCTTTGCGATCAGATGAAGGTCAAGTGCACCTTCGTGAACCAGGATTTCGACGGTATCATCCCGGCTCTGCAGGCCAAGAAGTTCGACGCGATCGTTTCTTCGATGTCGATCACGCCCGAGCGTGAGAAGATCGTCGACTTCACCAACAAGTACTACAACACGCCGCCGGCGATCGCCGTTCCGAAGGACTCCCCCCTCAAGGAAGCCACGGACGAAGCTCTGAAGGGCAAGACGATTGGCGCCCAGTCGTCCACGACGCATGCGAACTACGCCTCGGCGCACCTGAAGGATGCCGAGCTGAAGCTCTATCCGTCGGCCGACGAATACAAGCTCGACCTCAGCAATGGCCGCATCGACGCCGCCATCGACGACGTGGTCGTCCTGTCGGAATGGGTAAAGTCGGATGCCGGCAATTGCTGCAAGATGCTCGGCACGCTGAAGATCGATCCGGTCATCAACGGCGCAGGCGCAGGCATCGCCGTCCGCAAGGGCGATACGGCTCTTAAGGACAAGCTGAATGCCGCAATCGCCGCGATCCGCGCCAACGGCACTTACAAGAAGATCCAGGACAAGTACTTCGATTTCGACGTCTACGGCGATTGATCGCCCGTCGATTCCCTGGGAAAAGACGACGGCGGAAGCTTGCCCTTCCGCCGTTTTTGTTTGACAACGAGAAGAATATAAGCAGAAACGCGGCAAAAGCCGCTAGGGGAAATACAGCATGAGCGGATTGTTTTCCGCCCTTGGTTCCTTGTGGACCTGGTTGAGTACGATTTTTGACCCATTGTGCGGTCCCGCGGGACTGTTCACCGTGTTCAGCATGTTCCGCCCGGACACCATGCTCGCCTGCGGCGATACGGGCTGGGGCGACGAACTGGCCGGTGGATTGAAGATAACCATCGCCGTCTCGGTCCTGACGCTGCCGCTTGGCATCGTCATCGGTTTCTTCGTCGCGCTTGCGCAGCAATCCGAGGAACAGCCGCTGCGGCTTGCCGCAGGTGTTTTCACGACGATTTTCCGCGGCTTGCCGGAACTGTTGACGCTTTTCATCATTTACTACGGCATGCAGATCCTCCTGCAATCGCTGCTTGCCAAATTCGGCTACAATGGTCCCATTGAGATCAATGCCTTTGCTGCAGGCATGGTGGCGCTGGCAATCGTCTTTTCCGCCTATTGCTCGGAAGTCCTCCTCTCTGCCTTCAAGGCCATTCCCAAAGGTCAGTACGAGGCGGGCGACGCGCTTGGATTCCACCGGGCGCGAACCATGCGGCTGATCATCGTGCCGCAGCTTGTTCGCATCTCACTGCCGAATCTCGGGAACCTCTGGATGAACCTGCTGAAGGATACGTCCTACGTATCCATCATCGGCCTCGCCGACATCATCAGGCAGACGGGGATTGCCGTGCGCGCCACCAAGGCGCCCTTCACCTTCTATTCCATCGCCTGCCTGTTTTATCTGACACTGGCCGTCATCTCTTCCGTCGGCCTTTTCTATCTCGATCGATGGGCGAAGCGAGCGGAGGTCCATCGATGAGCCATGCCGAAGTTCTGATCGCCGCACAACCGGCGCCGCCGAAGACGGTCAGAAAGCTGTCCAAGGCGCGCATCGCCGGTTATTTCTTTCTGACACTCTGGGCCATTCTCGGTATTTCGCTGCTGGCGATGATCGTCGTCGGCTGGGACGTCGACAAGCTCGAAACTTACGGACCGAGGCTTCTGCATGGCCTCGGTATCACCGTCAAACTTGTCGTCACATCCTTTATCCTGGGTGCGATCCTCTCGATACCGCTGGCTTTCGCGCGTATGTCGAGCAACAAATTTCTAAGCACGCTGACCTATTGCTATGTCTATCTGTTCCGCGGCACGCCGCTGCTGGCACAGATTTTCATGGTCTATTACGGCTTCCCTAGCTTTCGCTGGTTCTTCGAGGATATCGGCCTCTGGTGGTTCTTCAAGGATCCCTTCTATTGCGGCGTGTTCGCCATGACGCTGAACACGGCGGCATATCAGACGGAAATCGTCAGAGGCGCCATTCAGAGCGTACCGAAGGGCCAGCGAGAAGCGGCCAGTTCGCTTGGTATCCATACCTGGATCACCTTCCGCAAGATCATCATCCCCCAGGCGCTCATCGTGGCGTTGCGCCCCTACGGCAATGAGATCATTCTGCTGATCAAGAGTTCGGCAACCGTCTCCATCATCACAGTGTTCGACCTGATGGGCGAGACGCGGTATGCATTTTCACGTACCTACGATTATCAGATCTATCTCTGGGCAGCGATCTTCTATCTCGTGATTGTCGAGCTTATGCGAAACGGCTGGGCATGGATGGAAGGCCGGCTAACTCGGCACCTCAAGCGCTGATCGCCCCAAGGCTTCGCCTGGGGCACAGCCTTGGCAGCACTCCCGCGCGGCCGCTGCTAATCTATTGATTTCTGTGAATAAATTTCATTCATGACATTTTTGTAAAGCTTGAGTTTACAATCTGCTGTTTCCATATTTGAGTGACCATGAGTCACCAAAAATGGGAACGGAAAGAGTAAGCTCATGCACGAAGACATGCAAAAGCAGTTGCAGGGTTATGGGTTGACGACGGCGCAGATCTTCTACCGCCTGCCCGATCATCCGCAATTCCTGCAGACCTATATCTGGCAGGATTATGATCTCGCCCCGAACTTCCCGGAAATGCGCGGCTTCCTGAAATTCTGGCAGGAAACGCTGGATGGCCCGCTGCATTCCGTGCGCTATATCCATCGCAAGCTGATTTCAGCGACCGAATGGCGAGCCGTGAAGGGAGAGTTGATTCTGCACTGAAGCATCAGTGCCAGACGTTGCGTCGTCCGCGTGGCGGTATCGCCGGCATCAAACGTGCGCCTCGCCATACACGAAATCTCCGTCATCCGGTCCGCGACGCAGCGTGCCGTAAAGAATGGCGGCATAGAAGGCAATGACGACGATGATGACAGCGAAGCCCGGAATGGGTCCGAGAGCCGCGTTGTCGGCGATATAGCCCCATGAATGCGCCTGCTCCTGCGCCAAGCCGTCCGTTTGAAGCCTCGGCGTCGAAATCTTCAGGATCCATGCAAGCAACAGGATCGCATACATCCAGCAATAATTGCGCCGCAGCCGCCGCTGCATCGCTTCGGCATAGCTCAGCAGCAGCCGCGGAGCGCGCAGACTGGCCGCAATCGGCGACGCCCAGTCTGCATTAGGATCAGTCTGAGGCGCCAGGATCTGCGCAAAATAGTGGCGCTCCAGTTGCCGTACGCGCGATCGATAGACATCGAAGAAGCGATATCGCCGCGCCTCGATCATCAGCAGCAGGCTTATCAGCATCATCCCGAACAGCAACACGCCATGATGCGATGCCGGCGTCGATAGCGATACGGAAAGCAGAGCCGCGACCACTGTGATCGCCCAGTTCGAGGTTCGGTCGATGCGATCGCGCCAGCTCGTCATCCTCGCCAGCTCGCCCCGGTAATAATGGGTCAATGTGTTGGTGACTTCGGCCGATGTCGCGGGCAAAAAGGGACGGCCGCGCTCCGCCGGGCTGGTCGTCGGATTCGGTGTAGTGCGATCATCATCCATGATTTTTTCCTCCTTTATTCTTCCATTCGGATAGCGTTCCCCAAGTCGCCTTCGCCGAAGGTCATATTCTGCGCCTGCACGGCAAGCATTGCAAAAGCTGAACAGGCGTCTTAATGCCTGCGTGACAAACGGAAGGGCCGGCATCCATGGCAAAGAAGAAGATCGACGAAGACGCACTCGCAAAAGCCTATAATCACGCCTTGGCGCTGGAAAAAGCGGGCGACATCGACGCTGCGGTCCGAGCCTATGAGGAGGTCCTGGCCCTAGATCCGGAAGACCACGGCGGCGCCGCCGTCCGGATCGCCTCCATGGGCCGCGGCGAGACGCCGGTGAAGGCGCCTGACGCCTATGTCGAGACTCTGTTCGACCAGCATGCCGAGGTTTTCGAAGACGTGCTGGTCGAACAGCTCGGCTACCATGTCCCGGTCCTCGTTCGCCAGCGCCTGCAGGCGCTGGGCCTCGGCCCCTTCAAGCGCATGCTCGATCTCGGCTGTGGCACGGGCCTGACGGGCGGTACGCTGCGCGATATCGTTGAGGATATCACCGGTATCGATATCTCCGAAAACATGGTCGAAGTTGCTCATGAAAAGGATATTTACGAAACGCTCTTCGTCGCCGAGGTCGAGGATTTCCTTGACGACAACGATGAAGATGCCTTCGACCTGATCACCGCGACCGACGTCCTTCCTTATCTCGGCGCGCTGGAACCGCTCTTTTTCGGCACCGCCGAGAACATGACGCCGGGTGGCCTCTTCATCTTCTCCTCCGAGACCCTGCCAGCTGCGACTATGGCCGGACGCCCGTATATGGTCGGCCCTCATCAGCGCTTCGCCCATTCCGAAGCCTATATACGCGAACGGCTGACCGCTACAGGCTTCGAGCTCGTTGAAATCACCGACATCAATGTCCGCATGGAAGACGGGCAGCCGACGCCTGGCCATTTGGTCGTTGCGCGCCTCATTGTCGATTAAGGCGACCAAAAATAGGATAGTTATCCATTTGGATAACTATTTCCTTGCGCAACGATCATCGAGCTGATACTTAGCCACTTAGGCAAGTATCAGTTCTAACCCTGATCGTGGAAAGGTCGCCGCATGTCCCTTATTCTCTATCAGCATCCGCTCGCCTCGTTCTGCCACAAGGTCCTGATGGCGCTCTATGAAAACGGGACGCCGTTCGAAAGCAGGATCATCGATCTCGGCAATGCGGAATCGCGGGCTTCGCTGGTACGCCTCTGGCCGCTCGCCAAATTTCCGGTCCTGCGCGACGAAGCCCTCGACAGCACCGTTCCCGAGACCAGCATTATCATCGAATATCTCGACCGGCATTATCCCGGCGCAACGCGGCTATTGCCGACGGAGCTCTCGGATGCTCTGTGCGTGCGGCTCTGGGATCGCTTCTTTGACCTTTATGTGCAGGAGCCGATGCAAGCGATCGTCGCGGATGTGCGCCGGCCGGAAAAGGACCGGAGTGCGCAGAGCGTCGCCGAAGCGCAGTCACTTCTACGCACGGCCTATGGAATGATTGAAAAGCAGCTGGACGGCAAAATCTGGATCACCGGAGACAATGTGACCATGGCGGATTGCGCCGCCGCACCGGCCCTCTTCTACGCCGAAACCCTGGTTCCCTTCGGCGAGGAACATGGCCGACTGAAGGCCTATTATCAGCGCCTCCTCGACCGCCCTTCCTTCGCACGCGTCCTGAAGGAAGCCACGCCATACTTCCATTTTTATCCCTATAGCCAGAAACTGCCGGCACAATTCCGGCCGGAAAAGCCGAATGCTTGAGGGACCGCAGGCACTCGACCGCATGTTCCAGGCCTTGTCCGATCAGAGCCGCCGCGGCATGATCGATCGGCTCGGGCGTGGACCCGCATCCGTCACGGAACTAGCGCAGCCGCTCGACATGGCGCTGCCGACCGTCATGAAGCATCTGCAGGTGCTCGAGACGAGCGGACTGGTGCAGTCGGAAAAGGCCGGCCGGGTGCGCACCTACCATCTTCGCAAAGAGGCGCTGGCAGTCGTCGAGCGCTGGATCGCCGAACGCAAGGCGTCCTGGAACATAACCTTCGACCGGCTCGACCTCTTCCTGGCCGATACATCGACGGAGACCATAGACGAATGAGGATAAGATCGACAGACCATACGACGATCACCAAAGAGCGTCATTTCAAAGCGCCGCTTCCGAAGGTCTTCAACGCCTGGGCAATACCGGAGCAGAAGCGGCAATGGTTCGCCTGTCATGGGGAGTGGAAGCCGCTGGAGTTCCAGCTCGATTTCCGCACCGGCGGCAGCGAAAGCAACCGCATCGCTTCGGCGGATGGCGTCATTCACGCCTATCAGGCGCGATATATCGATGTCGTTCAAAACCAGCGCTTTATTTATGCCTTCGACATGATGCTCGATGACGTCAGAATTTCCGTATCGTTAGCAACGGTCAGCTTCGCCGCCGAACCAGGTGGCACGAAGATGACCTTTGTCGAACAGGTCGTCTTCCTCGACGGGTACAGCGACAACGGCTCGCGGTTGATGGGTACGGAAATCGGTTTCGATAACCTCCGGCTCTTTGTCGAGGCCGGCAGCACCACGTCGAACTAGCCGCGCGCTTCGCCGAGGATTGCCGCAAGCAGCTGCCCTTCGAGCTCCGCCGAGGCCGGATTGCCATGGCGGCGCGGATGCGGATAGGGAATGTCGAGATCGAGCACAATCCGGCCCTCGTCCAGCACCACGACGCGGTCGGCCAGATGCACGGCCTCGCTGACGTCATGTGTCACAAGCACGGCCGTAAAGCCAAGTTCGCGCCAGACACGGCTCAGCAATTCCTGCATGCTGATGCGGGTCAGGGCATCCAGCGCACCGAGCGGCTCGTCGAGCGCAAGAATTCCGGGCTTGCTGACAAGCGCTCGAGCAAGCGCTACGCGTTGCTTTTGGCCGCCGGAGAGACTGGACGGCCATTCGCCGGCCTTTTCGGCAAGCTGCACTTCGGAAAGAACCGAAGCAGTCTCCTTGCGCAACACATCCTGCGGCACGCCCTTGCCTAGGCCCACCGCGACATTGTCGGCGACGGAAAGCCAAGGCAGCAGCCGCGGCTCCTGAAAGACGATGCGTGTATTGGGCTGTGTATCATCGCCGTCGACCGCTTCAAAGTGCAAATGACCGCCTGTCGGCTCTTCCAGCCCCATCAGGATGCGCAGTAGCGTGCTCTTGCCGCAGCCGCTCTTGCCGATGACGGCGACGAACTGGCCGGCGGGAATATCAAGATCGATGCCGCGCAGGACGCGATTGTGTCCGAAATTCTTCTCCAGACCCTTGATATGGATGGCTGCAGCACCAGCAGCCTGCGGAGTGGCATTCTGGGATTCCGCCCGTGGGCGATCGAGTGCGGTGACGCTCATGGCAGGTTCCTCAATTCCGATAGGCCGGGTTCCAGCGCAATGCCTTGCGCTCGATCGTCCGCGCAACGACATCCGCGAGCTTGCCGAGAATGGCGTAGATGACCAGCGTCAGCACCACGACATCGGTCATGCCGAATTCGCGGGCATTGTTGGCCATATAGCCGATGCCCGATGACGCCGCGATGGATTCGGCGACGATCAGCGTCAGCCACATGATACCGAGCGCGAAGCGCAGCCCGACGAGGATGGACGGAAACGCTCCCGGAAAGATGACCTTCCGAAACAATGTCCAGTTGCCCATACCGTAAACCCGTCCCATTTCGATAAGGCCGCGGTCGACGTTGCGCACGCCATGATAGGTGTTGAGGTAGATCGGAAAGAGCACGCCGAGCGCCGTGAGGAACAGCTTCGATTCCTCACCGATCCCGAACCACAGAATGACCAGCGGCACCATGGCAAGATGCGGGATGGTGCGCAGCATCTGCAGCGTCGTATCCGTCAGCTGTTCAGACAGCCGCGACACGCCGTTGGCGATGCCAAGCAGAAAGCCGATCGAGCCGCCGACCAGCAGGCCGGCAAAGGCGCGGCCGGCGCTGACAAGGATGTTGTTCGGCAACTCCCCGGAGATCGTGGTCTGCCAGAAGGCGATCACGACCGCCGCCGGCGACGGCATGATGCGGATGGAGATCCAGCCGAACGAAGAGCCGAGCTGCCATGCTGCAATGACGACAACAGGCAGCAGAAACGGCAGAAGCCTCTGGAACGAGATGCTCTGCCGCGCAGCCTTGGCCGGGCGCGTGGAGCGTTCCGAGCCTACGCGTAGAAAGGCCGTGTCGAAAGCCGACATAGGGATCTCCCTTTAGAAATGGCGTTACGAGCCGGAAACGACCTTCAGATTGCCGCCATGGCTGCCGCCGGCGAAAATCTGCTTGGCTCCGAACTCGTTGCGGAACCCGGCACGCTGCTCGTCGCGCTTCAATCCCAGTTCGGGGAAGAGCAGTTCGGCCACCCGATAGGCCTCCTCCAGATGCGGATAGCCGGAGCCGATCACGGTTTCGATGCCGAGTTCCTGGTATTCCCGCAGCCTTGCGGCAACCGTCTTCGGCGATCCCACAAGCGCCGTGCCGGCGCCGGCACGAACCAGACCGACGCCGGCCCAGAGGTTCGGCGACACTTCGAGCTTGTCGCGCCGGCCGCCATGCAGCGCCGCCATGCGCTTCTGCCCCACGGAGTCGGATTGCGTGACGAATTGTTCCTGCGCCTCACGAATCGTCTCATCGTCGAGCTTGGAAATCAGCTTCTCGGCTGCCGCCCATGCCTCCTCGTCCGTCTCACGGACGATGAAGTGAAGACGGATGCCGAAGCTGACCTCACGTCCGCGCTTGGCTGCAGCTGCCCGCACCTTTGCAATTTTTTCGGCCACCAGTGCCGGCGGTTCGCCCCAGGTCAGATACTTGTCGGCGCGGCCGACGGAGAATTCGATGCCCGCATCCGAAGAGCCGCCGAAATAGAGCGGCGGGCGCGGCGCCTGCACCGGCGGCAAGCCGAGCTTTGCATTGGTCGCCTTGATATACTTGCCTTCGAAGGTGGAAGAGCCCTTTTCCAGCAGCTGCTCCCACACATGAAAGAACTCATCGGCATGGGCATAGCGTTCGTCATGCTCCAAGTGAATACCATCACCGGCCAGCTCGGCCGGGCTGCCGCCAACGACGATATTGAGCAGCACGCGACCATTCGAGACGCGATCGAGCGTCGAGGCAAGGCGGGCGTAATAGGCGGGCGAAGCCGTACCCGGACGGATCGCGACCAGAAACTTCAGCTTCTGCGTATGCGCCGATAGCGCTGCGGCCGTCACGAAGGACTCCTCGCAGGAGACACCCGTCGGAAGCAACACGCCGGTATAACCAAGCCGGTCGACCGCCTGCGCGATCTGCTGGAGATAGCCGATCTCCGGGCCGCGATTGAGATCGGACGTGCCGAGATAGGTGCCGTCGCCGGAGGTCGGAATGAACCAGAGGAAGTCGATGGGTTTTGCGGTCGCGGTCATGAAGCTTTCCTGCCTTCTGGATGTGCGCGTGGTCGGGAGCCACCGCCCGATGTTCGATGTGGATAGTGGCATAGACTATTGATTATATCGACAATATAGATTTTCTAATTGGAGGTACCTGACGAAATATTTTACTGGAAAAGCCCACGTCCGTGGTGTTTCGGGCGCGGGCGATACCTGCCGGCGCTTGCCAGTCTCAGCTCGCCTTCGGCCGCCAGACGATATCCGTAATGGTCAGCTTTTTCGGAATGACCCCGAGATTGTAGAACTCATCGGCAAGCCCCTGCTGATAGGCGATTGCGGCATCCGTAATGGTCGAAACACCGCCGAGATTGGCACCCGGCCGCGTCAGCGTCACCCGAGTCACCTCGGCTGGAACACCGGTGATCTCCGCCAGCGCCGCAACGCTCTCATCCAGATCGGCTTGAGCCGCCGCCCCCACCTTGGTCAGTTCGTCGATGACATCGATGATGACCTGCGGATTACTCTTGGTGAAATCGCCATTTGCCAGGAAATAGCTGAAGGAATCGACGATACCCCGCGCGGTCGTGAGGATACGCGTATCCCGATCAGCTTCGGCAATCGCGAGATAAGGGTCCCATATGGACCAGGCGTCGATCGCGCCGGTCTTGAAGGCGGCGGAAGCGTCCGGCGGTGCGAGATCGAGTGGCTGGATATCGTTGATCGTCAGCCCGCCCTTGCGCAGCGCCTTAACGGTGACGTTGTGGGCGCTGGAGCCGCGCTTGAAGGCGACCTTCTTGCCCTTGAGATCGGCCAGCGTCTGGATTGGAGAATCCTTGCGGACGAGAATGGCGGAGCTTTCGGGGCTACCGGTATAAAGCCCGACATAAAGCAGATTGCCGTTGGCAGCTTGCGCGAAAAGTGGCGGCACATCGCCGGTGGCGCCGAAATCGAGAGCACCTGCACCAAGCGCTTCAAGCAGCGGCGGCCCGGATGTGAATTCAGACCATTCGACGGATATGCCGCGATCGGAAAGCCGCTTTTCCAGCGCACCTTTGCGCTTTGCCAATGCCAGAACGCCATTCTTCTGCCAGCCTATCCGAAGCGTTGTCGCAGCCGCCGCGCGTGCCGGCCGGATGGAAGGCAAAGCGAAAGCGGCCGCTGTAGCGCCGAGAAGGCCGAGTGTCTGTCTGCGCGAAAACATCGAAGATCCCTTTTTCGTGAGGCCCCGGCGCTATCGCTGCCATCGGCTCGTTGTCGACGACTTAAGATCGCAAATCTATAAATTATATCGACAAAGAGAATTATGAAGATTCGTGTAAAAATCGAAATTTTATTCCAATATTAGCACAAATCAGAAATGATATTTCACATCACATGCCATGGTGACAAGTTGACCGACAAATCGGCCTTTCGTCCTCTCGGCCTTTCCGCTAAGCCTTCGGAACAAATTCGGCCAGGGAGTTGTGAAATGGCAAAGGTCTCATTCATCGGCATGGGCGTCATGGGCTATCCCATGGCCGGGCATTTGAAGGTCAAGGGCGGACACGACGTCACTGTCTATAATCGCACCGCTGCCAAAGCCGAGGCATGGGCCAAGCAATATGACGGCAAATTCGCCTCTACTCCGGCCAAAGCAGCCGAAGGTGCCGATTTCGTCTTCACCTGCGTTGGTAACGATGACGACCTGCGCTCGGTGACCACGGCCGAAAACGGCGTCCTTTCAACGATGAAGGCGGGTTCCGTGCTCATCGACAATACGACAGCGAGCGCCGAAGTCGCCCGCGAGCTCTCTGCCGCCGCCAAGGAAAAAGGCATCGACTTCATCGACGCCCCGGTGTCCGGTGGACAGGCGGGCGCTGAAAACGGCGTATTGACCGTTATGTGCGGCGGCGATGAAGCGGTATTCGAAAAAGCCCGCCCGGTCATCGACGCCTATGCCCGCATGGTCGGCCTGATGGGACCGGTCGGCGCCGGTCAGCTGACGAAGATGATCAACCAGATCTGCATCGCCGGCATCGTCCAAGGCCTGGCCGAAGGCATTCATTTCGGCAAGCAGGCCGGGCTCGATATCGAAAAGGTCGTGGAGGTCATTTCCAAGGGTGCGGCCGGCTCCTGGCAGATGGAAAACCGCCACAAGACCATGAATGCCGGTAAGTATGATTTCGGCTTTGCCGTCGACTGGATGCGCAAGGATCTCGGCATCGTACTGGAGGAAGCCCGCCGCAATCAGGCCAGGCTGCCGCTCACCGCCCTCGTCGACCAGTTCTATGGCGACGTCCAGGCGATGGGAGGCAATCGCTGGGACACCTCCTCGCTGCTCGCACGCCTGGACAAAAAGTAAGAGCCGCCACGCAGCGCGACTTCTGCCGAGCGCCTCGTTGAAGCGGCGCTCAGTCCATGTCAGTCTTCATTGGACTTGGCATTTTCCAGTAGCATGTAGTCGAGCGGCAGCTCCGTCGAATACTTGATCTGCTCCATCGCAAAGGCAGAGGAAACGTCGCGGATCTCGATCTTGGCGATCATGCGCTTGTAGAAGGCATCATAGGCGGCGATATCCGGAACGACGACGCGCAGCAGATAGTCG
>JBCNPI010000116.1:0-15807 GCA_039593415.1 Rhizobium sp. | reverse complement strand
ATGCTGGTTCGCTCCGGCATCATCCTGCTGAAATACTGGTTCTCGATCACCGATGAGGAACAGGAATTCCGTTTCAACATGCGCATTCAGGACCCGCTGAAGCAGTGGAAGCTTTCGCCGATGGACCTGCAGAGCCGCGTGCACTGGGAAGAATACACCAAGGCCAAGGAAGAGATGCTGGAGCGCACCCATATTCCGGAAGCGCCGTGGTGGGTCGTCCACGCCGTCGACAAGAAGAAGGCGCGCCTCAACTGCATCGCCCATCTTCTGGGCCAGATCCCCTACGAAAGCGTACCGAAGCCGGAAATCATCCTGCCCGAGCGCATGCGCAACGCCGATTATCATCGTACACCGATGCCGCCGGAGATGTACGTGCCAGAAATCTACTGAGCTATTGGTTAGGCGGGCTTGCAGCAGCAAGCCCGCCTTTCAAAAGACAATCGCAACCGGCGCCTCAACTGATGATATAATGCGAATCTAAAATTCGTGTCATCGGCTGAGGAGACCGTCATGACTGCGCCGCATCCGCCCAAAACGCATATCGGCAACCACGCCCTCCATCCAGAAACCCAGATGCTGAATTACGGCTACGACCCGGAGCTCTCCGAGGGCGCGGTCAAGCCACCTGTTTTCCTGACGTCAACCTTCGTCTTCAAATCGGCCGAAGACGGGCGCGATTTCTTCAATTACATATCCGGCCGCACCGAGCCGCCTAAAGGCACGGGGGTCGGTCTCGTCTATTCGCGCTTCAACCATCCCAACAGCGAAATCGTCGAGGATCGCCTGGCCGTCTATGAACGAGCTGAAAATGGCGCGCTGTTTTCCTCCGGCATGTCGGCGATCGCGACCACCCTTCTCACCTTCGTCCGTCCGGGCGATACGATCCTGCATTCCCAGCCGCTTTATGGCGGCACGGAAACACTTGTCGCCAAGACATTCCTCAATCTCGGCGTCTCGGCCGTGGGCTTCGCCGACGGCGTCAATGAAGACTCGGTGATGGCAGCTGCCGCCGAGGCGATGGCCAAGGGCCGCGTCTCCATCATTCTCGTGGAAACGCCGGCCAACCCGACGAACAGCCTGGTCGACATCGCCATGATCCGCCGCGTTGCCGATGCGATCGGCAAGAAGCAGGGACACACGCCGATCGTCGCCTGCGACAACACGCTGCTCGGTCCGGTCTTTCAGCGGCCGATCGGGCATGGGGCCGATATCTCCCTCTATTCGCTGACCAAATATGTCGGCGGCCATTCCGATCTGATCGCGGGCGCGGCCCTCGGCTCCAAAGCCGTCATCAAGCAGGTGAAGGCGCTACGCGGAGCGATCGGCACCCAGCTCGATCCGCATTCCTGTTGGATGCTCGGCCGTTCGCTGGAAACGCTGCAGATTCGCATGGAGCGGGCAAACAGCAACGCCCGGGCGATCGCCGATTTCCTGCGGGATCACCCGAAGGTCGAGCAGATCCACTACCTATCGTATACCGATCCTTCTTCGGCAACCGGCCGCACCTTCGCCGCCCAGTGCAGTGGCGCGGGTTCCACCTTCTCCTTCGATATCAAGGGTGGGCAGCCGGCATCGTTCAAGTTTCTGAATGCGTTGCAGATTTTCAAGCTCGCAGTCAGCCTCGGCGGAACCGAATCGCTGGCTTCTCACCCGGCGACAATGACGCATTCCGGCGTTCCCGTGGATGTGCGCCACCGTATCGGCGTGCTGGAATCGACAATCCGCCTGTCGATCGGGATCGAACATCCCGACGACCTGATTGCCGATCTCGCCGCCGCCCTCGAGGCGGCTTGATACGACACGCGAACAGATCAGCCGCGGGCATCGCCTCGCAAGCGAGGCGATGAAACTCTGGTGCGGAGGGCGCCGGGAATGCGTTATCGCGATTTAAGCTGGGCAATCGAGAGCATGAGGTCCGCGCTCATGCCGATCCCGGAACTGCGTGTGAGAATGGCGGAGGCTGCCGAGGTAGTGCTCCCGCCATTTGCCGCATCAAAAACGGCAGAGAAGCGCTTGAGCAGGTTGTCCACCTTCCTAGCATCATGCAGATCCTTGACGGGAAATAGTTTTTCCAACATCGCCGCCTGGCGGGTTACATCCATGTTCGACATGGATGTGGGCAGCGAATAGGTCGTCTTGATCACATTGTAGAGTGCCGGATCCGACATGATGTCATAGACGGAATTGACCTGCGGCGCCTTGCGCTGGAAATAGAGGGCGAGGCGGACGCCTTCGTTGGAGTCGCCCTGCTGCGATTCCAGGGTCTGATGAAGATAGAGATCGTTGGTCGCCAGGCGCGCGCCCTTGTTCTGTCCCGCCTCGATCTTGGCTGTCGTCAGATTTCCCTTGGCATCGAAGTTGAAGACGTTGACCATCGCCTTGAAACGCTGGCCTGCCTGTGTATTCAAAAAGCTCTTGGGATCTTCGGCGTCTGCCGTGAGGGCCTTCTTCAAGGTAGTCTTGTCGACCGCCTTGGGATCGATATTGTTCGCAACGAGGATAAACTCCGTCAGCTTCTTGTCGGCCAGGAGATCATCGACCGTCTTGATCTTGACGATCGACTTGCTGAAATCGGTCGCCGCGTCCTTGGTATCCTTGACCGCCTTGTTACGCATCTCGCCCGTCAAGCCGAAGGTCTTCGACTTCGAATAGGAGGAGATGAAACTGTTGATCGAGGCCTGCGACAGGGCCGTAACGGGTTCGTGCAGATGACCCTTGCTGTCGAAATTGAATGCCTTGGCAAGCTCGATGAAGCGCTCGTCCTTCAAGGATCCGACATAACTCTTGCTGTCATAGGGATCGCTTTCGAGAATCTTGCGCAGTTGATCTCTGGAAACCTCGTTCTTCTCGATCCCGAAGGCGCGAAGCGCCATTTCCTCCACGGTCGGAAGGTTCTTGCTCTTTGTGTCGTTGGCGGCAAAGAAGTCCTCGATCGTCTTTATCTTGCCGACCGCGGTCCGGTAGTGCTTCTCGGCATCGCCGAACAGAGCCTGCTTGGCACCCTTGGCCTGGGTCAGATATTTCGTGGAAATATCGTCGATGGCCTGAGCCGACTGCGCAGGTTGACCGGCCGGCAATGTTCCGTCGGACGAGAAATTGAAATGAGAGACCATATCCGCCATCCCGGTCAAGGCAGCATAGCCGGAATTGGTGAAGGCGAGACCGAACTGTACCGGCGTGAGCTTTGTTTCAAGCCCGAATGCCACCTTTATATAGGAGAACAGCCTATTGTCGCCCGTGATATCATCGAGTGATGTAACCTTCGTAATAGCCTGGCGATAATAATCGTCATTGCTGATGGCCGCCTCCGGTGTCAACAGATTTGGAACCATGCTGTCATATCGCGAAATCATGGCCTCCTTCTGCCCGGCCGTTTGCGCCGTTGCCGCGGAAAGCGTTCCGTCGGCATTGAAATTGAACTGCGACGCGATCAGCTTGTAGGTCACCTGCGTCGTTGCCGAAGGGAAATTGCTGGCCGTATTGACGAAGCTGTTCGGATCGCTGACATCGCTGGTCAGGACCGATTTCAGGAACGTCTTCGATATATTGTCCGGATTGAGCCCATGAGCCCGGAGAATATAATCGCTCATCCTGCTGCTGTTGACGATATCGTCGACATTCGAGACCTTGTCGATCGTGCCATCGTAGAACTTGCTCTCTTTCTTCGCCAATGTCGTTTCATTGGCAAAGGATTGTTCGTAAAGCCCGATCGTATCGTTCTTCTGGCTATCGCTCTGGGCAGATTGATTCCTGGACTTGGCAGTGAAATTGAAGGCTGCGGCAAACTGCCGATAGCGGTTGTCGGTCAGCTTGTTGGCGAAGCTGTGAGTGTCGCTAAGGTCGCTCGTCAGAACCTTTTTCATGAAGGCTTTTGCATAGGCCATATCTTCCAGACCATAAGCCTTCATCGCATAGCTGTAGAGCTTGTAGTCGCTCAGGAACTCATCGACATTCTTAACCTTGCCGATATGCGTGTCATAATAGTGCTGATCGCCCTTGACGGTCGCCTGCTTGGCGACGCGCGCAAGCGTAGATGCCATGTCCTTTGTTGCGGTCACATAGCCGAGATACGTCGAAATCATAGATCGCCCCCACAGCGCATTTCACCAGTATTCGCCCCGCGCGCATCATCGCAACCAGACCTTGTGTGAAACTAAACCGGTGATCTACAGTGCGCCCTTGCACAACTTTTCATATCGCCTGCCCGATAGAAGAGTTTATCAGCGAATTGCCAGCGTCCGCAACCAAAGCGATGCCGCGAGTTGTGCCTGACGCCCCAATGGCATCGGGAAATCGAGGCGCTCAGCGGGCTGGATATCGGCATGCTTCGGCGCGGCGCCAATTGACGCATTGCGCTCGCAATGAGCCTGGCCTAAGACTGCAGTCCTTATCCGCGGGATGCGGTGGTGGGGACGAGAATGCGGAAGGCGATTTCGCGGACATGGCAGTGGGGCGCGCGCATCCTTTGCGCCGTGGCACTGCTGTTTGTCGGCTTCGCCCATCAGCCCGTCGTCGCCACGCCGGACGAGATATCTCCCATCGATCTTGCTCAATACAGGCTGCCGGATGGTTCCCTGCCTGTCCTTTGCGTCACTTACAAGGATGCGGACGGCAAGGTACATGGAAAGGCCTATGTCCCCGGATGCGAGGCATGCCGGATTGCCTCGGCCGCAGTCCTGCCCACGCCTCCGACCGAGATTTGCGAACGCCTCGCCTCCTCGCGCGGAGCGACCATTGTCGCCAGATCGGAAGCCTTCCACCGGCAGCTTTATCCGCCAAACATCGGCCCGAGAGCGCCACCCATCCTCGATATCGTTGGCTGAACCGGCGTTGCGGCTTTGCCGCGGCGCCTACAAGTAACGACCGCCGTCAAGCGCGACCCGAGGGTCCTAAAATCTTGAGGATCGGTGCTTTCTGCTGAACTTCGCCGAATAGGGCGGGTCGACTGGCCTAGCTGGCCATGTGAAGCAGGCGCATCCCAGTGGCAAGCCATCGCCGCCCCTCCTTGGATCGACCGCTTGCGGCAGCCTGCCGATCTTCGGAGGATTTCATGTCTGCTTTCACTGCTGCAGAGCCTGCGGGCGCAGCAACCCATAATATCTCGCTCTATCGCGCGATCTGGCGCTGGCATTTTTTCGCTGGTCTTCTCGTCATTCCCTTCATGCTCAACCTGGCGATTACCGGATCGCTGTATCTGTTCAAGGATCAGATTGCCGACACTTTCTATTCGCATCGCTTTCTCGTTGCCGCGACGGGCACGATGCAACCGCCGCAGCGGATCGTCGATGCTGCACTCGCAGCCTTTCCCGGCACCCGCGCGACCTCCTATCGTGAGGCATCGGCGCCCAACCGTTCGGCGTGGGTAACGGTATCCAGGGACGGCAAATCGACCATCGTCTACGTCAATCCCTATGATGGAAGTATCCTGGGATTTGTCGGCTCGAAGCAGGAATTCGGCTGGGTCGTCAAGCGCATCCACAGCCTCGAATATTTCGGGACATGGAGCAATCGCGCCGTCGAGATTGTCGCCGGCTTTGCTCTCGTCCTCGTGGTGACCGGCATCTACCTGTGGTGGCCACGTCAGCAGAACGGCGGTGTGCTCACCGTTCGCGGCACCCCATCGCGGCGCGTTTTCTGGCGCGATCTACATGCCGTTACGGGAGCACTTGCCGGCATCCTCATCTTCTTCCTGGCCTTCAGCGGCATGCCGTGGTCCGGCTACTGGGGCGCCAATGTCAATGCCTGGCTGACCGCACATAATCTCGGAACGCCGGCAGCCGTCTGGGATGATGTCCCGAAATCGACCAAGGTCACACAAGATGTCGTCAGCCGTGCCGGCTGGGTGGTTGAAAATGCACCCGTTCCACTGTCCGATGTCAGTGCGGCGCAATCGGCAACGCCGATCGGTATCGACAAGGCTGTCGACATCATGCATGGCTTGGGCATGGTCGCGGGCTCCGATCTTGCGATCCCGGCCGATGAAACCGGCGTCTATACGGCCAGCCACTATTTCGGCGATCTCGGCAAGGAGAGAACCGTCCATATCGACCAATATTCCGGAAAGCCGCTGGTCGATATTTCCTACGATCAGTATCCGGCGCTCGGCAAGGCGATCGAATGGGGAATCAATGTCCATCAGGGGCAGGAATGGGGTCTCTTCAATCAGCTTTTGATGCTGGCCGCTTGTCTTGCCATCGTCCTTTGCTGCGCAACGGCCGCAACCATGTGGTGGAAGCGCCGTCCATCAGGCCGTCTCGGCGTGCCGCCGATGCCGCCACAGAAGTCCGTCTATATCGGCCTCTGGCTCATTACCGTCATTTTCGGTATCGCCTTTCCGCTGACGGGAGCCGCCATCGCCGGAATGCTGCTCTTCGATCAGCTCGTGGTTCGCTTCGTGCCGCAGCTCCGGCGCTTCTTCTCCTGACGAGGCGAGGCGCTTTCCACGGAGGATCGGAAGACAGTAGGAGCCTATAGTTTCACCGGGCTACCGCAAGTATCTTGGAGGCCGCCGGCATGATCGCGGGCGGCCTTGGCTTTCAAAGCTCTTGCCGGAGTTGGCAGGGCAGCCGGCAGCGAAAAACGGTTGCGGCGCTGAGACTGTCAGGTGCCGAACCCGGCTACCTATTCATATCCTCGATCACCCAGCGGAAAAATAGAACGACAAGGGCAGCAAATAGTAACAACTCTACGAATTTGGGTAGATCAAGCACATCATAGCTCTCTAAATTATCTCTGCCTCATGCAGATAAGCTAAGATATCCCTAAATGTATTAACTATCTTCCATTGCTCCGCGATTATAACTATGATTTACAAAGTATTTAATTTTATTAATACGTACAATATTCGTGAGATTCAATTGATACGGCATGTAATATTCATTACGTCATTGAGATAAGCGCGCAACCATGCTTGGAGCGGGCACGCTCAGCCATCTGGTTGCGCAACTCGATCGTGCGCATAGTCGCACTTCAATGCACCAGCTTGCGGTTTTTCTTGCGTCCGTTCAATAGATGAATGAACGTGATGCCTTGCTCCAGCAGGAGTTCGGCCGCCTTCAGATCATTCGAGCCGAGATCGGACGAACAGCCGCGCAGATTGCATGCCAGGAACAGCGAGTTGGTGACGGCGAGCGCGTCTCCGTCTTCCTCGGCCTCTTCCGCGGTGGCTTGCAGCACATCCGCGACAGCCGCCATCAGGTCGGCGCGCTCCTGCAAGTTCATTTCGTCAAGACTTTTCGTAATGTCATTCATGATGTCTCCTCGGCGTGCAGAACTGCTCACGACGCCGGTCGGGGACCGGCGCGGCTCGCAACTTGGAAATGATTGAAATGCGGTTGGTAAGTGAAATATGGCAATGAAACCCGAAACCAGCAAGACATGGCTTCCATGCTGGAAACGCATGGCATCGCAGTTGGTTCACCATACGCGATATGGCGGCCTCGCTGGTCGCGAGATCCAATCCGAAATCTCGCCTATTCTCAGAACGCTGCAGAGCCACGCTATCCTGTCATGATCCGGATGGAGTCTTTTCGGCCGGGGACGTAAGTCAGCCCTTGCAGAATCGAAAATCCGGCGCCGACTGGATCGACCCCGGACGCAAGACATCTCCATTGCAGATGCTCAATGCGGACGACGTATCGCCAGCAATTTGCCGCTTCCGCCGCCGCCGGCGTAGAAGCGATCCTTGCCATCGGATTCAAGGCCGGAAACGCCGGTGCCCTCGGGCATTTCCAGCCGCACAAGCACCTCTCCCGTCACCGGATCGACGCGGCGTACGTCACTTTCGTCACCCTCCCAGGTGCCGTGCCACAACTCACCATCGACCCATGTGACGCCGGTGACGATACGGTTGGATTCGATGGTCCGCCTGATGGCGCCAGTCTCGGGGTCGATCTCATAGATCTTGCGGCCGCGATGCTGCCCGACCCACAGGCTGCCGTCGCTCCAGGCAAGGCCTGAATCGCCGCCGTTGCCCGGTGCGGGAATGGTGGAAAGTATCTTGCCGGTCCCCGGATCGACCTTGTGGATCTGATCCTCGGCGATCTGATAGAGGTAACGGCCGTCAAAAGCGGTGCCCGCATGTGAAGCGATGTCGATCGTACGCAGCTGCACGCCGCTCTCCGGTTCGAGAGCATGCAGCTTTTCGCCGGAAGCGAACCAGACGTACTGCCCGTCGAAGGTGACGCCGTTCACGCGCGGCGCATTGTCGAAGGGACCATATTCGCGAATGATTTCCGCTTGGGACTTTTTCATGCTTCCATCCTCCGGTCAGGATCGGTTGAGTTTCGATGATGCGAAAGCTTAGTCGCTCGGCAGCGGCCCAGGGAGTAACAATGTTGTCGGGAAGCCAACGACCGGCGGCATCATCCAGCGGCGCGCCCGGCCGTTGCCGACGCTTTGCACCATGCCTTCCGCTGCAAGTACGTCGAGCGCGCGCTGCACCGTGCGCGCACTTGTTGCGAGCGCAATCGACAAAGCCGAGCTCGACCAGGATTCGCCATCCGAGAGCAAGGCAAGCACCGAGGCATTTTCGACCTCGACTGGCGGCGCCAGCACCACGACATCACGTTCTCCACGCGGCGTCAGCGCAAAGCCGTGTGTCGTCGCGCTGATCTCGGCGAGCGGCTCCAACCCTGCGCGAAGCCTCCCGATCTCGACCCTGAGCCTTGCTCTATGAGATTCGTCAGCGTGACGGGCGCGGAACGCACGCGAGAGCAGCAGCGCCCGCGATGCATCGCCTGGAGACGCCTCGGCGAGCACGCGTACCAAGGCGAAGAGCACCGGCCGGCTCGCGAGCGATATGATGTCTCCGCCACTGCGCACGACGTTGCGGCAGGCATCTATGACCAGCGCCCCGGAGGTCAGCAGTGCCTCGACTTCGTCAAGCGACAGCAAGCTTTCGCTTCCCCGCGCAATCAAACGCGCGGCCGGTACATCGAGAATGCGTGCCGCATCGCGCACCTCGATTGCAAGCGCCGGAATACCGGCCTTACCGGCGGCCGTGGCCGCACGCGTCAGGGCAGCGCGTGCCGGCTTGACACGCAGGCGGCGAATGGCAATGCCCGCAACCGCCAGCTCGTGGCTTGCCCTTGCAGCGGGCGGCAACGCCGATGGATCGAGTTTGGCCAATAGCCTTTCGGCCTCGTCCAGGCGGCCGACGAGCAGCAGGCGGCGTATCTGCAGATTGCGGGCGTGAGCAGCATTGACGCGGTCGCCATGTTTTTCGAGAGTAGCTCGTGCCGTTTCCAGCGCTTTTTCCGGCCAGCCGAGGTCCCGCGAGACAAGGGCGATCTCCGCCTCGGCCACCGTACAGCGCGCACGGGCAACAGCCTCTCGCGAGCTAAAAGCGCGCGCGGCACTTCTCAACAGCATCTTGGCGCGAACAAGGTCTCCGAGCTGGGCCATGGCAATACCGCGAAGCGCAAGCGCCGGCCCATCGTCCCGAAGCGCCACGCGCTTCAGCGCCCCCAGGGCGTCGCCGGCGGCAAGCGCCTGGGCGGCCGCGACAATCAGCGAGTCCATCGAAATCCCGTCACACTTGTAACTCCCACTCCTTCGCACTCCAGCCGTAAGTTATTGCACATCGGCAGGCAAGACGCAGCGCCGAGAAGAACAAGCTTCACAGTCAAGAGGAGACCAACCATGACGATGCATACGACAGGAACACGCAAAGAATGGCTTTCGGCACGGCTTTCCCTGCTGGAACAGGAAAAAGAGCTGACGCGGCGCAGCGACGAGATTGCCGCCCGCCGTCAGGAATTGCCCTGGGTGAAGGTGGAAAAGGATTATCGCCTCGAGACCGATCAGGGTGTCGTATCACTCGCGGGGCTCTTCAAGGGGCGCTCGCAGCTTCTCGTCTATCATTTCATGTTCGGGCCGGATTACACGGCCGGCTGCCCATCCTGCTCGTCGATCGCAGACGGCTTCAACGGGATCGCGGTGCATCTGGAAAATCACGATGTCGCCTTCTCGGCCATATCCCGCGCACCGCTCGCGAAACTGCAGGAATTCAAGCGGCGGATGGGCTGGACCTTCGACTGGGCCTCTTCGGAAAGCAGCGATTTCAACCATGATTTCAATGTCTGGTTCACACCCGAGGAACAGCGCGGCGGCAGCATCGAGTATAATTACCGTCGCGAGCCACCAATGCTCGATGCTCAGGCGGGCAAGACGATACAGCAATGGGAGCTGCGCGGCAGCGAAGGCCCGGTCGAATTGATGGCGTCAATGACAGGGACGGATATCGCGACTTACACGCGTGACCGGCCCGGCGTCAGCGCCTTCGCCATGCAGGATGGCGACATCTATCATACCTACTCGTCCTATGCCCGCGGTCTCGACGGTCTCTGGGGCATGTATCAGTGGCTCGACCGCGCTCCGCTTGGCCGCAACGAGACCGGCGTTTGGTGGAAGCATCATGATCGGTACGGAGCAAACTGATGTTCCGCTCGGCTGAAATCAATGAAGGAGCCGGCGGGCATGCCGCCGCTTCTGCCCTGCCTGCCATCGCCAGCCGGTGGCTGGCTTTGGCGGCAGCGCCGAGCTTTGCCTTCATGACAGTGCTGTCAGCCGTTGGTGCGGGCCGGGATATGATCTGCTCGGCGCAGGCCAGTTCGATGGTCAGCGGGATGGTGCCGATGTATCTGCTCATGAGCCTCTTTCACTGCGCCCCCTGGCTGAGGCTGCTTGCAACGCAGGAATCTGACGCTCAGGGAGGTCAGTCCCGCTCACGCTAGGCCAGGTTCTTGAGATAGAGCGAAAGAAGCTGGGTCTGGGAGGAAATACCGAGCTTACGATAGACATTACGGCGATGGACCTTCACCGTACCCGTCGAAATATTGAGCTTCAGGCCGATCGATTCCGATGAGTGCCCCTGCAAGACGAGCTCGACGATGGCAGTCTCGCGGCTTGTCAGATTGAGATCTCGCCAGACGGTTTCGCCTGGCGGGACAGTCTCGTTCTCACCCTTTCTACGCCGGCTCCTGCCGCCGGCGGCCAATTGCGCATCGAAGCGCGAGGCAAGGCCGGACCAGTAATGCCGCACCATGCTTGCGACGAGCGGCTCGACCTTCTTCAGCGTCATGAACTCCCCGGGAGGAAATGCGCCGGTCTCCTCGCGCCGCATCAATGAGAGGACGATGGTGACGTCCTCGTCGGCATTGACGAAGAAGCCGATTTCCTCGGCAAGCCCGGTCTGCACATAATAGGTCCGGTAATACTCGCTGGAAAAGAAGCGGTCGGGCGCCAGCTCCCGCATCCTGAGCACGCCTTCGCGGCGTTCGCGCGCCGTATGATAGAACGGATCGAGCAGATAGGGGCCGGCCTGGTAGAGCGTGACGAAGACGACATGCTCCTCTCGGTCGAAGGTGCTGTAGAGATCGATCGGCCGCTCCTTGCCGCGATAGGCGAAGACGACGACGTAGTCGAACCGCACCAGCGCCGCCATCATCTGGCGGAACGTCTCTCCGAACTCGGCATCCGCCATCGTCGATCGGCCGATGGTGGTGTTGAAGGCGGTGAAAAGCCCTTCAAGGTCGGTGCTCATATGACGGGCCCCCTCTGCCGCCTCGCGTAATCGAGCGCAGCCCCTATATACACCTTCCATGAAGCAATCCGTACGGAAATACCTCTTTCGGGGTATATACCTCCCAAGAAGCTCGGGCTTACTCTTTCCTTAACGACGGTGGCAATAAGGCAGATCAAAGACTGCCGACCAACCGCAGGGAACAGACGTGGCATCCGCTTCAACGAACGACATCGAATTCCGTTCGGTCACAAAGACCTATGGCGCAGTGACCGCCGTAACGGACATCAATCTCAATGTGCCCAAGGGCGCATTTTTGGCGCTTCTCGGCCCTTCCGGCTGTGGCAAGACGACATGCCTGCGCATGATCGGCGGCTTCGAACAGCCGAGCGAGGGCACCGTGCTGATCGATGGGCGCGAGATGAACGGCGTGCCGGCCTACCGGCGTCCGGTCAACATGGTGTTCCAGCATTATGCGCTGTTTCCGCATTTCAACGTCGCGCAGAATGTCGCCTACGGGTTGAAGCAGATGCGCCCGAGGATCGGCGGTGCCGAAATCGACCGGCGCGTTGCCGAAGCGCTCGAGATGGTCCGCCTCGGCGGTTTCGCCAAACGCCGTATCCATGAAATGTCGGGTGGGCAGCAGCAGCGCGTGGCACTTGCGCGCGCCATCGTCAACCGTCCTTCCGTCCTCCTGCTCGACGAGCCGCTTGCTGCCCTCGACAAGAAATTGCGCTCGGCCATGCAGATCGAGCTTCAGACGCTGCAGCGCGAGCTCGGCATCACCTTCGTTCTTGTCACCCACGATCAGGAAGAAGCGCTGTCGATGGCCGATATCGTCTGCGTCATGAGCGCAGGGCGCATTCGTCAGCTCGGCACACCTCAGGAAGTCTACGACCGCCCGGCCGATCTCTTCGTCGCCGATTTCGTCGGCAAAACCAACCGTATCGAGGCGACAATGGAAGCCGACGGCGAAACGCTTCGTCTTGCGGACGGTTCGGCACTTTCGGCCGGTAAGCGGCTGGCACCGGGAGCGGCGATCGCGGCCCTGCGTCCGGAGGCAATCCATCTCAGCCGCGAGATGGCGGCTGCCGGCATGTCGTTCAAGGGTACGGTGACCCATCGCATCTTCCTGGGCTCGTCGGCCGAATACGCGGTCACCGTTCCCGGGCTCGGGGACTTCCTGATCACGTCCGATCGACGCAGCGTGAGCGAGAGCGATCTCGTGAGGCCGGGCGAACAGGTCTTCCTCGGCTTCGACCCCAAAGCTTTACATGTCTTTCCAGCATCGAATGCATAGACCAAAACAAGGGAACAGCATCATGAGCAAGGATTATAAAGACAATCTTCCGATTTCAGCCGACGGCTTCATGGATGAATTCATGCGCCTGAAGCGCGGCTCCGTCAGCCGCCGTCATTTCCTCGGTGTCACCGGCCTCGGCCTTGCGACGGCGGTGCTGTCTCGCGTCCCCGGCGCGCTTTCGACGCCGGCCTACGCCTCAGGCGAACTTGGCACGCAGATGTCGATCGCCACCTGGCCAAACTATCATGATCCGGCGACCTTCGAGAACTTCAAGGCGGCAACCGGCGTCGCCGTCGAGGTCAATGTCTTCGGCTCGAACGAGGAGATGCTCGCAAAGCTCCAGGCTGGCGCTTCCGGTTGGTCACTATTCGTGCCGACCAATTACACGATCTCGACCTATCACAAGCTCGGCCTTATCGAGGAACTCGATCTTTCCAAGATTTCGAACTTCAGCCAGGCGAGCGAAAGCCCACGCTTCACCAAGGAAGGCCAGGTCGAGGGGAAAACCTACGCCGTGCCGAAGAACTGGGGAACGACGGGTTTCTCCGTCAACACCAAGAAAATCAAGAGCAAGCTTTCGAGCTGGAAGGATTTCTTCGAGATCGCCCAGACGGAGGCCGACGGCCGTGCCATGGTGCACGACTACCAGCTGACGACCATCGGCAGTGCGCTGGTTTCCCTCGGCTATGATTTCAACTCGATCAAGCCGGAAGAACTCGCCAAGGCCGAAGAACTGCTGATCAAGGTCAAGCCCCATCTCTTCGCCATCAACTCCGACTATCAGCCGTCCATGCGTTCGACGGACGCCTGGCTGACGATGTGCTGGACGAATGACGGCGCGCAGCTCAACCGCGATATGCCGGAGCTTGCCTATGTGCTCGGCAAGGACGGCGGCGAGATCTGGACCGACTATTATGCGATTCCCAAGGACGCCCCGAACAAGGCGGCCGGCTACGCGCTCCTCAACTATCTCATGGATCCGAAGAATGCGGTGAAGGAGCATATCGCCAACGGCGCGCCGACGACCGACAGCCGCGTCATCGCGCTGCTGCCGAAGGAGATCACGTCGAACAAGATCGTCTATCCGGACGAGGCAGCGCTGACACCGCTGGAATTCGGTGCCGCCGTCACGCTCACCGATCCGAGCCGTGCCGAACTGATGGCTCGCTTCAAGTCGGCCTGATTGCCTCGCTCAACTCCGGTCCCTCCGTCGTGGCGGCAAGGGACCGGCCCCCCATTCCGAATGACGGATAAAGAACCTCTCGATGCCCCTTAACCCCGCCACCAAACGGCGCCTCGTCACCGCTGCCCTTGTCGGCCCGGCAAGCATCTGGCTATTCGTCTTCCTGGTGCTGCCCTTCATCGCCATCATCGTCTTTGCCTTCGGCGAGCGTGCTCCGGAGGGCGGCTATCAGGCAGCCTTCACCTTCGCGCAATTCGCCAATCTCGGCTCACGCTCGGCTGCCTTCGTCAATACGCTGATCCTTGCGCCGATCGGCGCGGCTGCCTGCCTGCTCGTTGCCTATCCGGTCGCCTATTATCTCGCCGTCAAGGCCAGCCCGCAGCGCCGCCTGCTGCTCGTCTCGCTTGTCGTCGTACCCTTCTGGACCAGCCTGCTCGTACGCACATACGCCTGGATGTATCTGCTCGGCGCGCGCGGTATTCCGCATCTGCTCGAATTCTTCGGCATCGAGAACGTCAGGCTCATCAACACGCCCGGCGCCGTGCTGCTCGGCATCGTCTACGGCTATCTGCCGCTGATGATCATGCCGATCTATGTCAGCTTGGAAAAGCTCGACCGCCGTTTGCTGGAGGCATCCGCCGACCTCGGCGCCCGGCCCTTCTCGACCTTCTTGGGCATCACGCTGCCGCTGTCCCTGCCCGGCGTCATGACCGGCGTCGCTCTGGTGACGATCCTGCTGCTTGGGGAATATCTGATCCCACAGCTGCTCGGCGGCGGCAAGGTTTTCTTCATCGGCAATGCGCTCGTCGATCTCTTCCTGCAGTCGCGCAACTGGCCGTTCGGATCGGCGATCGCGGTGACGCTCGTTGCCGTCGTCGTCATCGTGCTTCTGGTTGCCATGCGGATTGCATGGCGCGTTGCAGGCACCCGCCAGGTGGATCTCGTCTGATGCGCGCGCTCGTTACTTTCGTCTATCTGTTCCTTTATACGCCGATCGCGCTCGTCGTGCTGTTCTCCTTCAATGCCGGCCGCAATGCGAGCGAGTTCACCGGCTTTTCGACGCAATGGTACGGACGGGCGCTGTCCAACACCTTCCTCATGGAAGCGCTGCAGAACAGCCTCATCATCGCCTTTACCAGCGCGGCACTTGCCGCGATCTTCGGCACGATGGCAGCAATTGGCCTTGAACGGCTCGGACCTGGCACGCGCGCCATCTTTGACGGACTGTTTGCGGCTGCGATCGTCGTGCCGGGGGTCGTCATCGGAATTGCGACGCTGGTGGCACTGGTCGAGGTCTTCGGCATCATAAATCCGCTGATCGCCGCCATCTGGCCCGGCGACCAGCCGCCGAAATTCGCACTCGGCTATGGCTCGATCATTGCGGCACATGGCCTCTTCACCATGGCGCTTGTGACGATGATCGTGAAAGCGCGCATTGCGAGCCTCGGCCGCGATATCGTCGAAGCATCGAGCGATCTCTACGCCACGCCATGGACGACGTTCCGTCAGATCGTCCTGCCGCAGATCATGCCGTCAATCCTCGCCGGTTTTTTGCTCGCTTTCACCTTCTCCTTCGACGATTTCATCATCGCCTTCTTCGTCGCCGGATCGAATACGACGCTGCCGATCTATGTCTTCGCCTCCATCCGCCGCGGCGTGACGCCAGAGATCAACGCAATCGCGACGATGGTGCTGATTGCATCGCTCGCCCTCATTCTCATCGCGCGCTTCCTGATGCGCGAAAAGACAACGACAAACTGACCAGGGAAACATCATGATACTCAAGGATCGGGTCGC
>JBCNPI010000115.1:0-15946 GCA_039593415.1 Rhizobium sp. | reverse complement strand
CGATCGGTATGGCCACGGCGGCCATGGCCCAGCAGTCGGGTTCCGGCGGCACCGGCACGGGCGGGTCTGGCAGCGGTAACGGTGCCGCGACCGGCTCGCAAAACAACGGCACCTCCAACGGAAGCGGGGGCGCAACCAGCAATGGCTCGACCGGCACCAGCGGCACTCCGAATACCAGTGGCCAGTCGCAAGACTGCAACGCAATGCAGACCGGCAAGAATACGATGCAGGGCAACAATACGCAAAGCAGCCAGTCCAGCGACAGCACGACGGCCAAGAATTGTCAGCAGTGACGAAAGCTTACGGGACTCTTGAGTGCCGGTACGGCTTGCATGGTCGGCGCAATCGCGGCCGGAATATATGCCTGCCGTACTGCCCTTATCGCGGATTGGCGGTGCGTCATGCCAATCGAGGAGTATCATCATGATGAATCATGCCCAGGAACTCGCAAACGAATATCTTCGGCTGGGCGGCCGCAGGCTGTTGGTGATGGACGATAATATCCTGTCGACCGAAAGCTGGGAGGCGGATCCGCCCGAAGCCGAGACCTTCTGGAAGCAGGAAATAGAGATTCTTGCGCCACGGCAGCTCAACGAGGTCATGTCATTCCTGCCTTCCATCAATGCCGGCTGACGCTGTTCAGCCGGCACCGATTTCTCGCCGCAGCTATAGTCTCGAGCGGGAACAAGCCGATCCAAATGCGAGTGGAAATGCATGGCAAAGACGGGAACAATCCGTATCGGCATCTCCGGCTGGAGCTACGCGCCCTGGCGCGGTGTTTTCTATCCGAGGGACGTGACGCAGAAACGAGAACTCGCTTATGCCTCCAGGCAATTCCCATCCATCGAAATCAACGGTACGTTCTACAGCCTGCAGCGGCCCGATACATTCGCGCGGTGGCGTGACGAGACGCCGGATGATTTCGTCTTCGCAATCAAGGGCTCCCGCTATATAACTCACCTGCTAAGGCTTCACGACATCGAATTGCCGCTTGCCAATTTCATGGCGTCTGGCCTACTGCGCCTGGGACCGAAGCTTGGACCGATCCTCTGGCAGTTTCCGCCGGGTCTGCGCTTCGAGCCTGAGCTGTTTTCCACCTTCATCGGCCTGCTGCCGAAGGACACGGATGAAGCGGCCAGCCTCGCGAGACGGCACGACGCTCGATTGAGCGGACGCGACTGGCTGAAAACGGATGAAACGAGACCGATCCGCCATGCTTTTGAAATCCGCAACGAAAGCTTCGAGAATGCCGATTTCATCGAACTGCTGCGGGAATATCAGGTGGGTCTCGTATGCGCCGACAGTGTCGAATGGCCGCAGCTCATGGACGTCACCGCGGACTTCGTCTACTGCCGCCTGCACGGCTCAAAGCAACTCTACGTCAGCGGCTATGACGACAAGGCTCTGGATGTGTGGGCGGCGCGCATCAATGACTGGGCGCGTGGACGCGAGCCCACCAATGCCAATCGCATCCTGAAACCTGTGAAAAGATCGCGAGTCGGCCGCGACGTCTATGTTTACTTCGACAATGACGTGAAGGTGCGGGCGCCAGCCGATGCGCAGCGGCTCAGCCAGCAGCTTGGGCTGGTCTCGCAGCAACAAGCCTTATCTCATCGGCCGCGCAACGGACCGCGCAGACAGGATATCTCCAAACAAGGGCACCAACACCGGGCCTGATGGACGATCGTTTCAGCGGAATAGTCGATCCGCTTGAAATAGGAGGAACCCGACTGGTTGAGTTTCATCAGCCGGGTGAGCAAGAAGACGACATCGTTGGCGGTAACAGGGTTGCCGGAAGCGAAAGCGGCGTCCCGCAATTTCAGCGTCAAAGACTTGCCGTCATCCGTCCAGTCTTCCGCCAGCTGCGGCACGACCTTGCCGTCCGCGGTCATCGCGACAAGTCGATCGTAGAGAAGAGATTGGCAAGGATTTCGAGCGTCTTGGGTTCAGTGGCCTGCTGAGGGTAGAGGGAAAGCACCTGCGCGTGCGACGTGCCGATCACCAGTTGATCTTTTGGCGTAGCAGCCTAAAGCTGCGGCGTTGCCAGTGTCAGCATGCCGATTACAGCAGCGATAACATCGCCTTCGAAAAGTGCTTCATTATACTTCATACTTCCTTCCCCTTGACCATCATATAATACATATTATGTTAATCAGTTGTCATATTATGACCTATCGGAGATCGACGATCTTTGCAGAACTGCAGGGACGGCATGATGCAAACGAACCAGGGGTACGAATGACGGCACTCGGCAAGAGCCGGCAAAGACTGGCGCAACAAGTCATCGACCAGCTTCGCGCTCAGATCAAGGCCGGCAAGCTGCGCACGGGCGATCAACTGCCGACGGAGCCGCGGCTTGAAGCGACCTTCGGCGTCAGCCGCACGGTCATACGAGAAGCGATCGCGGATCTGCGGGCAGCCGGTCTCGTCAAGCCTATCCAGGGCAAGGGTGTGTTCGTCGCCGACCTCACGGAACGCTCCAGGCTGATGCTTACTCCAGTAGAGATCAAAAGCATCCCGGAAACCCTGGAGTTGCTGGAGTTTCGCATGGCGACCGAGGGCGAGGCAGCCGCAATCGCCGCCTACCGCCGCACGGCAGAGCAGGAGGCGGCGATAGGCGGTGCCAACCGGAAGATGGCCACCCTCATCGAGCAAGGCCAATCAACGGTCGAGGTGGATTACGAATTTCACATGGCGATTGCCGCGGCCACGAACAACCGTTTCTACGTCGACGTGCTCAGGCACTTCGGCGCGCGAACCATTCCACGCAGGCAGTTTCCAAACCTGCCCGAAGCCAATGATCCCGCCTATCTCGCCAAGGTTCATGCCGAGCACGGCGAAATTCTGGCGGCGATCGCTGATCAGGACCCTGAGCGAGCGCGCCAGGCGATGCGCGCACATATGATGGCAAGCCAGCGGCGATATCGCATGCTCACCGAGCAGCAATAGCACTCGACACCTCATAAAATTCATATTATGTCATATGATATCGGACAATCATGGGAGAGACGCGCGGTGTATGTAGGGACACAGGTCGACGCGCGGGACGACGACGACTACCGCGTTTTCGCGCAACTGGGGCTGAAGCACATTTGCGCGGACCCGCCGGGAAAGCCCGAGAGCTGGACGCTCTCCGATCTCAAGCGCTTCCGCGACAAGATCGAAAGCTTCGGGCTTATTCTGGATATGATCCAGTTGCCCCTGCCCTCCAACCCGATCGAGCGGGCTTCCTATCCAGATATCCTGCTTGGGGGGCCTGAACGAGACCGGCAGATCGACGCTGTCTGCAAGCTCATCGAGAATATCGCCACTGCCGGCATCCCCGCCGCGAAATATAATCTCAACCTGATCGGCATCCCCCGCACTCCGGATGAGCCGGGACGCGGCGGTTCGCTGAATGCAAGCTTCCGCTGGGACAAGGCGGATCATCAGGCAGCGCCCGGGCTTGCCGGCGTGCTGTCGGAAGACGAGAACTGGGAGCGGATCGACTATTTCCTGGAGCGCGTCGTTCCCGTGGCGGAAAGCAACCGTGTCCGTCTTGCCTGCCACCCGCACGATCCCTACACGCCGCCGGGCTACCGCGGCGTCACACGCGTCCTTGGCACTGTGGAGGGCTTGAAGAAATTCGTGCTGATGCGCGAAAGCCCCTATCACGGCCTCAACTTCTGCCAGGGATCGGTCGGCGAGATGCTCGACAATCCGCGCGAGGAGATCGACGACATCATCCGCTGGTTCGGCACGCGGGGCAAGCTCTTCAACGTGCATTTCCGCAACATCCGCGGCGGCAAGCTGTCCTTCATGGAGACCTTCCCGGACGAGGGCGACATGGACATGGTCCGCTCCGCCAAGGTCTATAAGGAAGTCGGCTATCAATATATGCTGATGCCCGATCATGTGCCGGCGATCAGCGGCCGGGACCCCACTGGCGTCGCCTTCGCCTTCTGCTACGGCTACATCGCCGCCCTTGTTCAGTCGCTCGAAGGCGCCTGAGAACCACTGCCCATACCAATCGATAGTAGGATTCCAAGATGAACCCGATTGAACTGAAAAAGGCCGTTGGCAGCGGTCTGCTGTCCTTTCCCGTCACACATTTCGACAGCGACCTCAAATTCGACGAGGCAAAATACCGCCGCCACGTCGAATGGCTGTCCGGCTATGATGCCGCCGCCCTTTTCGCCGCGGGCGGCACCGGCGAATTCTTCTCTCTCAATCCCGCCGAAATCCCACAGGTCGTCCAGGCGGCGAAGGCCGTGGCCGGCAACACACCGATCATTTCAGGAACCGGATATGGCACCTCGATCGCCATCGAGATCGCCAAGGCGGCGGAAAAAGCGAGGGCTGACGGCCTGCTGCTTTTGCCGCCTTATCTGATGTTTGCGGAACAGGAGGGCCTGATCGCCCACGTCAAGGCGGTCTGCAAGTCGGTCGGGATTGGCGTCATCGTCTATAATCGTGACAATGCCGTGCTCAGCGCCGACAGTATCGCGCGGCTCGCCGACGAATGCCCGAACCTGATCGGCTACAAGGACGGTGTCGGCGATGTCGACAAGGTGATCGAGATCACCACCAAGCTTCAGGATCGCCTGGTCTATGTCGGCGGCATGCCGACGCATGAAGTCTATGCCCAGGCCTATTTCGCAGCCGGCGTTACGACCTATTCCTCCGCCGTCTTCAACTTCGTCCCCGCGCTTGCCCAGCGTTTCTACGGCGCGCTGCGGACCAGAGATCAGGCAACCGTGAATGAAATCCTCAAAGGCTTCTTCTTCCCATTCGTCGCCTTGCGCAACCGCAAGAAGGGCTATGCGGTCTCGATCATCAAGGCCGGCCTGCGCGTGCTCAAGGAAGATCCCGGCCCGGTGCGCCCGCCGCTGACCGATCTGACACCTGAGGAGCTCGCCGCACTCGCAAGGATTATCGAAACGGCCAAGGCCGCGTGAATTGCAGCCAAACATGTGCAAATGATCGCCGGCGACGGCGATCACCCGTTTGGCAGGAGGAGAAACTCTCGTGGGTCGGTTATCATCTGGAATTTTTGCCTCGGCCCCCGCCGCCTCGGCAGTGCTCATGGCGACGGACGGTGCGCTTGCAAGGACTTTCGTCTATGTCTCCGCGGCAACGGACGGGAAGATCGACAGCTACAGCATGGACGAAACGGCAGGCACCCTGACGCCGGTCGCGACCATCGATGCCGGCAACATGGTCATGCCGATGACCGTCAGCCCCGACAGGAAACATCTCTACGCCGTCGTGCGTTCGCAACCCTACCGGGTGCTCACGCTGGCGATCGATCCCGCAACCGGAAATCTGACGCAGGAGGCGGTTGCGGCCCTGCCCGACAGCATGCCTTACGTATCGACAGATCCGTCCGGACGCCTGCTCCTTACCTCCTCTTATGGCGGAAACAAGATCGCGGTCTTGCCGATCGGCGCGGATGGCCGCGTGACTGATGGCGCCCGCCAGATGATCCTGACCGGCCGCAATGCTCACTCGATCGTCAGCGACCCCACGGGCAAATATGTCTTTGCGACCAATCTCGGCTCCGATGTCGTACTGCAGTTCGTACTCAACCCCGAGACCGGCATGTTGGAGCCGAACAATCCGCCTGAGATCGCCACCAAGCCTGGCTTCGGGCCTCGCCACATCATTTTCTCTCCAGACGGGAAATCGGTCTATGTCGTCACCGAACTGACTGGCCATGTCATCCACTACACCCTTGACCCGGCGAAGGGGACGCTCAGCGAGGTCGACAGCGTCGCATCCGTTCCGGACAATGCCGGTCTGTCTCCCGGCATCGCCCCACCGCCCCTGCCCCCGTTCAATGCCAAGACGCCGGCGGCCCCGCCCGCCGATGACGGCAAACCGAAGGTGTGGGCTGCCGACATCGGCATCACTCCGAACGGCAAGTTCCTCTACGCGACCGAGCGAACCACCAGCAAGATCGCCCTTTTCCACGTTGCGGACGGGAGCGGAAACCTCACCTATGTCACCAATTATCCGACCGAGAAGCAGCCGCGCGGCATCCGCATCGATCCGTCGGGCCGCTTCCTTGTCGCGACAGGCGAAAAATCCGACAAGATCGCCGTCTATGCCATCGACCAGGCAAACGGCGCACTCACGCTGATCGACCGCTATCCTGTCCACGCCGGCGCAAACTGGGTTGAAATCGTCACTTTGCCCTGAGGGAAAGCAAAGATCGCGGCCACTCCGCCTCGCTATGAGGCGGAGAAAAAGGATCTCATCACATCAGGGCCACCTTGGCGGCCCCCAAGCGTAATGCTCGGCATTTGACGGTGTCTGCGCCCACGCTGCACTACTCACAAACGGACACGATGGAGAAGAACGCAAAGAAAAGCAGCGCCTGGAACGTGAACGTCTGCAACTGAGATGACGAACTTATCGGTCGCCAGGAACGCGAACACGACGAAGTTACATCTGTCTTCGCCAATCGCCCCTCATGTTCTCAAAGCTACAAGCTTACCTCTCTGCCACGAAAATCCTGATAACACGTCGATCAGCCGTCGGCATGTTCCGGAATGTCGACTTTGATTCCTTTCAGTTTCTCGATGCCCAACGCATGCAAGGCCAGTTTCTCATAAAATGGCTCGCCGTTACCGGAGCGCATTTTTCGAAGGTAATACTTTTCAAAGCCAACTTTTGCCAAATGAACCCAGGCGCCGCTCGATGACCAATTGACATTGCGAGGTGGGATCTGCGGCTGCGCGACAAAGGCAACGCCCGAATCGCCGAAGTCCGCGAGACAGACGGCGTTCCAGGTTGCTTCGGCATCCGGCGGATTGCCTTTAACCGATCGGCTGATATTCCGAACAGCAGCACTGACCATAGACTCGATCATGAAGCCTGTCTTGGGGACGCCGACGGCAACCGCAGTCTGACCCATCGGGGCTATGGCAACGCAGACGCCCGCCGCAAAAATCTCCGGAAATGCCGGGCTGCGTTGGTATTTATCGATGGTCACGAAGCCGCGCGCATTGGTCAGTCCCTCGATTCCGCGAACCGCCGCAACGCCACGGAAGGCGGGAAGCAACATGGTCAGACTACTTGCAAGCTCATGTTGATGCTTGACCGATCCGTCATGATGTAGTTCGGTTGCGTAAACCGCGCTGGCGCCGATCTTCTCGATCCGCGCATTGCAAATCCATTTTATGTGACGATCGCGTAGTTTGCTCTCGAGAAGCCCCTTTGTGTCGCCAACGCCATCCAATCCAAGATGACCGATATAGGGCTCCGAAGTTACGAACGTCATGGGTACGCGATCTCGCACCTTGGCGTCACGCAGCGCCTTATCGAGAATGAATGCAAACTCGTAGGCCGGGCCGAAGCATGAAGCGCCCTGAACCGCGCCAACAACCACGGGACCCGGTTTTTCGATCAACCCTTCCACGGCGTTCTTCGTCTGAAGCGCGTGCTCAAGTACGCATATTGACTGCGTGAGCGCCGACGGTCCAAACCCTTCGATCTCGTCGAACGCCAGATCGGGGCCGGTCGCAATGAGAAGATAATCATAGAGGATCGACGAGCCGTCGGATAATTCGATACGACGACCTGACGGATGAACCTTTAGTGCTCCTTGTGGATGAAACGCAATCTTACGCGCTCGGAAAATCGGTTCGAGATCGATTTCCACGGCCTCGCGATCCCGCCAGCCGACAGCAACCCAAGGATTGGAAGGCACAAATTTGAACATTCGGCCGTTGTTGATGATCGCCACCTCATGATTTTGCTCAAGCTCTTGACGGAGCTGAAAGGCAGCAATCGTCCCTGCTAGACCGGCGCCTAAGATCGCTATTCTTGCCATGATTTCCTCCAAGCGTTGGAGAAGGAATAGTCCCGCATTCAAGGAATGACATTGATGGGAATCAAAGGACCCGTGGATATTCTTTTTGAACACCTCTGCGGATTGGTCGTGACCACAACCGCAATTTGCTTGGCAGGCTGAGTGGCAAGCTCCATGACAACAGAACTTAGCTCGCAAATATGGCAAAGAGGGCTGATCAACCCGCCCCCAACGTTGTGTTATTTCTTCATGTTCTGAGTACCCGGTAGATCGCCGGAATGACGAGCACCGTCAGCAACGTCGAGGAGGCGAGCCCGAAAAGAAGCGAGATCGCCAATCCCTGGAAGATCGGATCCGACAGAATCACCGCAGCCCCGATCATCGCCGCCAACGCCGTCAACAGGATTGGCTTCGAGCGGATTGCGCCCGCATCGATCAATATCTCCATCAATGGCCTTCCGGATGGCACAGAGTGACGGATAAAATCGACGAGTAGTATCGAGTTGCGCACGATGATGCCGGCAAGCGCGATGAAGCCGATCATGGAGGTGGCCGAGAACGGCGCGCCGAAGAGCCAATGGCCGAACAGAATCCCGATAAAGGTGAGCGGGATCGGTGTCAGGATCACCAGGGGCAGTTTGAACGAGCCGAATTGGGCAACGACAAGGATATAGATGCCAAGCAACGCGACGCCGAAAGCGGCTCCCATGTCACGGAATGTCACCCAGGTGACCTCCCATTCTCCATCCCAGAGAAGAGTGGAGACGGATTCGTCCAGCGGCTGACCATGAAGTGCAATGGCTGGCTTGCGCAAGCCCTTCCAATCCTGCGCGTCGAGCGCATGCTGCACGGCGATCATGCCATAAAGAGGAGCCTCGTAAGCACCAGCAAGTTCTGCGCTCACCATTTCAGCCGCACGGCCGTTATGCCGGAAGATCGGATAGGAGGCTCTTTCTTCACCGATCTTGACGACGTCCCCCAGTTCAACCACGCCTCGTTCTCCCGGCAACACATTGGCCGGGATGGGCGTAGTCAGGAAGCGCTCATCCATCACCCGGCGATTTTTGGGAAGCTCGATCCGGATCGGGATAGGCGGCTTGCCGCCTCCGCGGTGGGAATAGCCCACCGTCCTGCCGCCGTTGAGGATGGCAAGGGTATCCAGCACATCCGCTTCCTCGACATGGAAAAATTCCGCGTCGTCGGGTGAAATGGTCGCCCTCAGGCGTCTTGCCGGCCTTCCATAGGAATTGTCGATGTCGACGATGAAGGGGACGGCACGGAAGGCGTCTTCTACCCTAGCTGCCGTCTGCCGCCGTGTCTCGGCATCTGGGCCGTAGATTTCGGCCAGAAGCGTGGAAAGCACAGGCGGCCCCGGCGGCGGTTCGACCACCTTCACGCGGGTGCCGGCAGGAACTGCGACCTGCGCAATCCGCTTGCGAAGCGCGACCGCTATATCATGGCTGGAGCGGGACCGCTCGCCTTTGGGAAGCAGTTCAAGCGCAACCTCCCCTTGCTGATTGGCGCTGCGGAGATAATAATGCCGGACGAGACCATTGAAGTTGAAGGGAGCGGCAGTTCCGGCATAGGTCTCGGACGAACGCACTTCCGGAAATTCCATCGCCGCCCGCGCCATGGCTTGCGCGACCGCATCCGTCGCTTCGACGGAGGAGCCTTCCGGCAGATCGATGACGACGGACAGCTCCGACTTGTTGTCGAAGGGCAGCAGTTTGACGGTCACATCTTCGGTGTAGAACAGCAAGAGCGAGCCGACCGTCAGACCCCCCACGGCAAGTAGGAAAACCCAGCTTCGGGTCTTTGACGCAAGAATGGGCCGTGCCATTGCCACATAAAGCCGGCCGACCGCCCCGCCTTGCGCATGATGATCACCGTGAACATTGGCCCGGCCGGCAAACTTCGTCATCAGCCAAGGTGTCACAATCACTGCGACGAAAAAAGAAAAGATCATCGCAGCCGAGGCGTTAGCCGGAATTGGACTCATATAGGGACCCATCATGCCCGAAACGAACAGCATCGGGAGGAGGGCTGCGACAACCGTCAGCGTCGCAATGATCGTGGGGTTACCGACTTCGGCCACCGCCTCCACGGCCGCCTCATAGCGGGTGCGTCCATCCGTCATTGCCCAATGCCGCGAAATATTTTCTATCACCACGATCGCGTCGTCGACCAGGATGCCGATCGAAAATATCAGGGCGAAGAGAGAGACGCGATTAAGCGTGTATCCCATCAGTTGCGAAGCAAACAGCGTCAAAAGAATGGTGATCGGGATGACGATCGCCACCACCGCAGCTTCGCGCCAACCGATCGCGATAGCAACGAGCACGATGATCGAGACCGTCGCCAGTCCAAGATGCAATAGTAGTTCGTTCGCCTTTTCATTGGCCGTTTCCCCGTAATTGCGGGTAATGCTGACCGTGATCTCCTGTGGGATGAGAGGCCCTTTGAGGGCGTTGAGTCGGGCGATCAAAGCGTCCGCCACATCGACTGCATTGGAACCAGCGCGTTTGGCGATCGCGACAGTAACCGCGGGAACGCGTTTCAGGTCGGATTTATCCCGCGCGATATGGGATACGATGGTCTCGTTTGAATCCGATGCCAAGGAAATTTCCGCCACGTCACGAACGTAGACCGGCCGGTTGTCACGGCTTGTGACCAAAAGGTTGCCGATCTGCTCCGGCGTCGCCAGGGTCTCACCTGCGACAAGACCGATCTGCTCGCCCTTATCGCGAAGCGTTCCCGCCGGAAACGCCTGATTGGCACCGGACACCTTTTGCGCAAGCTGCTGCAAGGTCACGCCGTAAAGTGCGAGCTTTTGCGGATCGGGCGCAACGCGGAATGTCTCATCTGCCTCGCCAACGAGATAGGTCAAACCCACATTTTCGACTTTTGAGAGTTCGGTTCGAACTTCTCTTGCAACACGCGTCAGATCGTTGGCCGAGATACGATCGACCGCGTCCGGGCGGGGGGAAAGCGTGAAGGACAAGATCGCGACATCATCTATACCGCGCCCGACCACAAGAGGCGCCGGGATACCGACCGGAATACGGTCCATGTTCGCCTGGATCTTTTCATGGACGCGCAGCAGCGCCACGTCTGGAGAGGTACCTACAAGAAACCGCGCTGTGACCAGCACCTGATCGTCCTGGATCTGGGAATAGATGTGCTCGACGCCGTCAATGCCCTTCACGATGGTTTCCAAGGGCTCTGCAACCAGTTTGACCGCATCTTCCGCTTTAAGGCCGCTTGCCTGGACGTGGATGTCGATCATCGGAACGGAGATCTGCGGCTCCTCCTCGCGCGGCAGCGTGATGAGAGCTATCAGGCCGAAAGCGAGCGCCGCCAAGAGGAAGAGCGGTGTCAGTGGCGAACGAATGAATATGCCGGTAAGGCGGCCGGCCATGCCATGATTGTTGGATTGTGAACTCATGGCAACACGATCTCGTCGCCGGCAGCAAGCCCGGTCAGGACTTCCCTGTAATTGCCTTCCGGCAGGGTCATTATTTCACCGGCGATAACAACATGCTGCACGACCGCGCCACCTTCGTTCACAGAGACGAAATCGACGCCGCGGCGGGTGGCGATGGCATTGGCTGGCACGAGAAGCGCTTGCCGCTCGCCCACTGGCAGCTGAACAAGAACGCGTGCATTGACGAAGGTCGTATCGAGGGCACCCGCCTCGACGTCGGCCGTAACTCTCCCATTCTCGATTTGTGGATAAATCTTCGCCAGTTTCCCAACGATCTGCCGCCCATCCAGGGAGACCCTGATTTCGGCGCCCTGCTTGAGCGCGCCGGCATGGCGTTCGGGGACGGCGAGACGGAGAAACAGGCCGCCACCGCCTATCGTCGCTACAGTCTCACCGGCCATGATCACAGCGCCACGAGTAATCGGTACGGTTAAAATCTTTCCATCCGAAGGCGCATCCACCTCGCCCTCCGATTGCTGCCGGACAACGACGGAGCGCTGCGCCTCCATCGCAGTAATCTGGTTTTGCAAAACGCCGGTCTGCGATCGGAGCTCGTCCAGCTTCTGCTGGGTAACGATACCGCGGCTAACCAGGGATTCACCGCGCGTCAGATCGGCTGCGGCTGCGCTCAGCTGCGAATGCAAAGCGCCGATTTGCGCATCGAGCGCTGCCACCTGAAATGCGAGCTTCTCATCTTCGACTGTCGCGATCTTTTCTCCAGCCTTGACGAGATCGCCCTCCGTCACGCTGAGGTCGGCAACCGTTCCGCCGATGCGGGCGCGGGCCGGCACCGTATTGCGCGCTTCGATCGTGCCATAGACGGCCTTCCATTCGATAATTGCGGTTGGTTGCAATTTCATCGTGGCGGCATTTGTTGCGCCCGCGAATAGCGTGAAGGCGGTCGCCAGTAGCAAAAGGCGCATGATGGAAGCCTCAAAATGCAGCGCCGGCGCGCACGCCAAGCTTGCGCAACAGCATCGCCGCGGGACAAAAACCAGTGAAGGCCGACTGCAGCAGGTTCGCGCCGACAAAAATCGTCAACCAGACAAAGTAGGCCGACACCCACCAGGTCAGAGCGACTGATAAGAGCACCATGAAACCCGCGAATGCGAGAATTGAACGATCCAGGGTCATTTTCTTTCCTTTCCGTGCCTATTGCTTGGCTCACGTCAAAACAGCAGATGAGTTGAACCGTCGCGACAGCTCGCACCGTCCCGCCTTGCTGCTCCAATGTTATGCTTTGCCATGTTTTGCCTTGCCGCCTTGACGCCGATCAAGGAGGTTTAGATTTCGCACTTTCTATGTCATTCGATAAAGCGGCCCTACGGTTAAATCATCCGCGGCGGTCACTTCATTTGACTAAAATATGAATTTATGTAAATATGATATGAGAAAATTGCGTAATGTAAAGGGGCTTCGATGAACATTGCCGAAGCGATCGCCGGAAAGGCGGATAACGCTGCAGAATTTCTCAGCGGCCTCGCGAATACACATCGATTACTCATCTTATGCGAGCTCGCGAATGGTGAACGCAATGTATCAGCGCTCATCGAGGCGACCGGCATCGCCCAGACCTCCATGTCACAGCACCTCGCAAAGCTGAAGAAGGAGGGCATTGTGGATTTTCGCAGGGAGCACCGCATGCTCTACTATTTCGTCGCTGATCCGGCGGTGCTGCAGATCATGTCGATTTTATATGAGAAGTTCTGCCAGGACGGATAAAGGAACGGACACCGAATATCGCGTTAGATCAACTTAGCGCATCGATCGGCGACATGAGCCCGAGAGCAAAATGGTTACCGTATACGGATGTTCTTCGTCATGCATATGTACGAGTTTGCCAACGGCTTCGCCCCAGAGGATTGTCGGAACGTGACGTTCCTGCGGGCCGATCGGCGGGATGACGGAACGCGAACCTACAGGCTCTTCAAGGGGGAGCCACTGGCGACGGGCTTTGGCGAGGACCTTTATCAGAACATCTTCAAGAGCTCATCGGCCGCGCCTTCGTCCACCTGACCTTCCATTTTTGCATACATCTCTTCCACATTGTCGGCCGGACATGACGGGGGTAGAATTAAAGTCCGCTGTCAAGGCGACTGGTGCAGCTGCATCGCGAAGGGAGATTCCCGGTGAACGCAGCACCTTCGAACGGTGACAAGAAGAACCGGCCGGTGCGGCCTGACTTGTTCGCACGCGCTCACAGCGCAGCCGTGCAGGCGGATGTCCTTGCCCTATTAGCCGATCCGGCAAGCGCACGGATCTGCCTCGACATTGCCGAAGATGCGGCCCATGCCGTCGCAGGACGCATGGCTGCTGCCCATGTCGGGGCGGATCCGAAAGCGATGGTTGCGGCGCCGGAGGAAATCGAGCTGCAGATGCTGCGCGAGCTTGACGAAGGCTCGCCGCGCGAGCGTTTGGAACACGTCGAGCGGCTGTTCGAGGAATGGCGAAGGCTTCGGCCCGATCGCAGGGAAATCCCGCTCGACGACTGTCGTGGCGATATCGACCGTTGTGTAACCGGCGAATGTCATAAAACCGCGCTTGTGGTCACCGCATGTCACGGCAATATGGATGCCCGCGATGCTTTTCATGACCTACTGTTCAATGAGCGCAAACTCGTTCTCGTACCCCCGTCGAACGGATACGCCGGCGACCTCGTGCGGCATATCCTGATCGGCTGGAAACCACACGCTTACGCGCGCGACGCTGTGGTGGCAGCGAAGCGCTGGCTGGTTGCGGCCGGACAGATAACCGTGCTTTGCGTCGACGATAAGCCGGACGGCAGTTATCAGCGGACGGCGCAAGAGCTGCTCACCCAGCTCGGCTTGAAGGGCGACGTTGTCGCGATCGGCTCGCAGAGCCGCCCTGTTGCCGAGACCATTCTCGATTTCGCCGGTTCCGTCGGCGCAACCTGCCTGCTGACCGGCGCTTTCAAGCACAACTATTTCCTCGAATTGTTCCTCGGCCGCGTGACCCGCCACCTGCTGGCGCACAGGACGCTTCCTTTGATGATGAAGCACAGATCCCGCAATGACAGTCCGCTCCGAGAAATCAGCAGGCTGGCACACCGGCTCGCTTCACATCGCGGACAAACCGAAGATACATGCTTTTCAAAACCTAACGCGCGCGCAACAGAGAAAGCGTGCCGGCGGCCATGAGGATCGCTGCGGCCGCAAAAGCAAAGAACGGCGACACGGCGGACCACAATACACCGACCGCCGCGCTCGAGATGAACTTCGCTGTACCATTGACGGTGCCAAGCGCCCCATAGCTCGTGGCAAGCGTATCCTCGCTGACCATCCCCGCCGTCACCGTCGATTCCAGCGCCTCCTGCACCGCCACATAGAGACCCGCGACGAAGAAGATGCCCACGAGCAAAGCGACAGGAGCCATTCCGGTCGCGAAGGCGAAGGCGGTTAGTACCGCCGTAAGTACGCCCAGACTATAACCGACGATCAGGACGCCGCGATGCCCGTAGCGATCGGCCGCCACCCCGACTGGATAAGATGTCGCGACCTGGACGACATTGCGCCAAACATAGAGAAGGCCAGCCACTTGAGCAGCCCGAACGACACCCATGGAAGGGGTGAGCAATTGCGTCGCAGCCAGAATCAGGAGGCTGTGAGAAAAATCGCCAAGTCCGAAGATGCCGACGGCCGCCAGGTAGCGCTTGAAGCGTGCGGGAAGCCCCCTGAGCGTCGAAAAAAGCCTGAGCTCGGGGTTGGGCGAATGTTCGGGATCGTGCACAAGCGTCAGAAAAGCGGCTACGGCAAGTGTGCCAGGGATAAGCGTCAGCCAGAACACTAGCCGGAAGGGCTCGGACGGGCGCTCCCAGGCCAATGCCTGCGCCCAACCGAGCACGGCCACGCCAAGCAGCGGTCCTGCGACGGCGCCGATTGTATCCGCGGCGCGGTGAAAGCCGAAGGCCCGTCCGCGTGTTTCCGGTGTGATCGACTGCACGACAATTGCATCACGCAAGGGGCCTCGCAGTCCTTTGCCAAACCACGACAAGATGCGACCCAGCAGAACAAGCGGCCAGCCGAGCGCAAGCGCTATCAGGGCCTGGCCGAGCGGTGTCAGGCCGTAGCCGATCAAAACCAACAGCTTGCGGTGGCCGAACTTGTCAGCGACATAGCCAGCCACCATCTTTGTGAAGCTTGCCACAGCATCGGCGATGCCTTCGATGATGCCGAGAGCGGCCGCCGGTACGCCGAGCACGGCAAGAAATCCCGGCAGAATAACGGTCGTTGTCTCATAACACAAATCGCCAAGCGCGCTGGTGACCCCCGCTCCAAGCACCGTGCGATTGAGCCAGCCGGTCGACTTGCCCGTTACATCGGTCGATTTCCGCGGTGTGTTCTCGGCTTTGGGCATGGTTCATTCCTCGGTTCTGGCAATCTATCCTCCGTAGCGAATTCACTGTCGAGCTACGAAGCCAAGGGCCGCATTTCCTCGCAGCTGGAAATCGAGCTTGGCGCCGGCAGGAGCAAAATCCGCGCTCCGCGTCCTGAAACATCCTGATCTGCCGACGACATGGCATCTCCTATTTCATATAGGCACGCAGGACGTCGATCAGCTCCTCTGCACCCTCGTCGCGCTCGTTCTGCGGAAGAGCGGCGTCCGCCACATGCATGCGCACATGATCCTCGACGACCTCGGCCATCAGG
>JBCNPI010000114.1:0-16055 GCA_039593415.1 Rhizobium sp. | reverse complement strand
TGCTCCTGGGAAATCTCCCGCACGTTTATGAAGATATTCGGGTAACGACTGTAGAATGCCTCGATGAGGGGACCGACCAGATAGGTCGTGAAGGTCGGCGTCACGGCCACTCGCAACGCCCCACGGCTAAGGTCGTTGACATCATGTATCGCGCGCTTGGCTTCCCGAAGCTCCTGCGAAGCACGGCGCACATATTCCAGATAGACCTCTCCGGAATCCGTCAACTGCGTCGTGCGACCTGAACGGTCGAACAATTGCACACCAAGGCTTTCCTCCATCAATCTGACCTGCTGAGAGAGGGCTGGCTGCGAGACATGCAGGGCCTCTGCAGCCCGTGTGAAGCTTTGATGCTCCGCCACTGCGAGAAAATAACGAACCTGTCGGGCGAGCATATCAAAACCTATAAGATTATCTAATCCATATCATAATAAACAAGACTTTTACTTTATGCGATGCCTTCCGTAGCTTTTCTCTCAACAGATCGCGAAACGGAGATTGCGGCGATGAAGGACATTATTGACGGCTTTCTGAGGTTCCAAAGGGAAGCCTTTCCGGAACGGGTCAAGCTGTTCAAGGATCTGGCCAATCAGCAGAACCCACGGGCTCTGTTCATTTCCTGCTCGGACAGCCGTCTGGTGCCTGAACTGGTCACCCAACGCGAGCCCGGGGACCTCTTCGTTATCCGAAACGCCGGCAACATCGTCCCGTCCTATGGCCCAGAGCCGGGTGGCGTTTCCGCCTCGGTCGAATACGCCGTCGCCGCGCTGCAGGTCTCCGACATCGTCATCTGCGGCCACTCTGACTGCGGTGCGATGACCGCCATCGCGACTTGCAAGTGCCTCGACCACATGCCTGCCGTGGCCAGCTGGTTGCGTTACGCAGACTCTGCCCGGGTCGTGAACGAAGCCCGTCAGCACCAGGACCAGCCTTCCAAGGTCGCATCTATGGTGCGCGAGAACGTCATCGCGCAGCTCGCGAATATTCAGACCCATCCGTCGGTGCGGTTGGCCCTCGAAGAGGGGCGCGTGACCCTCCACGGCTGGATTTACGACATCGCGAGCGGCCTTATCGAAGCTTTCGATGGCGGCACCGGCGCCTTCGTTTCCCTAGCGGACAACCCCGACGTCCAAGCCATCAAATATCTGGCCAGGCGCGTTGCCTGAATCCTGCATCCCAACCAAGGAGAAAATGCCAATGTTACAGTCCCAAGCCACGCAGACCGCTCGGCAGGCCCTGACGGAAGTCATCCTCGCATCGAAGGTCCGCAAGGACCTGACCTACGCCCAGATCACTGAGGGGACCGGGCTTTCAGAGGCCTTCGTCACCGCTGCCTTGCTCGGCCAGCACCCACTACCCGCTGACGCTGCCAAAGTCGTGGGCGAAAAGCTCGGCCTCGACGTCGACGGCATCGCCCTGCTGCAGACTCTCCCTATCCGCGGCAGCATTGGAAACGGTGTACCGACCGATCCGACCATCTACCGCTTTTACGAGATCGTGCAGGTCTATGGGACGACGCTGAAAGCTCTGGTCCACGAAAAATTCGGCGATGGCATCATCAGCGCCATCAACTTCAAGCTGGACATCAAGAAGGTCGAAGATCCGGAAGGCGGCTCGCGCGCCGTGATCACGCTTGACGGCAAGTACCTCCCGACCAAGCCGTTCTGACCACGCGATTCGCATGCAACGCCGCACTTTCATTACCGCACTGCCCGCTCTGGCCCTCGCGGGCTCAGCGCTTGCCCAAACTCCTCAAATCACGAAAGGAAACACCATGACCCGTCCCCCACTCCCCCCGTTCACCCGCGAAACCGCCATCGAAAAGGTTCGCCTGGCCGAAGATGGCTGGAACACGCGCGATGCGGCGAAGGTCGCTCTCGCCTATACGCTCGATACACGCTGGCGTAACCGGGTCGAATTCGCGACCAATCGAGAAGAGGCTCAGGCCTTCCTGACCCGCAAGTGGAACAAGGAACACGAATACCGGCTCATCAAGGAACTGTGGGCCTTTACGGACAACCGCATCGCGGTGCGCTACGCGTATGAATATCGCGACGATGGTGGGCAATGGTTCCGCGCCTACGGGAACGAGAACTGGCTCTTTGCCGAAGACGGGCTGATGTCGCATCGGCACGCCAGCATCAATGAGATGCCAATTGCTGAAAGCGATCGCAAATACCACTGGCCCCTTGGCCGCCGTCCGGATGACCATCCGTCGCTGAGTGACCTGGGCCTCTAAGCGACGCACCAGTTCTGATCGATCGCGCCAGTGTTCCGCTCGCACTGGTGCGATTTGCTATCATGATGGGACATTGACGTTCCCCAACACGCACGCCCCACACAGATTCGCTATCCGTTACCGTGCGGCAGACCAGCCTCGCAACGACGCTCGTAGTGATATTTCCCGGGCAGCAGTCTCGGCATGCGTCGACGGCCACGCGGCGCCAACAATGTGTCGGCGGCCGTGACTGACCGGTCCGTGGCGGCGGCTTCAAGACTGTGAACCACTTGTTCAATGACAGCAATACAGGCGCAAAGTCGTCATCCCGCCTCGGCTGCAAAGCGACTTTCTAAAGACCACGACCCAAACTCAATAAAATCGGATCCGCTGATGTGAAGGGATACGAACCTGCGACCTGCTCATCAAACCTTCTAAGTAACTGAAACCTCGATTATTTAGAGTATGCGGATAATAGGTGCGGCGTAAGGCAGCTTATGGAGCAAACAAGGGGTCAACTCACGAGCCTCAAATTGAACGCTATCTGCGTGGCGGTAGGTGATCGCGAGTGCGACTGTCGCGCATTCGTCGGGGCGGCCTATGCGATTTTTTTGGATGAAGTCCTCAAGCCAGGCGCCGGCCATTTTCGAGTAGGGTGCTCGTGGTTCAGTGATCGCCTTCAGCTCATCCAGCATCCTTTCCCGGAGCAGGCGGAGGCGTCCGGGAACCTGCTCGATACCGATTTTTTGCGCTGGGGGCAAAGCCCTTCCCGACGGAAGCGATTTTTAAACGGCCCGAGACCTGCCCAGCCGCCGCGCCAGCCTCTCGGGCCACATGCCGCATCAGCACCCATAGCCGGCCCCGGGCCCGTCAGGAGCCGGCTATGCATCCACGCCATGTCGCGCGATGTCGGTAGACCGCGTTAACCGGGACGAAATACACCTGTGAGACGATTTATTCATTAAATCAATTATTTGGAACATCAATGACCGTCAGCGCTTCCACTGCCAAGGGCCTCCTGAAGCCCGTTCTTGCCTGTGATCCGAAATTTCGAGGATATCTCAAGCCAAACCGGTATACGGTGTGCCTCGGGGCCGGAATTTCAAGAGGAATAGCCCCTGATTGGCAGAGCCTGACGCAAGAGCTCATGTCTCAGTCATTCGGCGAAGATATACCACAAACGACGTTTGATCGCTTGTTGGGCCTGGGTTGGTCGCTTGATGGCCTGATACAGGCGGCCGCAAACGAGTTTAAGCGGAAAGGCAAGAGCAATACCGATGTGACAAAGGCAATTGAGCAATGCCTGTATGCGACGATCAGAAGCAAGGCACGCGGCCTAGGTCTGGAGTCCTACCTCACGGCAGTTTTGAACAACCCGAAAACAATCGAGAAAAAGAAAGCCATCGAAGTCTGCGACTTCCTCGAAGACAGCTTCCCCGGATGTTCCCTGTTTCCGGTCGGTCAGTTCCTCATCGAAGCCGCCAAGGCGGGACACGGTCCACAGGCCGTCCTTTCGTTCAACGCAGATACTTTTCTCGAAACGTACATAGACCTCTATCTGCGTCGCGAGCACTACCGCGGTCCGCCGCCGCACGGCCATCCGCCCTACCTCTTCGCGGCAGTGAACGGCACCGGTGGCGCCTACGACGACAAGATCCCGATCTATCATTGCCACGGCTCCATCGCTCCTTTGGAGCGCGTTGGTGGCCGTACGCGAGATCGCCGCGATCGTCTCGTATTCCTTGAAGAAGAATATCTCGCTCTTTCGAGCGGCCGATCCGCCTGGGCGCAGAGCGTCTATCTCTTTTATGGCCAATCGACACATATGGTTTTCTGTGGCCTGTCGATGTCGGATACCAATATCCGTCGATGGATGAGCTCCCTGGAGGCGGATGCGAAGGACTATCATCGCGCGCATGGGAACTCCGACCGATCCAATCCGCAGCATATCTGGATCCGGCCGAAGCCAAGTGACACGCTCACGCAGGAAATACTCCTAGCAAGTCTCACGCATTTGGGCGTCAGGCCAGCATGGATCGATGGCTGGGGTGAACTTCAAGAAGGATTGAAGAACCTCAGCGCAACGGGCAAGATATAAGTTAGTCTGCGACGCGCGGTATCCAGATGGCTGAGGTGTCGTCGCCGCAGGCCATCGCCCGTCCCATAAGCACGCAAGCGCCGACCTAGGCGCAGATCACCGCGTCGAGCCCATCCTCGAATGCCTTCATCTGCCAGACGTCGCGCAGGCGATCGCGGCGTGTCTCAGCGCTGTCGGCCGGCCAGTAGCTTTGGATCTTTGCGAATTGTAGGGCAGTCTTCTCGGTGCGGCCATCATCTTGACGAGCGCCGGATGCGGATAGACCTCGATCAATCCGTGCTGGATAGGGCCGGTCGTCATCAGCGGGTATCGGAGCTTTCAGCATAGCGCGGCGCGTTTGACGCGCGGGAAAGCGGGAATTCGCGCCCTGTGTCGGCGTGACCAAGGGCAGCCGCAGGAGCTCCAGCATAATGGTCCGAAGGGCGAGCGGAACCACTGCCCGCCGCGGCATAGTCCATATAAACAGCCATGTTAGCGACAAGAGCGACACGTGCGTTATGCCAGAGCCTCGTCTCAATCAGGCTCCTTCAATACTCTCTTTTGCTGGAGTTCCAGCAAGGTATCATCATTCAGTGTAGCCCCGCCCCCCGGAAGCTTCAGGTTGAAGGGCGTGAATACAGCGCCGCCTACATCGAACTTGCCGGGATTCGGATTTCTCCGCAGCTGTTCCTTCGCACCTTTGACCGCGGCCTCTCCCGGTGAGAAGTTAAGCACCAGCTGGTTTGTATCGTCACGCGAAACATTGGTGGATGCCGAAGCTTTGATCCCAATGACAGCAACGTCTAGGCCGGCATTGCCCGTCCGCTTGACGCCAAAATCGAGTGTATAACCCAAATTCGACAAAGCGATTTTTGGATCTCCGGACGCCGTCGAGGTCAGGTTGTGGAGCCACGCATAAATGCCCAGTCCGTTTACGTTTCGCACGCCAGGTGCGCGGGGCGCGTTGCAGATATCGGTATTGTGAGCGTATGGAGAGACAATGAAGTCGCTGACTTGATTTAACGTCCTCGATACAATCACTCCGCCACCCACCTTGAAACCGGCACTGGCCCTGATCCCAACGGAACAAGTTCAGGCGTGTTTACGCCTGCTGATGAATCGCTTGAGGTTATGATCTTGGCGGTAAGCTTACCGTCAATGTACCAGCCGGTCAGATCAAGCTTTTTGGGATCGACCTGCGTGAAGGCGAGAGCCATCTCGCATTTCATTTGGTTCAGGATCGCGTCGAGGGGAACCGGGCGATCACTCGTGCTCGGCGCCGAATCTGCGGTTGTGCAGGCACTGAAAAAGGCCGTTGCCAGTGCAGGCAGAAAACTTCTCAACTCCATAGATCCCCTTCAGAGGCATAGAGCGCAAGTGTGCAACCAAAACGGGCGACAGGCGATATTCAGGGTAACATTTGCGAGGTTCATCCGCGCATTTCACGCCGCACGCCGCCCCTCATTCCCGCCTTCTTGCTCTTGCGTCGCGGCCAGATCCGCCTCGATCTCTGCAAGCTGTCGGCATTTGTGCCCCAGATCGGCTTCGAGTGCGAATTGCTCACCAAACCGCGGTCGGTAGGTTTGGCACTCGCTTTGGCCCCGGGTTTTTCGCGTGCGGGTAAGGTTTCTGACAGAATTTGATATCATGTTCGTCCGAACCTGTCGCAACATCGGCAACGCATAGGCGGAACGCTATGAACACCCCCACTAACCATCACTATGTTCCGCAGCATTTTCTAGCTGCTTGGTCCCAGGACGGCAGGCTCGTTAACCGGTATGTGCGCATCGCTCGTACCGGCAAGTTGCATTTCAGGAAGGGCGCCGGCATCGTCAATCTTGGCTCTGAGAATGACCTCTACGTTATAGAGAATACCGACGGGCGAGCTGAATTCGAAACGACAATCGTGACCGCACTTCTCGATACCCCTGGTGCCGAGATCGTCAAGAAAGCTAGGGAAACAGGCATACAGTCACTATCGTCCGAAGAACGCAGGACCTTCAGTCATTATGTCGTGATGCTTGAAATGCGGAATCCTAGAACGATTGCGCTGATGAGCCTATCCGCGGCCGAAGTCGGAGCGCTGCACGCCGGTCAGACCGCTGTTTCGGGCGACACGGTCGGTGCTCGCGAGGCTGCAAGTCTTTTGTCTTCCATTCACACCGGTAAAATGGCGGCAGGCCTGGGGATCGCCAATGACTCCACCTTCTCCGACATCCTTTTCGGCTGCCCCCCAATTGCGTTTGAGACACACGCCCCGCGGCTACTGTCCTCAAATTATCCGGTTGGCCGTGTCGGTAGTTATGAGCGAAACTTCCTTGTGGGACTCGCCCTGAGCCCAACGTCCGGACTTTTGTGGTGTTCGCAACCTGCGCTCACTGCCGAGCTTGCGAAACTCACGATCTGGCAGCAGACGACCTTCCTCAATTTCCTGACGCTTGGCCGTGCTGAAGTCGCCTTCACCGATCTCGATACTATGGATACGTTCGTCGATGAGCATCTCGGGTGGCAGATCCGACTCGACGAAAGCTCGCAGAAGGAGAAACTGGCGGCTATGCTAGGTAAGATCAAGGAGGCGGCGCTGCCGGCCACGTTCGGCGCGGCCACTAGCAAATAATCGATCCGTAATTACTCGTCTTGAAGGGATGCGAACTGTCGACCCAGTTGGGTAGGCATTATGTTTGTGCTAAATTTCCCTGTTCGGGGAGCTACTTACTCTCCGGCATGGCCGATATGGAGCCGGAACCAATCGTCCGGTCTGGAGGCCTGGTGAAATAGCTCTCATAGAGAGCTAGGGTGGCCTCCATGATCGCATCCCGACCCCCGTCTTGCCGCGCAGACCGCATTCGTCCCTCCCTAAGACTGCCGATCGTTCAGCATTTGCCGATAGGATAGGACGGGGGCGATGATACCGGGCGCGCAGAGCGTGGTTCGCCACCATTCCAACTGTGATATAAGTGCACTCCTTTCGCCATCACCCCTTAATCGGCTGAGTCTGTGTTTGGAGGAAAGTCGGGAATTGACCGTTTACAGACTTCATAATCTTCTTTGCTTCGCCTCTTTTCTTGTCGCCGCCCCGACAGCCGGCGCGCAAGAAGCTAAGATACCAGCAGGATACAAACTTGTATGGTCAGACGAATTCGATCGTGCCGGGCTGCCGGATCCGGGGAAATGGTCTTATGATACCGAGGCGAATAAATCGGGCTGGTACAATAACGAAAAACAATATTACGCGGCGGAGAGACCCGAGAACGCCCGGGTGAACAACGGTAACCTCACGATAACTGCGCGGAAGGAACGGCTGACGAGCGCCCCCGACTACGGCGGACAGTATTATACTTCCACGCGGCTAGTCACCCGAGGAAAGGCCGCTTGGACTTACGGTCATTTCGCAATCCGCGCACGTCTGCCCTGTGGCAGAGGAACTTGGCCGGCCTTCTGGATGCTTGGCCCTGACGAGATCCCTTGGCCTGAAAACGGGGAGATTGACATCATGGAGCAGGTCGGCAGTGCTCCGGACAAGGTTAAAGGGACAATTCACACGAAGGCAACGGCCGGCACATTCGGCGCCGGAGGTGAAACTATCGTCTCAGATGCATGCCGTCGCTTCCATGTCTATACAATGACCTGGACTCCCGCCGAAATTTCCATCGGAGTTGATGGGCGATCCTACTTCACTTACAAGAATTCTCATGAAGGCAGCAGCAGTTGGCCCTTTGATAGTCCGCACTTTCTGCTCTTAAACCTCGCCATTGGTGGCGACATGGCCGGCGAGATCGATGACACCATCTTCCCAGTTTCGATGGAAATTGACTACGTGCGCGTTTACCAAAAACAATTGGCCCAGTAATGAACTGGTCTGCTGCAACTGCCCCCCGGACCAAGATCAATAATTTCGGTGCGGATCAAAGCAACCAAACAGCGGTGACCGGGGAAATCTCGCTTACCCTTAGAGTGAGCGTTTAACATTAGACAGGGTCCACCTCGCATCAATTGTGACCAAGCAGGTATCTCTGGTAATGAACCGACGTTTTCAGCATGTAAATCCGCCCTTCGACCACAAACCCGTCGAGTTGATGCTCCAGGGTGTAAGCTGCGAGGTCAGATATCGTGTTAATGAAGCCCTTGTTTTTAAAATTGAGTGACGTGTTACACAGCACGCCGTAGCCCGTTAAAGCCTTAAAAGCAGACAGCAGCTCGAACACTGGAGCGTTAGTGTGCGCAGATACCGTTTGAATCCGCGCGGTCCGGTTCACATGGGTCACTGCTTCAAGCCGGTCTGTGGTGGCCCGATAGGTGTAAAGCATGAACGGGCTTGGGTGGCTGCACGCAAACCATTTTTCCGCATCGTCTTCCAAGCAAACAGGAGCAATTGGACGAAATTGCTCACGCTGTTTGATGACGTTCAGTCGCTCTCTGGTGCCGGCATTGAAGGGCGCAGCTAAGATCGAGCGATTACCGAGCGCGCGTGGCCCGATTTCATACCGACCACTTGCCCATCCCAAGATCATGTCACCGGCCAACATTTCTGCAACAGTCGAGATCCTGGGCTCGATTTCATCGAAGAAGGTGCTGTCGACCACTTGGTCTGAAACGAAGTGCGATCCGGCGTACACATCCCAAGAGATCTTCGGGTCGCCAGTGAAGTGGAACTGTGCGTCAATGGCCGTACCAATCGCCGAACCGGAATCGTTGGTGACAGGAGGAACAAATACCTCGCTGAATAGGCCTGAATCTTTCCACTTGGTGTTCCAATCGCAGTTAAGCCCACACCCTCCGGTTATCAACAGCGGCATGCCTCGTTTGAGATTTGCCTCCGCGAATTCACGAAAGCGGTCAAAAAGATGGTCGCTGAAGATACCTGCAAAATTTCGGAATTCAGGGTCTTCCACACCAACGTTGTAGTGCGGCATATTTTTCAATGCTTCGCAATCACGAGGCTTGAGGTGATTACAATCCTGCAACAGGAAGGACGTGATTATCTTCTCCTCACTCGAAGGCTGGCTTCTTATCGAAAACGAAGCAAGCGCCATCAACTTTCCCGCGTCGGATAAGCGGGAAAATTCCGCAGTGCTTTTATCAAAGGTGGGATCCGCTAACGCGTAGAGCATAGCATAGCGATGACCAGGCTCTGGCATCACATCAGCTATTTTCGTAATATTCAGCTCCGAATCGATTTCATAAAATGCGCCAATGATACCTTCCCAGAGCAACGCGTAGCACGCTGTGCCCTTTGGTAAGCTGGACATCCCAAACGCGCACAGAAGGTGCGAGCGCTCATGGGAAGATGAGAAAAAATCGATGGTTTTTCCCAGAAAGCGTTTTTTACTGACGATCACCTGATCGCTACCACGGTAATCCGCCGCCGCCTCACCACCACGCGGAGAATCGCCGGGCCACCATCCACCTTCACATATGACGTCGGGAACGGCAGGGAGTTCGGCAAGTGCGTCAAATGCATCGGGAACGGACACCGCCGAGTGTCGATATTTCGAACTCTTCTCTGCCTCGATAGAGAACACCAAGCGGCCATCCTCGATATACGCGAATGCGCCGTCATGGCCGGGGTTGTAAGAGAGTATTTTCATATTGAAACCCCGCTAATAGCAGCCTCGTTTGAATCTGAGAGATCCCTCTCGCTCTTTTCGAGCACCAATAGGCTGCGTGCGCGCGCTCGTATCGAACTAACGTGCGCTGAGGCCGGAAGCCTCCGGGTCTTAAGGCGGCCCGCAAGGTCGGATGAGCGAGGAGGCCACGCGTTAAAATGCAACTTCATTGGCAAGTGGGGGATTGGAGTCGGGTTCCAAAGGACACGCCGGTGGACCAGTAAGTCGTCCACTAACCATTGAATCTCGTTTGGAGTCCATTCGATGGCATACCGATGCTCACCCCTCGAGGCATCGAAACCCAACTCGATATTGCTTGGAGAACCTCGGTAGCCATAGTCGAACTGGTCGCCGTCGCTGCCCGGGTTGTAGAACACATTGACGAGAAGGCGCGTCGGCATGTTGCCGGCAATCTCAATGTCAATTTCCTGATGGGGGGAGTTGCGGTGAAGAAAAAATCCCGTGATCACTCCCGGCACATCAGATGCTCGGAACGTTGCTTCGAACCTCCCAAAGAGGTAGTCGGTATGGCTCGTCAGGGCACCTGCGCTGTACTGTCGAACGCCCAACTCTTCTCGGCGAACATAAATCGTTGCACCCCCAGCCCGGTTGTACTCGACGTTCAGAGGACGGAATAGCGCCAGATTTCCACTGAAAGTGTCTGATCGTGCAGACCACCGCAAAGGATCGAACTCCCCAAAGCTCTCGTCGGCCTCGCGCCAATTTTCCTCACCTTCCGACGCTTGCGGTACCACCCCAATGCCCGACCAGGTGTTCTGATCCGGCTCAACCACCCACGGTGATCGATCCCACTTAGGTATCTTACGATTACGCTCGAGGACAGGTGGTCCATATGTTTCGGCGATATGCCTCTGCCCCATGTCGTGCAACCTTGGGAACGGGCACAGAGGTGGCGCGCACCTGAGATGATCACAGAGGATTTGCCAAGCATTGACGGCGCCAGGGTCAAGCGCGACAACGTCCGCGCCATCCAGGCTCGTCAAAATGTCTCGAAAGGTTTCGCTGGAAGCATCGCTCCTGGACCGCGTTACGATGAACTTAGCTTGTGGATAGTTGCGTCGAAGATCCTCGACCATCGACGCAAGGGCTCCCACATTGACGTACGCATCAAATACGCGATCAACACGGCCCTCACTAAGCGCCTTCAGCTCATGGAGAGGCAGACCATCTAGGTCACTGCAGCATCGGTACCCGAGCATGGACAGTGCCATCGCAAGGGATGACTGGCCCGAGTTAATTGGGCCAAATGCAAAAACAGGAAGCTGGTTCGGACGAGAGTTGAAAAGAGCTGCGCCCTCGCTGTCGATTGCTCCGATTTTAGATAGGATTGGAAGAACCGAGTACGAGTTAGTCGAAGAAGCGTCTGTTCGTTGGCCGACAATACTGTGCCTGGTGGCTAACACTTTCAAGGCGCTGAACTGTTGGTTGATCCAAAGATCGACGGGCCCTCGGCACGGAAGTAAACGGAGAAGCTTTTCTGCACCTTGTCGGGAAAGGATGTATCCCGACATATACCACAGTCCGCGCACCGGCCTGAACACGTTGCTTGATATGAACGATTTTGGCGCGCCGTTTTTTACCTCCATATAGGAAACGTAGAGAACATCGACGCCATCCTCGCTTTCAATCGTAAGTTCTTTCCAAGCTTGATCAAGTTGACGAGCAAAACCCGGATGAAACCATACGTCATCCTCAAGGATGAGAGCATAATTATCGGTACCCTGCGCAATTCGTCTCCAAACCTGGATATGTGATTTGGCAACCGCAACTTCTGCCCTACTCATCCGGATCGGCGCTTCAAGCTCGAATTTGCTAGGCAGCGTTCGAGGCTGGGGCTCGACGAAAAGTTGATCCGCCAACGTGTAATAAGGATCTACATCAAAGTCTCGTGGTGGATCCTTGAGAAAACTTCTAGCATCTACAGCATTGTGCCGTTCCGTGAGGCCAAGAAGATCATTGCCGGACTCATCCTTGATGCGCCGGAGCTCTTTCTTAATGCGGGACCATCGACCTGGCTCGCGCTCGAGATTGATTACATAGATCCTTCCGATTGTCTGATTGCCAGGATCGCGTCGCCGCCCGAACGCTTTTGACGTCTGCTTCGGCAGGATTAAGCGGAGGCAGTGTCCCAGACGAAACGCCAAACGAAGGATGGCGAGTGAGGTGCGGGCAAGGTTCATAGATTAACCGCAAGCGGGAGCGCGCTATACGCTTGTTGATTGGACAACCTCCAGTTCCTGGAGTCATTGCGGTAACTAAGCGGCCATTGACTGGTGGATATCAGCTCCCAATCGTGCGCGACCATTAGCGCTTGGACGGAGCATCCTTCGTTGATGATCTCGAACACTGAGCGGGTCAGATTTCCCGGGCCGGTCGTCGCCTGAACCTCTGGCAACTCGGTCTCTCTGTGCGCTTCAAGAGATGCAGTTGCATTCAACAACGCTCTCTCCACGATTGGATGATTAGGCGGGGCGATCAGAGGCGTTGTGTTGAAGTAAAAAATCCATCCCGGCTTATTAGCGCCGGGCTCGGTGAATATTGCCGGTGGCACCATTTGTGCCGTGGGGATATCGTAACAGAATGGCTGCAGCTTCAATCGTCCATCTACAAAAAGGTGATCAATGGGCATGCCATGGTAGACATCATCGGCGTCGATGTAGAAACCGCCCTCGACAAGCACGTAAGCGTAACGGAAGTAGTCCGACATCATTGAAGGGTGGTAGCAAGCTTTGAAAGCGTCCTCGTATCGCTCCCCTAGCCGACGCCGAATGAACTGGCTCGCAGAGATCATATCAAAGACTTTTAGCTCAAACCCTGCTCTTTCCAGTTGCCTCCAGGAGTCCATGCAGGCTCTGACATCATCGGGCAATCGCTGCAAATCGTCCCAGAACTGTACTATGCGTTTTGGGGTCGGGCCGGGCCACATCGTTAGATCGACCGGAGGGCACTCACGCCGCTGCACTATGTCACGAACGAAATTAGATCGCGCACGTTCCCTAGGCGCCAATGGATCTGCCCCGACAGCTTGGTTCACTTTTGTTGCATTCATTTACGCTGTTCCCCCTTAGCAATGTGCTAAAGTTAGATCGCGCGGTAATTGTAGGAAATCCTATTTTCACTCGCGTACTCCGATTCTTGTGGACGAAGGTTCCATGGCGCTGCAACGATGCCACCTGGACGGCGGGCTACAGCTGGATGCGCAGGACCCATTAGTTCTTCTGGGTCAGCTTTTTGTAGAATTTCCGCGAACTCGCCTCGTTGGGCTCGGACGTGGGGCAATCACAATATTGATTTATGACGTTGTAACGCCGGGCAAGGCCGGCCCGTAAATTGCCAACGCTTGGCTTTTCAAAAGCGTCTCCTGCAATAGCCACTAACGGTCGTACTGACCGATATTTGGATATAAAAATTGGTCAGTAAAGTGCGAGTTGTTGCCAGTGACCAAAATTTATATATAATCTTCGGTCACAAGGTAGGATGGTTATGCCGGATCCCACATCGGACACTCTGGAACGCATTCACCAAAGGATCGCCAGTGCGGCGCCTTCGGGCGTTTGGTCGCGTTCCGATTTTCTGGACATCGCCACGCCTAATGCCGTCGAAAAGGCCCTGCAGAGGCTGACCAATCGCGGCGACATCCGCCGCCCTCATCGTGGTCTTTACGACAAGCCAGCTATCAGCCAACTGACCGGCAAGATGGTGTTTCCGCCACGCGCCTCATTCATCGATGCCATCGCACGACGTGACAAGCTTCGTGTTTGCGTCGATGGCATGACGGCTGCCAATGATCTTGGCCTGACGACGGCCGTCCCCGCCAGGTCTACAATCTACGCGGACACATATCCCCGAACCATAGAGATCGAGGCCAATGCCGGCGATGCGGAGGCCACGAAGCCGGTTATCTACATCTTGGACTTCAAGCGCATTTCGGCAAAGACCGCTTTTTGGGCGGGCCGGCCGGCAATGCGAGTGATCCAGGCCCTCCATTGGTTTCGCGACGAGCGCTCCAATCTGGAGGCGGTTGTCGATGGTATCGTCCGCTACCTGGCACGAAGCCCCCACAGGCAGCCGATCGTCGAGGATCTGCGCGAGAACATCCACGCCATCCCAGCCTGGATGTACCAGGCTGTGGAGACCATAACCGCCGATCCGCCGCCCCAGGAAGACGGAAGCATTCCGCCGGGCCGCGAGGGAATGGATGAACATGCGTCAGAGTTTCATTGATATCCTTCGCTCAAGCGCTGACGAGCGCAGGGCACTATTCTCCGCAGCTGCATCCGACCTGGAGACGCGGGCCGAGAATATCGAGAAGGATCTGTACGTCTGCTGGGTGCTCGACTTCTTGTTCAACCGGCGCAAGGATGATGCTATCGGCCTCTATTTTAAGGGCGGCACCAGCCTCAGCAAGGCATATGGCCTGATAAAGCGTTTTTCTGAAGACATCGACATCGGTATCTACAAGGCAGATCTAAAAGTTCCGCTCGAGGCCGATATCGCAGCCCTTCCCTCCGTCAATCAACAGCAGAAGGCTCTGGCCGAGCAGGTGGATGAGGCAGCGCGCCATTATATGTCCGGACCGCTCAAGCGTTTGCTCGATGGGGAAATCACTGCGGTCGAGCGAGAGACCGGACAATCAGGACATTTCTCGCTCGACTTCGGATACGACCTCTACCGAAAGAAAGAGGCGCTCGATGTACTGGTTCTAGGATACAAAAGCGTCTTTGACACGAGCGGCGGTTATGTCGAAGCGGCAGTGCGCATCGAAGGCGGGGCACGCCCGGATCCGGTTCCGGCCGAGAAGCGAGAGATCATTCCATACGTTGCCTCGGAAATGCGAAAGGGCACTGACCTGACCGTCCAGAATGTGACGACCGTCAAGCCGGAGCGCACTTTTTGGGAGAAAGTTCTGATCCTTCACGCGATGACGGAGATGACGGAAAAACGAAGCATGCAGGATAGTCCTGAGCTGAAAGTCCCAGACCTCAATCGATACTCGCGCCACTACTACGATGTTCATCAAATTTGGACGAATCCCGACTACGGCAAGGCCACTGCGTCGATGCTCGACCTCGCTGAGGCTTGCCGCCGGCATAAAGAGCTGATGTTTCGCGCACCGGACCATCGATACGATCGAGCCGTGCCCGGTAGTTTTCGGCTGGTGCCTACGCCCGAGATGCGTAAGAAACTCGAAGCCGACTACGAAAAAATGTCCGCGATGATATTTGGGACGCCGCCTCAATTTGGTTCGGTCATGACCAGCATTGAGGAGTTGGAGGCCCATCTCAACTCAACCGCGGACAAGCTTTCACTTTGATGGCAACCGCGAAGGATCCAAACGTCCACCGGAGCCCGAACCATGATCGGCATCACAGCGGAAAAGATAAACACTGCGCTGGGACTTATCGATCGCTTTGAGAATGGCGAGCAACCTCTGGCTCCTCAGGATGCTGAGCAGCTTGTTAAAAGGATATTCGACGCCTGCGGCTACGAAGTAACCCAATCTGGTTTCGTTGGCGGCGATCAAGGCGTCGACTGTTACTTTAGCGGATTGATCGACGGGAGAAATCAAACAGTCGCCGTTGAGGTAAGGGTTGGAAGAAGGCCCGCGGATATCAAATGTGTTCAGCAGGCCTTCGCCTTAAAAAACCAATCCCCAAATTTCGATCGGGCCATGGTGATTTCCAGGGCGGGGTTTCTAGCCGAAACGCTTCGAGAAGCCGAAAGCCTGGGTCTTGGTGAAATCGATCTATTTGGCCCGGCCGCCTTACGTAACTGGGTCACGAAGCAGGTAATTCCGGAGGATGTTACCGCAAGCTACGAGAGGATCGTAGGTGGCGCCATGAAATCACTTGCGGACTTGGTGGCCCGATATCCTGAGGCACTCCCAAAACTGCAGTGGTGGGAAGTTGAGGCAGTTCTTCGCGAAGCCTTCGAGGGCATGGGATTCGGCGCCAGAAAGACGCGGCCCTCAAAGGACGGTGGGTTTGATTTGGAGCTAACCATATCAGAGGGAGGGAGTCGGCGTGTCTTCTTGGTAACCGGTGTTCCGTCCCCACGTTGCCCTCGCCGCCCTGATCTGTGATCGCCTATCCATGGACGAGCAATGGGAGTTTCTCCATGGAGAGTACATTGGAGC
>JBCNPI010000113.1:0-16142 GCA_039593415.1 Rhizobium sp. | reverse complement strand
GGTTTCGATAGGAAGATCGGCGAAGGGGGATCGCGTCTTTCGGCCGGCCAGAGGCAGCGCATCGCCTTGGCGAGGGCGCTTTACGGCGATCCGTTTCTGGTCGTTCTGGACGAGCCGAATTCGAACCTGGATGCGGAAGGTGAAGCAGCCTTGACGGCGGCGCTTGCGGGCGTGCGCGAGCGCGGCGGTATCGCTATCGTCATTGCCCACCGGCCGAGTGCTCTTGCTGCTGCCGATACGGTGATGATCGTTGCCGGCGGTCAGGTCCAAGCATGCGGGCCAAAGAAAGACATCCTCGGCCCGTCGCCGAAGCAGATCGCAACAGCCCATCTGGCCGTTGCCGGTGGAGAAACGCACGGATGATCAGCAAGGCTTCGCCATCGACCGAGCGCACGATCCGCCATTTGTCGCTGCTGGTGATCGCGGCCATTCTTCTCTTGTTCGGCGTCATGGGCGGTCTTGCGGCGGCAACCAGGATTGCCGGCGCTGTAATTGCTCCGGGTACGCTCGTCGTGGACAGCTATGTGAAGCCGGTGAAGCACCTGAAGGGCGGGATCGCACGGGCGATCTTCGTCAAGAACGGAGATCATGTCGCGACCGGGCAGGTGCTCGTCCGGCTCGACGACACGCAGACCAGAGCCAATCTCGCCATCATCCGCAAGCGGCTCAACGAACTTGCCGCCCGCACGGCGCGCCTGGCAGCCGAACGCGACGGCCGGCAGGATATTGCCTTTCCTGCCGATCTGCTTTCGTCCGCCGGAAATGCGGATGTGGCTTCCATTCTGGCAGGCGAGAGGCGGCTCTTTCGCGATCGTCAGGCATCGCGCGACGGGCAGAAGTCACAGCTTCACGAGCGCATTCAGCAGCTCCATCAGGAGATAGAAGGTCTTGTTGCGCAGGAAGAGGGCAAGCGGCGCGAGATCGCACTGATCGCCAAGGAGCTTGGCAGCCTGGAAGGCCTGCTCGATCAGGGCATCATTTCGGCGACGAAAGTCTATTCGCTCCAGCGTGAAAGCGCTTCGCTGAACGGCGATCTCGGCAACCTCGTCTCGTCCATCGCCCAAACTCGCGGCAAGATCGCTGAAACCGAACTGCAGATCCTGCAGATCGATGCCGATCATAGTTCGGAGGTCTCCGATCAGCTGCGGCAGGCCGAGAGCGATAGCGGCCAATTCTCCGAGCGCCTGATCGCGGCCGAGGACGATCTCAAACGGATCGACATCAAGGCGCCTCAGGCAGGCATTGTCGACCAGCTGAGCATCCATGCCGAAGGGGCCGTCATCTCGCCGGCAGAAGCGATCCTGCAAATCGTCCCGGACAAGGACGCGCTGGTGGCGGAGCTGAAACTTTCACCGCAGGATATCGATCAAGTTACCGTGGGGCAGGCGGTATCCTTGCGCTTTCCCGCATTCAATCAACGGATTACGCCGGAATTGAACGGGCATGTCGATACCATTTCGGCGGATCTGACGACGGATCAGCGTTCGGGACAAAGCTACTATGTCGTACGGGTCAAGGTGGCGAAGCCGGAATGGGATCGGCTGGGGCGGCTTACGCCGCTGCCCGGCATGCCTGTGGAAGCCTTCCTGCAGACAGGTGAGAGAAGCGTCCTTGCCTATCTGACGAAACCGATGACTGATCAGATCAGGCGGGCATTTAAGGAGGATTAGGGTAGTCTCGACTGAGCTGCGGTCATTTTCCAGCGACCGCCCGAATTGCGCCGGACGGCTGCTCTGGATGGAGCGAGTTCTAAGACCGATCAGATATGCCAATCCGTCGTATGCGCGGATTGGGATGACGCGGTAAGCTGGGCGGCGTGATCGTCCAGGGAATAGGCCTTGATATAGTCGATCTTCATCTCGGACCCATTCGGTAGGCCATCGGTCGGCGTGCCGGCCACGCCGCCGACCGCGAGGTCGACCAGCATGTACATCGGGCCGTGCATATCGGCCGGCGTATCGGCATGGGCAACGGCAACGTCATCGAAATACCAGACGATCTGATCCTTGTCCCAGAGTACGCCATAATTGTGGAAGCCGTCGGTACTGGGCACTTGGACAGGAATAGACGTCTTCGTATGCTCGCCGGTGGCATTCGAATGCACCGTCACGTTGACCGTGGTCGGGTCTTGCCCGCGCATTTCCACCACGTCGAGTTCCGGCGGCCAGGAGCCATCCTCGGGCAGAAGCCAGAAAGCCGGCCATACGCCCTGGTTGTGAGGCATCTCGGCCCGCATTTCGAAATAGCCATAGGTCTGCGAAAAGGTGGAGTGGGTCGTCAGAATACCTGACGTATAATCATGGTTATCCACGATCGATTTCAATGCATCCGGTGTCTGCTTTGCCGTGATCGTCAGGATGCCGTCCGAGACGGAAAAGGGGTTTGCGGATGCCGTCGGCGCATAGGACGGGTTGATATACCATTGCAGCTCATCGTTCAGGCTGCTGCCCTTGTCCGGTGCCCAGGAGTATTTCGCATCCCAGGTGCCCTGCGTTCCCTCATGCAGCGAAAGCGTATTGAAGTCGTCCGAAAACGTCTGCGTCAGCGATGACCTGTCGAGCCCGAGCTGGAACTGATCCGCGTGAAGGTCGGAGATGTTCTTGTTGGCAAAGACCAGGCTTTCGCCGCTGCCGAGATCGAGCCGGACATTGGCGCCTTCCTGGGTGGAATGACTGACGACCTGATCGAAGGAGGTCAGGCCATACTGATTGAGCCGGACCTTGTCGTCATCGCTGAAATCGGTGATGAGATCGCTGCCGTTACCCTTGCTGATGATGAAGGTATCGGCGCCGGCGCCGCCCGTCAGTACGTCGTTGCCAGGACCGCCATCGATGGTCTGGCTGCCGCTGCCGCCGGTGATGATATTGTCGGCGTCATTGCCGTAGGCGTGGCGGTTGTCGCCCGTGACCGTGAGATTTTCAAAATTGGCCGGCAGCGTATAATCCATCCAGGTGTTGATGGTATCGATGCCGGAATTGGGCGCCTCATAGGCGTGATTGAGGCTGGAATAGAGATAGTAGATATCGTCGCCGGTGCCGCCCATCATCGTCACGTTGACGGAGGCGTCACCCCACATGGAGTCGTTGCCGGCGGTGCCGTAGAGCACCGGTCCGGAGCCGGTGGCGGAAAAGAAGCCTGTCGACGTGTCACTATAATAAAGTGGTTGTCCAAGAGCGTTCAAAACTGAATTGGGCATGAGAAACCTCTTCCTTCGTGCCGGACGACCTCCACAGGCCTAACATGTCTCCCCGCTCATATTCGCAACATAGCGTGCTTTGCTCTTCTGGCCAGTCCCTTGAGACAAGTTTTTCACCACACCTCCGAGTTCGAAAATCGAGCGCAGTGGCGGCCAAGGCGGCGTGAACCGAATCGCGGCCGGGAAAGAGATTTCCCGATTTCTTCACAAGGGGAGACGGCTGTTTCTTTTAATCTAGTAGTTTTATAGACAATATTCGCATTACCTGCTTGCGGCTGCGGAATGACGGAAGACGGCGTTTAAGCATCCAGGATTTGTCAATGGAATGGAGGCTCATATGAAATGGAATGTCATCAGCCGCCTGAAGACGACTTTTACCGGCGCGGCGCCGCAGAAGGTGGATATTCGCAGCCGGTCCGCCGATCGCCTCGGGTCTGTCGAGCAGGAGCCCTCCGCCCGCGATTACGAATTCTATTATTGGTGCTCGACGCCGGCGCCCTGGTATTGAGCATGGCGCCCTTGATTTCCCATTGCGAGTTGAGCCTCTCGTCACCATTCCTTGCGAGGCTGCCATGACCAGGGTGCTGATCGTGCCAGGCCTGTTCGGTTCGGGCGAGGGACATTGGCAACGCTACTGGCTGCAGGATTATCTAGATGTTCAGCTTGTCGAGCAGGATGACTGGGATTTTCCAAACCTCAAAAGCTGGATGGAGAAGCTGGAGGCCGCGCTCGAAGAAGCGGGTGAAGCCTATATCGTCGGGCACAGTCTGGGTTGTGTACTGACGGCACGACTGGCTGGCCGTCCAGCGGCGCGACGGGTCAAAGGCGCTCTCCTCGTTGCGCCCTGCGATATTCCGGCGACGGAGGCGCTCCATTCCGGGCATCTTTCCTTCGGCACGATGCCGACCGAAATTTTGCCATTTCCCAGTATTACGGTCGGCAGCCTGAACGACATATATATGACGCTCGACAGGCTCACCATGTTCGGGCGCTTATGGCGCACCGACATCCGCAATATCGGCCTTGCCGGGCATATCAACATTGCCAGCGGGTTCGGACGCTGGCCGGGCAGCTACAGCTTTCTTGAAATGCTGAAGGCGCGTGCCAGGCATCGCAGGCCGCAAGGGTTTTCAGCCGCGACCGCAGCCACCAATTGAAAGAAGGGCTTTTCATATCGGACATTCGACGCCATTGTGCGCCGAGCTTTTATCCCGCCCTTTGCCGCCCATTTCAGGCGGGCGACCGGGCAGATTTTTTGGAGGTATGACAATGGGTTTGCGCATCAACGACATCGCCCCGGATTTTACGGCGGAGACGACGCAGGGTGAAGTTCGGTTTCATGACTGGATCGGTGACGGCTGGGCTGTTCTCTTCTCGCATCCGAAGAACTTCACGCCGGTCTGCACGACGGAACTCGGCGCGATGGCTGGTCTGGAAGGCGAGTTCCGCAAGCGTGGCGTCAAGATCATCGGTATCTCGGTCGATCCGGTCGAAAGCCATGCTCGTTGGAAGAACGACATCAAGACGGCGACTGGTTTCGAGGTCGACTATCCCCTGATCGGCGACAAGGACCTCAAGGTTGCCAAGCTCTATGACATGCTGCCGGCAGGCGCAGGCGAAAGCTCGGAGGGCCGCACGCCCGCCGACAACGCCACGGTCCGTTCCGTCTTCGTCATCGGCCCCGACAAGAAGATCAAGCTGATCCTCACCTATCCGATGACGACGGGCCGCAACTTCGGCGAGATCCTGCGCGCGATCGACTCGATCCAGCTGACATCAAAGCATCAGGTGGCGACGCCGGCAAACTGGCAGCAGGGCGAAGACGTCATCATCACCGCCGCCGTTTCCAACGAAGACGCCATTACCCGCTTCGGCTCTTTCGATACGGTCTTGCCTTATCTGCGCAAGACCCGCCAGCCATCGGCCTGACCGGCGTTTCGGGTGAAAATCTTAAATGATTCGATGCGGCTCCAAAGGCCGCATCGCTTTTTCATAGGCGGACGTTTTCGCGCAGGAAGTCCAGCAGTGCGCGCACTCGGGCAGGCAGAGGGCCGCCCTGGCCGATATAGACGGCATGAAACTCCTCGATATCGCCGGGATTGAGTTCCTCCAGCACCGGCAACAGACGGCCGGCTGCGATATCCGACTGGACAGTGAAGGCGGCAAGACGCGCCAAGCCGGCACCGGCAACCGCAAGATGCCGCATGGCCTCTCCATCGCTTACCTGCAGGCCGCGCGTGGTAGGGACGGTGGCAATCTCGCCATCGACTAGCAAGGGCCAGCCTTCGATCGCCCTAGAATAAGCAAAGCCGATGCGGCAGTGTTTTTCCAGCTCGGCGGCGGAGCGTGGCGCACCATGCCGCCGCAGATAGTCCGGTGAGGCGACGATGATCTTGCGTATCGCCCCGAGCTTGCGGGCTGTGAGGCTGGAGCTCTTCAATGGCCCGGCACGGATCGCGACATCGGCGCGCTCCTCCATCAGGTCGACGATGCGATCGGTATGGAAGATCTCAAGCGAGACATTGGGATGCAGCGCCACGAAGCTAGGAATGAGCGGAGCCAGAACATGATTGCCGAAGGAGCCGCTGGTATTGATGCGGATATGTCCGGCAACCTGCTCTCCGGCAGAGGCATGACGTTCGGCCTCAGTGATATCGGCAAGAATGGCGACGCTACGCTCGAAGAAGGCGCAGCCCTCGGGCGTGAGCTGCAGCCGCCTTGTCGATCGATGGATGAGCCGCGCGCCGAGGCGCTTTTCCAGCCTTGTAATGAGCTTGCTGACCGCGGAAGGCGTCATGCGGCAAGCGTTGGCGGCGGCGGTGAAGCCGCCGAGCTCGACCGCGCGCACAAAGACCTCCATTTCTCCGGAACGATTGATCTCCTGGCGGCTCATGATGAATTCACGTCATAAATCAGTTTCTTTTCGGCAATCTATATCATCATGATCGAAGGGTCTATCTCTTCAGAAAACCCAAGGAGACAGACCATGGACTACAGAAATCTCGGCGCTTCCGGCCTGCGCGTCCCTGTGCTCAGCTTTGGCGCCGGCACATTTGGCGGCAGCGGGCCGCTCTTCAGCGCCTGGGGCTCGACGGATGCGGCGGAAGCGCGGCGTCTGGTCGACATCTGCCTGGAAGCGGGCGTCAATCTCTTCGATACCGCCGATGTCTATTCTGCCGGCGCCTCGGAGGAGGTGCTCGGTGAAGCGATCCGTGGCAGGCGGGATGCCGTGCTGATCTCGACCAAGACGGCTCTTCCCATGGGCGACAATCCGGCGGATTGGGGAACATCCCGTTCGCGCTTGATCAAATCGGTCGACGCTGCTTTGCGACGCCTCGGCACTGATTACATCGACCTCTTGCAACTGCACGCCTTCGACGCCTCGACACCGGTCGAGGAGGTGCTTTCCACCCTTGATGGCCTCGTGAAGGCGGGAAAAATCCGCTATATCGGCGCTTCCAATTTCTCAGGCTGGCAGCTGATGAAATCGATCGCCCTGTCCGAGCAGCATGGCTATGTGCGCCATGTCGCCCACCAGGTCTATTATTCGCTCGCCGGTCGCGATTACGAATGGGAGCTGATGCCGTTAGGTCACGATCAGAATGTCGGTGCCCTCGTCTGGAGCCCACTGGCATGGGGCAGGCTGACCGGCAAGATTCGCCGCGGCCAGCCATTGCCTGAAAAGAGCCGGTTGCATGAGACGGCGTCATTCGGGCCGCCCGTCGATGACGAGAAGCTGTTCGATATTGTCGATGTGCTGGATGAGATTGCTGGTGAAACCGGGAAGAGCGTGCCGCAAGTCGCCCTCAACTGGCTCTCGACCCGACCGACGGTCGCAAGCGTCATCATCGGCGCGCGCAACGAGGAGCAGCTGCGGCAGAATCTCGGTGCGGTCGGCTGGACACTTTCGAAAGAGCAGATCGAGAGGCTGGACAAGGTCAGCGAACTGATGGCGCCCTATCCCTATTTTCCCTATCGGCGCCAGGAAGGTTTCGCCAGACTGAACCCGCCGCTGGTTTGATCTTGATGATGGCGGCGAAGCAGGCAAATGCTCCGCCGCCAACGTATTTAGCGGCCGCCCTCGATCTTGCGATGGCGCTGGTTGCGACCACTTTCGCCGTAGGGATAGGCAGCGGGCTGAGGTGCGCTCACCTCGTTCAGGCGATCCATCTCCGCTTCCGACAGCGTCAGCTTGGCGGCACCGAGATTGTCCCCAAGCTGTTCGGATGTGCGGGCGCCGACGATGACTGAAGTCACCGCCGGGCGTGCTGCCGTCCAGGCAAGAGCCACCTGTGCCATGCTGACGCCGCGTGCCTTGGCGATTTCCTCCACGGCGGCAATGATGGCCCAGGTCCGCTCCTGCGCATTGCGGGGCGCGAAGGATTCGCTGCCGCGATTGGGGTTTTCGCCAAGTCTTGTGGCGCCGGTCGGCATCTGGTCGCGCTTGTATTTGCCGGTCAGCCATCCGCCGCCGAGCGGCGACCAGGGAAGCAGGCCCATGCCGGCATCCAGGCACGCGTCGACGATCTCGAGCTCGATATCGCGGGCAAGCAGATTATATTGCGGCTGCAGCGTGACCGGCCGCGTGTATCCGCGCGCCTTGGCAATCTCGACTGCCTTGGCGATGTGCCAGCCGACATAGTTGGAAAAGCCGTAATAGCCGATCTTGCCGGCGCTCACGGCATCGTCGAGAAAGCGAAGCGTCTCCTCGATCGGGGTTAAAGCATCCCAGGCGTGCATCTGATAGAGATCGATATGCTCGATGCCGAGACGGCGCAGCGAATCGTCCAGGGCCTGGCCAAGATGCCGGCGGGAAAGACCGATATCGTTCGGACCCTTGCCCATTGGAAAACGGCCCTTGGTGGCGATGACGGCCTGGCGAGCCTCGGTCGGGCGAGCCTTCAGCCAGCGACCGACGATCTCTTCCGATTTGCCGGCACTGTAGACATCGGCGGTGTCGATGAAATTGCCGCCCCACGCGAAATAGTCGTCGAGAAGCCTGTGCGACGCCGCTTCGTCCGCTTCCGCGCCGAAAGTCATGGTGCCAAGACAATAGGCCGTAACGACCGTCCCGCTTGGGCCGAGCTTGCGATAATCCATTCCTGCCTCCTCTGAACGGAGCGCTGACGCCTAATCGGCAAACCTCTCGGAAGAGCCGCAGGCCCCGTGATCCATAGCAATAATGTGGTGCTTGAGACGGCCTCCACCGTCGATGGGATTCGACGCTTGGCGTTTTACCGCCTCGGCCGCGAGAGGAGCATAACCAATCATCCCATGATTACCAAGCGCATTCATTGCCTGAGTGGCCCGGCTTGCGTAAAATTCTGCGTGATGATTCTTCTCTCGCCGAATGCCCCCTTGATGGATGAAACGCCGACAAGCCGCATGCTCACCTGGGCGCGCAACTCCACCATCTATCGTCTCGAGCGCCGGATGATGACCGAGAAGCAGCTGTTCGATGCGATCGCCAAGAAAGCCAAGCAGAAGTTCGAGGATATCAGCGATGCGCAGATCAAGGCGCTTGCCGAGTTCGCTGTCAAATTCGCCTACGAACTGAAGGTACTCGATGACGTCGCCTTCGCGGAGACCAGCACACGCTCGGCGGTTCGTTCCGGTAAGTCGAAGAAAGCAATCGCCTTCAAGCTTGCCTCCAAGGGCATAAATGGTGAAACGGTCGTCGCGGCCGTGGAGGAGGTCGATGATCTCCGTTCCGCCGTCATCTTTGCCCGGAAGCGTGGCTTCGGCCCGTTCCGGCGCGGTGAACTCGATGAAAAGCGCAAGGCAAAGGAACTATCCGCCTTTGCCCGCAATGGCTTCAGCTTCGCCATCGGCAAGAGGGTCTTCGAGATGGAGCGAGAGGATGCCGAGGAAATGCTTGAAACGGACCTGGCATTTTAAAGCATCATGCTCGTTGAAATAGCCAGGACCAGCGGATAGCTTCGCGGCGCTTAAGGCCGTGGATATGAGGACGTCGGTGAGAACAGATTTTCGATTGCTCGCAATGACGATGTGCGTCGCTTCGTTGCCGATGGCGGCTCACGCAGAGTGGCAGACGGTCGAGACGACCAAGACCTATCCGATTGCCGGAACATCAGGGCGCGAACTCTACGATTCCATCGGTGAGCGCGGCCCGTTGCTCGGACCCAAGGTGAGGGCGATCGCCCATACGGACTTCAAGCTGACCTGGACGCGGAAATATGAGCCGCAGCCGGATGGCGCCTGCAAGATCACCGTCAACATACCGAAACTGGTCATCACCTACATGTTGCCGAAGCCTTCGGTACCGTTGCCGGCGTCCACCCGCAAAAGCTGGCAGAAATTCATCGCCGGGGTCGAGGGGCACGAGCGGGTGCATGGCAGTTTCATCAAGGACATGGTCAAGGAAATCGAAGCCATGAGCGTCGGATTTTCCGTGCCCGATGACCCGAAATGCAGCAAGATCCGAGTAGAACTAACGAAGCGCCTCGGCGAAATTTCCAGCAAAGAGCGGCAGAAAAACAGCGACTTCGACAAGGTCGAATTCAGCGACGGTGGCAATCTCCAGCAGCTTGTCCTGAAGCTGGTAAGGGAGGAGTAGCCTGGACAAAGCAGCCAGCTTCAAGGCTGGCTGCTTTGACGCGATCCAGCCTTAGCGGCCCTTCTTCTTCCGCCATTCGGCGAACCTCTGTTTCGGGGCATCGCTGGTCGCCGGGTAGAGGCCGATGATTGTCGCGCCGTTCATGACTTCTTCGGTGACGAAATCTTCATAGGCCGTCATTTCCACGGTCTCAGCGGCAATCTCATCGGCGAGATGCGCGGGAATGACGATGACGCCTTCATTATCACCGACGAGAACGTCGCCGGGGAAAACCGCGACATCACCGCAGCCGATCGGGCCATTGATTTCGATCGCCTGATGCAGCGTCAGGTTCGTCGGCGCGGACGGGCGGTGATGATAGGAGGGGATATCGAGGGCGGCGATTTCCGGGCTGTCGCGGAAGCCGCCATCGGTGACAACGCCGGCCACGCCGCGTACCTGCAGACGCGAGATGAGAATGGAGCCGGCAGAGGCGGCACGCGCATCCTTGCGGCTGTCCATGACCAGCACGAAGCCGGGTGGGCATTGCTCGACAGCGGCACGTTGCGGATGTTCCGGGTTGCGAAAGACTTCCAGCGTGTTCAGGTCTTCGCGCGCCGGAATATAGCGAAGCGTGAAGGCCTGGCCGACCATGTTTGCCTTCTTCGGCGAGAGCGGCCGCACATCCTGAATGAACTGGTTGCGCAAGCCGCGCCGGAAAAGCGCGGTGGCGATCGTGGGTGTTGCTACGCCCATCAGCTTGTCGCGCGTCTCATTGCTCAGCACATAATTGCTCATGCGATATATCCCTCATTATTAGTAGATGTCGGGTTCGCCCGGCGTCGGGCCGAAGCTGCTTTCCAGGAAATCGAAGTCGCAGCCGGTATCGGCCTGGGCCACATGGCGCGAGAACATCCAGCCATAGCCGCGGCCGAATTTTTCAGCCGGCTTGACCCAGGCGTCGCGGCGGCGCTGCAGCTCGTCCTCGTCGACAAGCATGTCGATGCGCCGTGCCTCGAGATCGAGGCGGACGATATCGCCGTTGCGCAGCAGCGCCAGCGGGCCGCCGACATGGGATTCCGGCGAAACGTGGAGGATGCAGGCGCCGTAGCTGGTGCCACTCATGCGGGCATCGGAGAGGCGCAGCATATCCCTGTGCCCCTTTTTCAGGAGCGCCTTCGGGATCGGCAGCATGCCCCATTCGGGCATGCCGGGACCGCCCTGCGGACCGGCACCGCGCAGCACCATGACGTGGTCGGGCGTGATGTCGAGATTTTCATCGTCCACTGCCGCCTTCATCTCCGGATAGCTGTCGAAGACCAGCGCCGGTCCCTGGTGATTGTGGAAGCGTGGATCGCAGGCGGCGGGCTTGATGACGGCGCCTGTCGGCGCAAGGTTGCCCTTCAGCACCGCAAGCGACCCCTCGCGATAGACCGGATTGTCGAGCGAGCGGATGACATCGTCATTGTAGCATTTTGCACCTTCGAGCGTTTCGCCGAGGGTGACGCCGGATACGGTCAGCGTCGAAAGATCGAGCTTGGAAGAGAGCTTCGCCATCAGCGCGCGCAGGCCGCCGGCATAGTAGAAATCCTCCATCAGGTAGGTCTTGCCGGTTGGCCTGATATTGGCGAGCACCGGAGTCGTGCGCCCCGCCTTGTCGAGATCGTCGAGCGAGAGATTGATGCCGGCGCGTCTGGCCATCGCGATCAGATGCACGACGGCATTGGTGGAACAGCCCGTCGCCATTGCAACGGCGACGGCATTGTTGACTGCCGCAGCCGTGACGATCTTTTCTGGCCGCAAGTCTTCCCAGACCATTTCGACGATCCGACGGCCGACGGCCGACGACATGCGGATATGATTGGCATCCGGAGCGGGGATTGAGCTCGCGCCCGGCAGCGTCAGGCCCAGCGCCTCGGCGATCGCCGTCATCGTGCTTGCCGTGCCCATCGTCATACAGTGGCCGTAGGAACGCGCGATACCGGCCTCGACATCGACCCATTCCTTCTCTGAAATGGTGCCGGCGCGGCGTTCATCCCAGAATTTCCAGGCATCGGATCCCGAGCCCAGATATTCGCCGCGATAATTGCCGCGCAGCATCGGGCCGGCCGGCAGATAGATCATCGGCAGCCCCATGGAGAGCGCGCCCATGACGAGGCCAGGTGTGGTCTTGTCGCAGCCGCCCATCAACACGGCGCCATCGACCGGATGCGAACGCAAAAGCTCTTCGGCCTCCATCGCGAGCATGTTGCGATAGAGCATGGTCGTTGGCTTGACGTAGCTTTCCGATAGCGACAACGCCGGTAGCTCCAAAGGAAAGCCACCGGCCTGCAGAATGCCGCGTTTCACGTCCTCGACGCGATGCTTGAAATGGGCATGGCACGGATTGGCGTCGGACCAGGTGTTGAGGATGGCGATGACGGGCTTATCCGTCCATTCCTCGGGCGCATAGCCCATCTGCATGGTGCGTGAGCGGTGTCCCGAACTTCTGAGATCGTCCGGCGCGAACCATCGGGCACTGCGTAAGTCCTGGGGCTTCTTCCTGCTGTTCATCGTAATTGCGCCTTGTATTCGAATGTTGGTCGAAGGGATAAAAGCACGCGCCGCATCATTCCTTCATGCCCCATTTTAGCAAGGTGCGGCGTTCGATCGTCTGGAAAACCAGGCTTTCGACAATAAGCCCGATGACGATCACAGTCAGCAGGCCGGCAAAGACCGAGGGTATGTCGAGAAGATTGCGGTTTTCGAAGATGAACCAGCCGAGGCCGCCCTGGCCGGAGGAGACGCCGAAGACGAGTTCGGCGGCGATCAGCGTGCGCCAGGAGAAGGCCCAGCCGATCTTCAGCCCCGTGAGGATCGACGGGAAGGCGGCGGGGATCAGGATACGGAACACATAGGACAGCCCGGTCAGCCCGTAGTTGGCGCCCACCATGCGCAAGGTGCGCGAAACGCCGAGAAAGCCCGCATGCGTGTTCAGAGCGACGGCCCATAGGACGGAATGTATGAGCACGAAGACGAGGCTTGCCGGCCCTAGCCCAAACCAGATGAGCGCGAGCGGCAGCAGCGAGATGGCCGGCAGCGGATTGAACATCGCAGTCATGGTTTCGAGAAAATCGGTGCCGATGCGGGTGTTGATCGCAACGACCGTCAGCGCTGCGGCGAGCACCGTTCCAGAGACGTAGCCCGTCACCAATATTTTCAATGTGGTCCAGATTCGCGCCGGCAACACGCCGTCGGCGAAGCGGTCATAAAGGGCCGCCAGCGTGTCGCTGAGCGTCGGGAACAGCAGCGGATTGTCGAGATGCCGGGCATAGGCTTCCCAGATGATGGCGAGAATGACGATCAGCAGCGACTTGCGAAACAGACCCGACTGCCAGAGGAGTTCCATCGGACCGAGCTTTTGCTCGACGGCTGCGATATGACCGGCTGTTTCCGGAGACTGCGGTGCAAGGATGATTTGCGGTGCGCTCATGGCCTACTCCCTGTGTCCCTGCTCGGCAAACAGCATGTGGTGGATTTCCTGTTCCAGCTTGGCGGCAGCGGCAGGGTCGTCACGAACAGACTCCACATCGCGCACTTCGGCCTTGACCCGGCCGGGATGCGGCGACAGCAGCAGGATGCGATTGGAGATCTTGATCGCTTCGGCGATCGAGTGCGTCACGAAGATGACGGTAAAGCGCGTATCCTCCCAGAGCTGCAGGAGTTCATCCTGCATCTGCCGGCGGGTCAGCGCATCGAGTGCGGCGAAGGGTTCGTCCATCAAAAGGATATCGGGCTGCATCGCCATGCCGCGGGCAATCGCGACACGCTGTTTCATACCGCCGGACAGCATGTGTGGGTAGGTATCGACCGCGCGGGTGAGCTTCACCTTGTCGATATAGTCGCGGGCAATAGCCTCGGCTTCGCTGCGGTGAAGACGGCGGGCCGTTGTCAGCGGGAACATGACGTTTTCCAGCACCGTCTTCCAGGGCAACAGCTGGTCGAATTCCTGGAAGACCATCATGCGGTCGGCGCCGGGCTTCCTAACTGTCTGGCCCTTGATCTCGATTCGGCCAGTGGCCGGCGTCAGATAGCCGCCGATGGCCTTCAGCAACGTCGATTTTCCGCAACCTGAAGGGCCGAGCAGAACGAAGCGGTCCGATTGGGCAACCGAAAAACTGACGTTCTCCGTCGCGGTGATGAGCAGGTTCGGCGTCTTATAGCGAAGCGTCACCTTATCGACATTCAGAAGCGGTTTTGCGGTCATGTGGTCCGTCGCCGGCGCATCGGCGTGTGTTTTTGTCTGAAGCATGAGCCTTCTCCGAGGAATGGCTTGAAGGCGGCATTTGCGCCGCCGACAGGCGTCAGTTGCCATTAAGATCGGCTGCTTCCGGCAGGTAGTAGTCGGTCCAGGCTTTGGGCATCGTCTTCAGCGTGCCGATCTTGTAAAGGTGGGCCGCAAACTTCATGGTTCCCTGCGGGTCCATGCGGAATTCCATCATGTGCGGTTCGCTCAGGATCGCCAGCAGATCGTCGACGCTGGTCTTGTCGCTGCTGACGGTCTTGTAGGCTTCCACGGCCGATTTCGGATTCTTCTTGATGAAGTCGATTGCTTCAGCCGTCGCCTCGCGCACGGCCTTGATGATGGTCGGGTTGGCGCTTGCGAATTGCGTGGTGGTGAAGAAGGTGCCCTGGGTCAATTCGCCGCCGATGATGTCGCGGGAATCGACGACCTTGTGAACGCCTTGCTGTTTCAGTTCCAGATACTGAAAGGGCGGGGCGGAGAAGTGGTTCTTGACCTCATGAGTCTGATTGGCAAGAGCTGCCATCGCATCAGGGTGGCCAAGCTGCACCGTATTGGCATCGAACTTGTGCACCTGGTCGTCACCATACATTTTTGCGGCGGCCATCTGCAGCAGGATCGCCTGCGTCGAGACCCCGACGGTTGGCACGGCGATCTTGTCGCCGGGCTGAATATCCTTCAACGACTGGATGCGCGGATCGCGCGAGACCATGATGACCGGCTGGGCCGAATTGGTGACGATGCCCTTGACCTTGCCTCTCGTGCGGTCCCACAGCAGCAGCAGGTTGCCGGTGCCGGTATTGACGATATCGACGTTCCCGGAGAGCAGCGCATCGGTCTGCGCGCCGCCGCCGCTGAAGGTGCGCCATTCCACCTTGACGCCCTGCAGGCCGTCGGCGGCCGCATGCTTCTCGATCAGCTTCTGCGTCTCCATGACGTGGCTGGCGAGGTAAAGAATGCCTGGCTGACGGGTGATTGAAATGTCCGTCTTTTCGGCCGCGCCGGCTGAAAAGGTGCCGGCAATCACCATGCCGACTGCAGTCAGACAGCGAAGAAATCCTCTCATTTGCTCCTCCCAATTGATTCCAACCCTCGGGAAATCGGGTTGGCTTCGGCTCACTAAAGCACTAATGTATCAGTGCATCAAGCCTCGAATTGTGCTTAATGAGCATACGCTCCCGATCAGAAAGGCCACCAGTGAAGCTCAATCCGAAGGAATTTGCTCTGGATCGCTCCCGTCAAGTCGGGCCTCAGATTCTCGAGATTCTGCGATCACGTATTCTGTCGATGAGCCTGCCGCCAACGACGGTCTTGTCGCGGATCTCGCTGCAGAGCGAATTCAATGTCAGCCAGACCCCGGTGCGCGATGCTCTGATCCGGCTTGAGGAAGAGGGGTTGGTCGAGGTCTATCCGCAATATGCGACGGTCGTTTCGCGAATCGATATCCGCAACGCGACGGAGGCGCATTTCCTGCGATTGTCGATCGAACTGGAGGCCGTTCGCCGGCTGGCTGCCGAGTCACCCACGGAAACGGCGGCGATCCTCGAAGGAATCCTAGCTCGCCAGAAGCATGTGGCGTCACAGGAAACCTACGATCTCTTCGATATGCTCGACAAGGATTTCCATCGCGTTCTCTATGAGCGGGCCGGTATTCTCGGCCTGTGGTCGACAGTTCGGCGCCAGAGCGTGCATCTCGACCGGCTGCGCATGCTCAATCTGCCGATGCCGGGCAAGCTAGAACAGATCATTATCGATCATCAGGCTGTGGTCGATGCTGTCCGCTCGGCCGATGCGGATGCGGCCGTCGCAGCTCTGCGTCGGCACCTTTCGGGCACCCTGTCGATCATCGATCTCATTTGCCAACAATATCCGGATTATGTGAGTCGCTAGCCTATCGGTTTTCGGGCGCGATGTGAGGTGTGGAGCGCGCGAGCACCCCGATTGGCTTGCGCCCCGCTTCATGCGACAAAGTCACAGGGAAACAATTCATGGAGTTGCCTTGACCATCGGGCTTGCGCATGCCGAGCTGATCGCGGTTCTGACGGCCGTTACGGGCGGCGATCCAAGGGTGATGACGGTGCGGTCGGGCGATGCCTTGCCATCCGGCC
>JBCNPI010000112.1:0-16288 GCA_039593415.1 Rhizobium sp. | reverse complement strand
GCAAGTTCGAGAAGTATTTCTCGGCAAATCCCGGCACGGGCGACTGATCGAGGGCCGTGACAGGCCAGCGATAAAGGTGTAGTCGATAGCGCACGGAACGAATCAATTGCGTTGGGCCGCGAAGACCCTTAACGTGGTCTTTTCGGCGCGCGCGCAGCAAATTATTGATTTCCTCAGATTTTTGTGATAGCTTCCTCACACTGATCCACAGCGGCATTTTGCGTGCCCAAAACCATCACGAAAGCAAATCACCAATCCGTACGCGGTTTCCTTGACATATCAACGTTTTGTGTTGTCGGGTCTCGGATCGCGATGGAGGGGTTTCTTTTTGCATAAGTCTGGATGGACCAGGATGACGTTACCCCGACGGTGCTTCCGTCTCATCCGGGCCTGACTGACCCGGCCCCCGGGCCCTTGACCGGGCGCGTAATAGGGAGTTTTTGAAAAGAATGACGACCCAGCAGAAAAAACCTTCAGCAGCACGCCATGGCTTCAAGACTGGTGAAGCGATCGTTTATCCGGCCCACGGCGTCGGTACGATCACTGCGATCGAAGAGCAGGAAGTCGCAGGCATGAAGCTCGAGCTGTTCGTAATCGACTTCGAGAAGGACAAGATGCGCCTGAAAGTGCCGGTGGCCAAGGCTATGAGCATCGGTATGCGCAAGCTTTCCGAGACGGATTTCGTCGAGCGTGCATTGAAGGTCGTGCAGGGCAAGGCTCGCGTGAAGCGCACCATGTGGTCGCGGCGCGCGCAGGAATACGATGCCAAGATCAATTCCGGCGATCTGATCTCGATCGCGGAGGTGGTTCGCGATCTCTATCGCGCCGAGAACCAGCCGGAGCAGTCCTATTCCGAACGCCAGCTCTATGAAGCAGCGCTCGACCGCATGGCGCGTGAGATTGCCGCCGTCAACAAGATGTCGGAAACCGAAGCCGTTCGCCTCGTGGAGACTAATCTCAACAAGGGTCCGAAGCGCGGCAAGGCCATCGAAGACGACGATTCACAGGACGAAGCCGCATAAGACTCAGACGCCAGACAGTGCTTCAAAAAACCCGGCCTCCGTGCCGGGTTTTTTCTTTGGAACCTTTTCCATTCTGCCGCGTTGTAGGCTTCGTGTTGGCGGTTGGTGCGGGTGCGCTCTTACGAAGAGAGGTTCCTGGCAGGCCGCTTTATAGATATTCACGAGGACCGGCTTATGCGTTTTCATTCGAAGCTTCCCGGCGATCTGAAGATGCTTCAATCGTCCAATCCGTCGGCGGAGATCGAACTAGACTAGTCATCGATATCCGGCGAGCCGGATATCGGTCTCCAACTTGCAATTTCATTCATTGATTTTCATCCGCACAGCGATGTTCGGAAACGATGCTTGCTGCCCTTTTCGTCGACCGCGGCATAGAGACGATTTGAGGCCGAACCCAGGAGATGCATATGACGAATATGTCTGCAGATCGGCGCATGATCAAAGTTGCGATGGCTGCTCCCTATCTCGATCGCGACGAAGAACATGACCTTGCCATTCGCTGGAAGGACCATGATGACCGTGGCGCGCGCAATCAGATCGCAACCGCCCATATGCGACTTGTCATTTCGATGGCAGGCAAGTTTCGCAACTTCGGACTGCCGATGAGCGATCTCGTACAAGAAGGCTATGTAGGTCTGCTTGAGGCGGCGGCAAGGTTCGAACCCGAGCGAGAGGTTCGTTTTTCTACCTATGCAAGCTGGTGGATCCGTGCTTCGATCCAGGATTACATCCTGCGCAATTGGTCGATCGTGCGCGGCGGGACGAGTTCCGCTCAAAAGGCGCTGTTCTTCAATCTCCGCCGCCTTCGCGCCAAGCTCGCCCGCAGCAATTCCAGCGTCACCGTCCAGTCCATCCATGAGGAAATCGCCGTGACGCTCGGGGTCAGCCTCGCCGACGTGCAGACGATGGATGCCCGTCTTTCCAGCAGCGATACATCCCTGCAGGCACCGTCGATCGCCGGCGATTCCGAAAGTGCCGAGCGCATCGATTTTCTGATCAGCGACGAACCGCTTCCCGACGAACAGGTTTCCGATATGATCGACGGCGAACGGCGCCGTGTCTGGCTTGCATCGGCGCTCAAGCATCTCAACGAACGCGAGATGAAGATCATCCGCGCGCGCCGCCTTGTCGAAGATGGGGCAACGCTCGAAGAGCTCGGCGCGGATCTTGGCATTTCCAAAGAACGTGTGCGTCAGATCGAAAGCCGCGCCATGGACAAGCTCCGCAGCGCGCTGGTCGATGCCGATCCACGCATGGCAAGCTACGCCTGAGACATCCCTCTCCCGGCAAGGAGACGGTAACAGCCGCCAGAGCGTTTCCGCTTTCTCGGAATCGCTCTGTCCTTTTGTTCTTCCGGAGGGAAAACCGCCACGCAGTTTTCCCGGAATTGCTCTATTCCGAGATAATCTTGACCTTGTCGCCCGGTGCGATATTTGCGCCGGTCGGAAGGGCGTTGATCAGCTTGAACAGATCGAGCTTGCGATCGGTGCCCATCATGCGGGCCGCAAGTGTCGTGATCGTATCGCCGGGCTTGACGGTCACGACGCGGACGCGCAGCGGCTTCAGCGAGGCGGCTTCCTCCGGCGTCATATGCCGGAAGCTTGCGCGCAAGATACTGGCCGTCTGATCAAGCTGGGCCAGATTTCCCTTCGGCACAGCCGTCAGGAAGCGGAAGATCTGCGTGCGGTCGCGGATCACGGTCACATCGAAATCCCAGCGGTCGGCGGAGGCGCGCGCGGTGGCGGCCGGCATGCCGTTGACGGTAATCGACTTGATCGACGACGGATCGAGGCCAGTGACCCATCCGCTGGAAATATAGTTCGTCAGATTCTGGTTCTGGGTATCGGCGACGCCGTCGAAGCGGATGGCGATATCGCCGGGACCGGTCGCCATGACGGCCTCGACCTTGTTGTCGATGCGGAAGTCCGGCGGGACGTCAAAACGGATGCCGAGCCCGCCATGCAGGAAGGTCTGGCCGCGCACATAGCCTTCCTCCGGGCTGTCGCCATAGAGCAGGCCGTCGATGCCGTTCAGGTAATAATCCCGGCCGGTGTCGCCGACCTTGCCCTCTTCGCCGAATTCGCGCGCGTGCGCCTTGGCAAGGTCGATGCGCTGCGGGGTGCTCGGATGGCTTGAAAGGAAGTCCAGGCTCTGGTCCACGTCGGAATTGGCCGACATGAAGCGGCTGTAGTCCTCCATGGCGTTGAGGAAGCGTGCGGCGGCATAAGGATCATACCCGGCTTGGCCAAGCGTGCGGATACCGATCTCGTCGGCCTGCAATTCCTGTTGGCGCGAAAAGGCGGCGAGACGCAGCTTGCCGCGGGCAAGCGCCTGCTTGCCGGCAAGGTCGCTCGACAGCACCTCGGCGACGACACGGCTGGCGATGACCTCGGCCTCTTCGCGCTTCTGCCGTTCTATGCCGTGATTGGCGGTGACGTGGGCCATTTCGTGAGACAGGACGGCCGCAACTTCCGAGGCATCGTTTGCCAATGCCAGCAGGCCGCGCGTCACGTAGAGATAGCCACCCGGCAAGGCGAAGGCATTGATCGACGGCGAGTTGAGGATGGTGATACGATAAGACTGCTGCGGATTTTCCGACACGCTGGTCAAAGCGCCGGCAATGCGGGCGACGAGGCGTTCGGTCTTGGCATCCTTGTACTCACCACCGTAGCTGGCGAGGATGCGCGGATGCTCGCGGGCGCCCATCTGCGCGCGCGGGTCGTTCTTCTGTACCTCGGATACGATCTGCGGATTGGCTGAAGGCGAGACGCTCGGTTGATAGGATTGATCCATCACCGACTGGCAGCTATTCAATATCATCGCAGCGGCAAGAAGCGGTGCCAGGCGGCGCAAACGGGCTGCGACGGGCACGGTGATCTTTCGTTCTGCTCGTTCGCGCTGCTTCAGTACCTGTCTCTTACTCATTTCGCTGCCATGCCGGCTCGGCACCAAATCCGGTTGATCGTTACCGGGCGGATCATCGTCGCGCACCGATAAAGGTTGCTTCCATCCCCATCGGTCCGCATTTACCCGGACGGTCTCCAACCCTTGCTGTAGCCGATTTTGGCACCGGTTGCATAGCGAGACTCCGTTTAAATGTGGCAGCGTTGTATTTTAGCAAGCATTTCCCAGGACTTTCAGCCGCCGGGCACGACGAAATTAAGGCAAAGCCGACAGCAAGATGCTGCGGCGCAATCAATGTTGCAGAAACGTCGTTAATGCCGGAATGCCGTCCGCCTCCAGGAAGGTCCCGATGGGGGCGGCAAGCTTGATTGTGCCACCATCGATGAAGACGGCATGGTCGGCGAGGCGCCGTACCTCGGCCGGATCATGCGAAACGATCAGCACCGTATTGCCGGTCTCGCAATGCAGCGTCTTCAGGAGCTCGACCATGCCGGAGCGCAGGCCGGGATCGAGCGCGGCGAAGGGCTCGTCCAGCAGCAGGATCGGCTTGTCGCGCACCAGAGCTCGAGCAAAAGCGGCGCGCTGCCGTTCACCGCCGGAGAGCGTACCCGGTTTGCGCTTCTCGAAACCGGGCAGTCCGACACGCGCCAGCGCCCCGGAGATCCTCTGCCGATCCTGTGCCGAAAGCTTCAATGACGGGCTGATGCCCAGGCCGACATTGGTGAAGAGATCGAGATGAGCAAAAAGATTGTTGTCCTGGAAGACGAGGGACACGGGCCGTTCGGCGGGATGCAGGCCGGTCACATCCTGTCCCGCCAGCAGCACGCGGCCGCGATCGGGTTGTTCGAAGCCGGCCAACAAATTGAGGAAGGTGGATTTGCCCGATCCCGACGGCCCGGCGACGGCAATGATCCTGCCTTGCGGCAATGTGCAATCGAAGCGGAAGTCATGTGTGCCGAGGCGCAGCTCGACCTCTTCCATGGCGATGTCTCCTGCCTTCATGCTGCTGCCGTCAATCATTTCGCCTGCCTTCGTCATCCGGCGCGCCCTGGCCCGCGGTTCCGGCAATGGTCAGGAGAAGGCACACCAGGCCGAGGATCAAGGCATAGCCATCTGCATCGTTGGTGCGGTAGCTGCCGAGCTTGCTATAGACCAGCCAGGGCAGGGTCATCAGACTGTCCGAGCCGAAGAGCGCCACGGCGCCGAGATCGCCAAGCGACAGGGCCATGGCGAAGGAAAGCGCCGTGAAGAAAGATTTGCGCATACCCGGCCAATCGATCACGCGAAGGCGGGCAATCCCGTGAATGCCGAGGCTCGCCGCCAGCCGTTCTGTGCGGCGGCGATGGATGGAATAGGCTGGTTCGACGACGCGGATGACGAAAGGGAGCGCCATTAGCGCATTGATGACGACGATGAGAATGGCCGCGAAGCGGCTGGGATCGCCCACTGGCCTGAGCGCTAGAAACCAGCCGGTTGCCAACACAATCGGCGGCACTAGCAGGATGAGGGACGAGCTTCCGCTCAACGCGATCGCCAGGCTACGCAGGCCGGGGGTCTTGCGGCGATCCGCCGATATCACCGAGCGGGCGCGAACGATCGCTAGGGATATCAGGACGGCTAGAAGGCCGGCAGCGAGCGCGATCGCCAGGCTCGTGACGACCGCCCGCAGGAAGACCGGCTGGCCGGCAAGCTTCAGAAGGTTCGATTCGAGGCCTGTCACGACGACCGAAGCGAGCGGCAGGCCGAGAAAGAGCGTGGCCGCCGACAGCAGCACCGCATCGACCCATCGTGCGCCTGGCTTCTGCCCGTCGATGCGTCGCAGGGCGCGGCCGCTGATCAATCCGTGATCGTCAGGCGCGCGGAACAGCGTCATGGCGCCAAGCATGATGAGAGTGACGACGATTTGCAGCAGCGACAGCATCACGGCCCGGCCGGGATCGAAATCGAAGCGGAGCGCCTGATAGATCGCCACTTCCAGCGTCGTTGCGGCCGGGCCGCCGCCGAGGATCAGGACCAGGGCAAAGCTGGTGGCGCAGAGCATGAAGATCAGGCCGGCGATACCGGGAATGAGGCCACGCAGCACAGGCCATTCGATAAAGCGAAAGATCGAGACGGGCCGCATGCCGAGCCCGCCGGCGACAAGCCAGTATTCCGACGGCACGCGCTCCAACCCGGCGAGCATCAGCCGACAGGCGAGCGGCATGTTGAAGAAGACATGCGCGAGCAGGATGCCGGCGAGACCGTAAATGCTGACGGGCTGCGACAGGCCAAGTGCCGCAAGCGTCTGATTGAGCAGCCCTTGCCGGCCCCATATGCCGAGCAGGCCGAGCGCGCCGATCAGCACCGGCAACCCCATCGGGACGGCCATCAGCCGGATCAGCCACAGCCGGCCGGGGAAGTGCGGCTGGCGCGCCAATGCGCGGGCGACCGGAATAGCGAGCACGACGGAGAGCAGCGTCGAGAGCGTCGCCTGTAGCAAGGTGAACCGCAAGACGCGCAGCAGATAGGGATCGGTCAAGGGGTTCTCGCCGCCCGATTGGATGCCTGCGGCGAGCAGGACAAGCACGGCGATCCCGACGAAGAGCACGATGCCGGCGAGGCTGAGTGCCCCGCCGGAAATAGCGCGTCTTCGCTCGGATGCCGTAAGTATGATCAAGGCGTCATTTGCCGCTGGTGGCGGTCAGCCATTCGTCTATCCAAGCCTTGCGGTTCTTGGCGACCTCGGCGGGGCTCATCAGGAAGGTCTTCGATGGCACCACCAGTTTGCTGAAGGCGTCCGGCAGCGGCTCGGAGGTCGCCGAGACCGGCATCATCCAGTTGCTTGTCGGGATGATGTCCTGGAAACCCGTGGAGATCATGAATTTCAGGAAGTCGCGAGCAAGCTCCTTGTTCGGCGAGGATTTGATGAGGCCTGCGACCTCGATCTGGATGTAATGCCCTTCCGAGAAGGCAGCGGCCCGATAGCGGTCGGTCTTGTCCTCGATCATGTGATAGGCGGGCGACGTCGTATAGGAGAGCACCATCGGCGCTTCGCCTTTGGTGAACAGGTCATAGGCTTCCGACCAACCTGGCGTCACCGTCAGGATGCGGCCCTTGAGCTTGGTCCAGGCGTCTGCCGCCTTGTCGCCGTAGATCGACTTGACCCAGAGCAGCAGGCCGAGGCCCGGTGTCGAGGTGCGCGGATCTTCGATGACGATTTTCTGCGAGGGATCGCCCTCGACGAGATCCTTCATGCTCTTCGGCGGATTCTTCACCGTCTGGCTGTCGTAGATCACGGCGAAATGGCCGTAGTCATAGGGTACGAAGACATCGTCCTTGAAATTGCCGGGAATCTTGAGTGCCGAGGTGTCGATGCCGCTTGCATCGAATAGGCCGGTGTCCTTCGCCTCATCGACGAGGTTTGTATCGAGGCCGAGCACGACATCGGCCTTGGTGCCGGCGCCTTCCAGCTTCAGGCGGGAGAGAAGTGCCACGCCATCGGTGACGCTGACGTAATTGACCGTGCAGCCGCAGGTCTTCTCGAAGGCTGCCTTGACCTTGGCACCCGGGCCCCAGTCGGCGGTAAAGCTTTCATAGGTGTAGATGGTCAGGGTCTTGTCCGCCGCAGCGGCGGGCTGTGCGGCGAGAAAGCTTGTACCGGTGGCGAGGGCCAGGCCGGCGAAGAATGACAATAGCGAACGGTGTTGCATGACGGCGCCTCCTCCTAGAGCCGGACGATCTAGGTCTATCGACCTGAATCCGCTCCGAAATCAAATAATTAGAGCATGATGTCGCCCGAAAGCTGTCTACACTTTTCGGCACCATGCTCTAGGTTTCGTCTTGAAGGGGAAAAGGGCGCCATGATTTCGTCACGCGTCTAATCCCTCCGCCGGTGTTAGCCGGATCAGGTTCCGCGGGTTGGCCGGTCAAAGCCTCTCAGCCAAATGTCCTGGAGGACATAAGGCACCCCGTTAGAGCGTCGGCAGATTTAGCCTTGCGATGAATGGATGACAAGGGAAATGATTCCCTTATCGATTGCAGGTCGGATGACCTTACTCGGCCGCGTGGGCGGCTGCCGTGCTATCCAATTTCTTCGCAGCACCCGGAAGCTGTACGTTCTTCAGCGTCAGCGAGGTCAGGAGGCCGATGAGACAGATGCCGGCGGCCGTCATGAAAAGCGGGCTGAAGGCGGCCGCATAGGCATTGGCGACGGCTTCGCGGGTAGCCTCAGGCAAGGCGGCCATCATCTTTGGCGTCAGCTGCTCGATATCGGATACGCCAGCTATGGAGACGCCGACATTGCCGAGCCTAGCGGCGATGATGGCGCCGTAGATGGAGATGGCGATCGAGGCGCCGCCCATGCGTGACAGCGTGACCGCACCGGTCGCCGCACCAACGTCACGTGCTGCGGCTGCGTTCTGCACGCCGATGACCGGCACCTGCTGCGCAAGGCCGATGCCGATACCGTGCAGCAGCATCAGAGAGCCAATGAGAACGATGGGCGTACCGGCATGGACGAAGGCGAGCGAGGCGAATGCGACCGCGCTGCAGGTGGCGCTGGCGACGGCGAAGGGCTTGTAGCGGCCCTTTGCTGCAATCAGCCGGCCGGCGGAGAGCGAACCACAGACAAGGCCGCCGGTCAGAAGAATGAACAGCAGCCCGGCCATTGACGGCGAAAGGCCTGTCGTCGTCTGCAGGAAGAGCGCGAAATAGTTGACCATACCGATGGCGACGGCGCCGCTGGTGATCGAGATGATGAGCAGAAGGCCGAATGTCGGGTTGCGGAAAAGCGTCATCGGCACGATCGGCTCGGGCGCTCGGCGTTCGATGAAGACCCAGGCGATGGCGCAGATCGCGCCGAAGGCGATGATGCCGAGACATTGCGGCGAGAGCAGAGATCCGAAGAGTTCGCTGCCGTCGGCGGCGAGCACGATGCTTGTCGTCGTCAACGCAAGGACGATTGCGCCGGCATAGTCGATCTTCGGCCGGCGTGCCGGTTTGCGGTAGGGCAGCATGGTGGCGAGACCCGCCAGCACGATGAAGCCGATCGGCACGTTGACGAGGAAGATCGAGCGCCAGCCGAAGAGATCGCTCATCGTACCGCCAAGAACGGGGCCGATGGCGCCCGACGCCATCAGCACGAGGCTCGAATAGCTCTGGTAGCGGGCGCGCTCGCGTGGCTCGAAGAGGTCGGCGTTGACGGCGAAGATCGATACCATGATGCCGCCGCCGCCGAAGCCCTGCAGCACGCGGGCGGCAATCAGCGTATTCATCGAAACGGCAAGGCCGCAGACTGCGGAGCCGATGGTGAAGATGGCGATCGCCGTCATCATCACGTATTTTCGGCCGAAGAGATCGCCGAGCTTGCCGTAAACCGGCATGACAGCGGAAAGGGAGAGGAGATAGGCCGATCCGATCCAGCCGAAGCGTTCGAGATGGCCGAACTCGCCGACGATCGTCGGAAGCGCCGTCGAGACGATCTGGTTGTCGAGCGTTGCCATGAACATGGCGGTCATCAGAAACAGGAAGAGTATAAGCCGCCGTTTATGGTCCGCTACGAGCGGCGCGAAAGTTGTCTGCATGTCCATGGGGCAGGAAATCCGAGCTTGGCCGAAACGCTGCGCGGTCGATCGAATGCGCGGGGCGCCACGGTTTTCATGTCCGAAGTATATGTGCTATTGGCATATAAATGTCAACGACAGGTGAATGCTGTTTGCATGTTTTATTTCTTCTACTCCTCTGATATGGTGAAGGGATGACATCTGCGACGAACACACGAGACGTTGAAGCCGAGGCCCTGACCGAAGACGAGAATTTCCTGCGCATCGGTCAGGCGATGACGCGCATGCGTCTGCTGACAGGCCGCCGCATGATCGGCAGGCTTGCCATCGAGAGCGTTGCGCCGGGTCTGGAGCTTTCGCATCTCGATGTGCTCGATGTCGTGAGGCGCGCGGAGGCAACCGGCGAAGTCACCGTCGGTACGATCGCCGAGATGCTGCGCATCGATCCATCGCGGGCGAGCCGCATCGTTGCCGATATGGTGGCGCGCGGCGTCCTGCGCCGCAAGGCTTCGCAAGCGGATGCGCGGCGTATCGTGGTGGTGCTGACCGCTCTCGGGCAGCGATTGCTGTCGGAGATCCAGGCGCAGAAATATTCCGTCATCGGCAGCATCTTTACCGATTGGACACCGGAGGAGATCGAGAATTTCTCGCTGCTGTTCGACCGCTATGTCAGCGGCTATGAGCGGGTTTTCCAGGCGCGCATCAAGGAAACGGACGGCTGAGCGGCCGTCGCGGCCCTTCTTGCCAATGGCGCTCTTCCCTAGGGATATGACTTTGCGCTATGGGCTTGCCTCATGAGCCAGTCCACCATCTTCACCATCCTGCTCGGCGGCGAGCTTCGCCTGACGGAGCGGCTGCACGCTGTCGTTTCCGGCAGCCGTTTCATCGCGGCCGATGGCGGCATGCGCCATGCGCTCGCGTTAGGCGTAGAGCCCGAATTATGGGTCGGCGATTTCGATTCCACACCCGCCGATCTGCAAGGCGCGTTTCCCAATGTGCCGAAGCAGCCCTATCCGGCAGCGAAGGCCGCGACCGATGGCGAGATTGCCGTGATGGAAGCGATCGATCGCGGTGCCACCAGGCTGATCCTGGCGGGCGCCATGGGCGGCGAGCGGTCCGATCATGCGATCCAGCACCTGCTCCATGGTATCCAGCTCGCCGAAAAAGGCTTCGACGTACTGTTGACATCGGGCGATGAGGAGGCGGTTCCGCTTCCGCCGGGCGATCTTACGCTGGCGCTGCCGGCCGGTTCGCTGTTCTCCGTTCTCGGTTTCAGCGATCTGACGGGCCTTTTCATCGACAATGCCCGTTACCCCTTGCGCGATTTCCATTTGCCCTTCGGCGCATCGCGCACCATTTCCAACGTGGCGGAAGGCGACGTGCGCTTTTCGCTCGGCAGCGGCAGGGCCATCGTTCTTGCCCGCCCTTATGATCTTTCCGGAGTCTGATCTTGGCCCCTCCCATTCTGAAACTAGACGACATCTTTCTGAGCTTCGGCGGCGCGCCCTTGCTCGCCGGTGCCGGCCTGCAGGTGGAGCCGGGCGACAAGATCTGTCTGGTTGGCCGTAACGGCTCGGGCAAGTCGACGCTCCTGAAGATTGCGGCCGGCCTTGTCGAGGCACAGTCCGGCGAGGTGTTCCGTCATCCCTCGTCGACCGTGCGCTATCTCGAACAGGCACCCGATTTTGCCGGTTACAAGACGGTGGCCGCCTATGCCGAAGCCGGCCTGGGACCTGGTGACGATCCCTACCGCGTCACCTACCTTCTTTCGCATCTCGGCCTGACCGGGGAGGAAGATCCGAAGAACCTCTCGGGCGGCGAAGCGCGCCGCGCTGCACTGGCACGCGTTCTGGCGCCGGAGCCGGATATCCTGTTGCTGGACGAACCCACCAACCATCTCGACCTGCCGACCATCGAATGGCTGGAAGGCGAGCTGCAGAAGAGCCGCAGCGCGCTCGTGCTGATCTCGCACGACCGTCGTTTCCTGGAGAAGGTTTCGACGGCAACCGTCTGGCTCGACCGGGGCACCTCGCGCCGGCTGGACAGGGGATTTGCTCATTTCGAGGCCTGGCGCGATCAGGTGCTCGAGGCCGAGGAGCTGGAGCAGCACAAGCTCGGCAAGCAGATCGAGCGCGAAGAGCACTGGCTGCGCTACGGTGTGACCGCGCGGCGCAAGCGCAATATGCGCCGCCTCGGCGAGCTGCAGGACATGCGTTCGCGTTATCGCGGTCACAAAGGGGCTTTGGGCACGGTACAGGCGGCGGCTTCCGATGCGCAGGAAAGCGGCAAGCTGGTGATCGAGGCGGACAAGATCACCAAGACTTACAATGACCGCACAATTGTCGCGCCCTTTTCGATCCGCGTGCATCGCGGCGATTGCATCGGTCTCGTCGGCCCGAACGGTGCCGGCAAGACGACGCTGCTGAAGATGCTGACCGGCCAGTTGGAACCAGACAGCGGCACGGTGAAGCTCGGCACAAATCTGGAGATCGCAACGCTCGACCAGAAGCGTGAGGAGCTGAACCCGGAAGATACGCTCGCCAACTACCTGACGGACGGCCGCGGCGAGAACCTGCTCGTCAATGGCGAGCAGCGGCATGTGACCGGCTATATGAAGGAATTCCTCTTCCAGCCGGAGCAGGCCCGCACGCCGATCAAGAATCTTTCCGGCGGTGAGCGCGCGCGGCTGATGCTGGCCCGCATCCTGTCCAGGCCGACCAATCTGCTGATCCTCGACGAACCAACGAACGACCTCGACATCGAGACGCTCGACCTGCTGCAGGAAATCGTCTCCGGTTTTGCCGGCACAGTCATCCTCGTCAGCCATGACCGCGATTTTCTCGACCGTACCGTCACCTCGACGATCGCGCCCGCCGATCCGGAGGAGCCGGATGGGCGCTGGATCGAATATGCCGGCGGCTATTCCGACATGCTCGCCCAGCGCAGAGGGGCGATCGAGGAACGCAGGCGGGCTGAAAGGGCCGCCGAAAAGCCGAAATCGGCCGAAACTGCAGCGCCGGCTGGCGAGAGCTCAAAGGGCAAAGGCAAGCTTTCCTACAAGCAGAAATTTGCCCTGGAAAACCTGCCGAAGGAAATGGCCAAGGCGGAAGCCGAGATTGCCGTCCGCGAAATGAAAATGGCCGATCCGAACCTCTTTTCGAAGGATGCAGCAACGTTCAACCGTCTCGCGGCGGAGATGGAAAAGCTGCGCGAAAGCCTGACCAAGATGGAAGAGGAATGGCTGGAGCTCGAAATGCTGCGCGAGGAGCTGGAAGGCTGAGACTCATATTCCCTCAGCCTATGCGCGTCTTTGCCATGCAGTAAAAACAATCGGTTGCGCTCGGTCGCAACCGTTCATTCCTTGTTGTCGAATCCGATAAACCGTTTATACATAAACGCATGTTGCCGGACCACGCGCCGGTTGATACCCCCGGGCCGGCGCGGCCCGTGGCGCAAGTTGGGGAAGTCCGAAGCGACCTGATTTCACTGCGCCTTATGGCGGCAGGTTCTTCGTGGAAAGTTGCAGACAAATTCGTGAGCGTACCGTGATGACGGCGCCTGCCGCCGCATGCGGTTTTTCAAGGGGGGCTTCATGCCGATGCTGCCGCGTGCCGTCTTGTTGAGCTGTGCTATTGCTGTTTTCTCAGGTGCCCAGGCGCTGGCCCAAGGAGCTCCGCCCGTCACGGTCGCCAAGCCCGTTGTCCGCGATGTCGTCGACAGCGATGAGTTCATCGGACGTTTCCAGGCTGTCGATGAGGTTTCGGTGCGCTCGCGGGTGGGCGGCTATCTGCAGGAGGTGCATTTCCAGGATGGCGCCTTGGTCAAGCAGGGCGATCTGCTTTTCGTCATCGACCAGCGGCCCTTCGTCACCTCCCTGAACGAGGCTACGGCCTCGCTCGAGGTGGCGAAATCGTCGCTGACGCTTGCCGATGCGCAATACAAGCGGGCAGAATCTCTGTCGACAACGGGCAGCCAGTCAGCCTCGACGCTCGATGATCGCCGCCGCGATCTCATCTCCGCCCAGGCGAATGTGCGCGGTGCGCAGGCGACGGTCGATCGCGCCAATCTGGACATGGATTTCACCAGAATCACCGCTCCGCTCAGCGGCCGGATCGACCGCAGGCTGATCTCGGTCGGCAACCTCGTGCAGGCCGACCAGACCGTGCTGACGACTATCGTGTCTCTCGACCCCATCGATTTCTATTTCGACGTCGACGAACGCCGACTGCTTTCCTATGCCAATGAGGCACGCAAGAACGGCAGCGCCCTGCAGCAGGGCGGTGGCGGGCTCGATGTCACTGTGACGATTGCCGATCCCAGGCAGAAGCCGTTCAAGGGCAAGCTCGATTTCGCCGAAAATCGCGTCGATAACGAAACGGGCACGATCCGCGTCCGCGCCAGATTTCCGAACCCCAATCTGGTTCTCCAGCCCGGCCTTTTCGGGCGTATCCAGGTGCAGGGCTCCAACAGTTACAAGGCGATCCTAGTGCCGGACGAAGCCATCGGCTCGGACCAGAACCAGCGTGTCGTCTACGTCGTGGATTCGGCTGGCAACGTGACGCCGAAATCCGTGCGCCTCGGGCCGAAGCTTTATGGCTATCGCGTTATCCGTGACGGCATGAACGGCGATGAAACCATAGTCGTCAACGGGCTGATGCGCATCCGGCCCGGCGTCAAGGTGACACCGCAACTGATCGAACTGCCGCAGCAAGCAACCAACGACGAACCGCCGGCTCAAGCGGATGCACAGGGGACGGACCAATGAGGTTTTCCCACTTTTTCGTTGATCGGCCGATTTTCGCGTCGGTCCTATCCATCGTGCTGCTGATCGTCGGCGGCATCGCCTATTTCCAGCTGCCGGTGGCGCAATATCCCGAGGTCGCACCGCCGACCATCGTTGTGCGCACCTCCTATCCAGGCGCCGACGCACAGACCATCGCCGATACGGTGGCGACGCCGATCGAGCAGGAAGTCAACGGCGTCGAGGACATGCTCTATATGTCTTCCTATTCGAGCGCCGATGGCTCCATGGCGCTGACGATCACCTTCAAGCTCGGCACCGATCTCGACAAGGCGCAGGTGCTGGTGCAGAACCGCGTCGCGATCGCCGAGCCGCGTCTGCCTGACGATGTCCGCCGAATCGGCATCACGACGGTCAAGAGCTCGCCCGATCTGATGATGGTCGTGCATCTTCTGTCGCCGAACAATCGCTACGACCAGCTCTATATTTCGAACTACGCCCGCACGCGCATCCGCGACCTCCTCGTCCGTCTGGACGGAGTAGGCGATGTGCAGCTCTTCGGCGAGCGGCAATATTCGCTGCGCATCTGGCTCGATCCTGAGAAGCTTGCCGCCTACGGCATGACCGCAGGCGACATCGTTCAGGCGCTTCGGGATCAGAACGTTCAGGTCTCCGGCGGCACGATCGGCGGGCCGCCGGTGTCGGGCACCAATGCCTTCCAATATACGGTGACGACCCAGGGGCGCTTTTCCGATCCGCGGCAATTCCGCTACGTCATCGTCAAGGCGACGGGCAATGGCCGTCTCGTGCAGCTGCAGGACGTTGCGCGCATCGAGCTCGGCGCACAGGACTACGTCACAAACAGCTATCTGAACGGCAGCCCGGCGGTGGCGCTCGGCGTCTTCGCCCGGCCCGGCACCAACGCACTCGCTGCAGCGGCCGATATTCAGAAGACCATGCAGAGCCTGTCGCAGGATTTTCCGCAGGGACTCGAATATCGCATCATCTACAACCCGACCGAGTTCATCGCCGAATCGATCCACGAGGTCTACAAGACGATCTTCGAGGCAGCGGTGCTCGTCGCCATCGTGGTGTTGGTGTTCCTGCAATCGTGGCGGACGGCGATCATTCCAATCGTCGCCATACCGGTTTCGCTGATCGGCACCTTCGCCTTCCTCCTCGCATTCGGATTCTCGCTGAACATGCTGACGCTGTTCGGCCTGGTGCTGGCGATCGGTATCGTGGTCGACGACGCGATCGTGGTGGTGGAGAATGTCGAGCGCAATCTCGCGCTCGGCATGACGCCGAAGGAGGCGTCGCATGTGACGATGAATGAGGTCGGCACCGCTGTTCTGGCGATTTCGCTTGTGCTGATCGCGGTCTTTGTGCCGACTGCCTTCATCCCCGGCATTTCCGGTCAGTTCTACCGGCAGTTCGCGGTTACGATTTCGGTCGCGACGGCGATTTCCTGCCTGAACTCGCTGACTTTGTCACCGGCGATCGCCGCGATCGTGCTGCGCCCGCATAGTCATGAGAAGTCGAACAATATCTTTGCGCGGTTCGGCCGTGCCTTGGGTGACGGGTTCAACCGCGGCTTCGAGCGCATGAGCCGCGGTTACTCCTGGATCGTGCGCCACCTCGTCACGACCTGGGCGGCGCTCGCCTGTGCCCTGCTCGTCTTCGCAGCGCTGCTGGCAGGCACATGGTATATGGGCAGGATCGTGCCGCAGGGCTTCGTTCCCACAATGGACCAGGGCTACGCGATCGTCGTGGTTCAGCTGCCGGACGGCGCTTCGCTTGCGCGCACCAATGCCGTCATCCAGAAGGCGACTGCGATCATCAACAAGACGCCTGGTATTGAGAATGCGGTCGCATTCGCCGGCTTCAACGGCGCGACCTTTACCAATGCCTCGAATTCCGGCGTCATCTTCACGCCGTTCAAGCCCTTTGAGGAGCGATTGAAGACGGGGGATACGGCCACCAAGATCATCGGCCAGCTCTTCGGCAGTCTCCAGGGCATTCAAGAAGCCTTCATCATCGCCATTCCGCCGCCCTCGATCCGCGGCGTTGGCAATTCCGGC
>JBCNPI010000111.1:0-16305 GCA_039593415.1 Rhizobium sp. | reverse complement strand
GCCGTCTGGCGCAGCCCGGCCGGAACCGTGCTTCTCTATGGAGCGCTTATTCTCCACATCCTGCTCGTGCTGCGAATGCTTTACAGGCGCAGAACGCTCGTCATGCCCCCCGGCGAAGCTTTTCAGATCGTAACCGGTCTGCTGGTGCCCCTCCTGCTGATCGATCACATCATTGCGACGCGCATCGTTCACGAGGTCTATGGCTATCACGATACCTACAAGGCTATCGTACGCAGCCTGTGGGTGACCTCGCCGCTCAACGGCCTGCGCCAGTCGTTCGTGCTCCTGATTGTTTGGCTTCACGGATGTATCGGCGTTCATTTCTGGCTGCGCTACCGCCCTTGGTACACGGTGATCGCTCCGGTGATATTATCGCTCGCCATCGTTTTGCCGGTTCTTGCCCTGCTCGGCTTCGCCGCCATGGGCAAGACCGTGGCACATGAAATCGCTCAGGAGGACGAGCGCGGCTATCCCGGCGGCTACTACAGCGACGTGCGGAGCTACGGCGAAGCCGGCTCCGCGCCGGGCAGCCAGATGGCACAGGCCCTGTGGCCATATCGGGCAGGGTTCTACGGTGCCTTCAGCCTGTCGCTTGCCGCTCTTTTCGCCTTTCGTGCACATCGAAAACTACGGGAGCGCCAGTATCAGGTCGCTATCCGCTACGCCGGCGGTGAGGTGGTGCATGCGCCGCGCGGCTTTAGCGTGCTCGAAGCAAGCCGCCTCGGCGGCATCCCGCATTATTCGGTCTGCGGCGGCAAGGGACAATGTTCCACCTGCCGCGTCCAGATCGTCGAGGGAGCCGAAAACCTACCGGCGCCGGAACCGCTTGAGCAGAAGACATTGAACCGCATCGGAGCCACGCCGGACGTCAGGCTCGCCTGCCAGTTGCGTCCGACGGGCAATATCAGCGTCATTCCGCTGCTGACGCCGATGGCGGAGGCGACAATCCCCGTCTATACGCAAGCCGCAAGTCCAGGTCGTGAGCGCGAGATCGTCGTCTTCTTCTGCGATCTGCGCCACTTCACCTCGCTGACGGAAGCGCGTCTGCCCTTTGACATCGTCTTCCTGCTCAATCGCTATTTCGCCATCGTCGGGCGCATCGTCGAGGAGAATGGCGGCCGCATCGACAAGTTCATCGGCGATGGCGCCATGGCCCTTTTCGGCCTTCGCACGACCCCGAAGGAAGCCAACAGGCAGGCCTTGAAAGCGGCGGCCGCGATCATACGGGAAATCGACAAGCTCAGCGCCGAACTTGCCGATGAACTGGCCGCCCCGCTGGAAATCGCCATCGGCATCCACTCCGGCCTCGCGGTGGTGGGGTCCATGGGCTATGGCAGCGTCAAGAACGTGACGGCGATCGGCGATACGGTCAATGTTGCCAGCCGTCTGGAAAGCGTCGCTAAGGAATTCAACAGTGCGCTTGTCTTTTCAGAGCCCGTGGCGCAGCTTTCGGAAGTCGACATCGCCGGTACTGAAAGCCGCGAGATTGCGGTTCGAGGCCGTGGCGAGCCGTTGCGGGTCTATATCGTCTCGAAGGAGGCGAGCGGCCACTTTGCCTGATCTATCGGGCTGGGCAACGGCGATCTTCCCGGTTTGCAACGGGTGGACCCTGGTGTAGGGATGCCTTCATGTTCGAGCGCAAGATCCTCACGAAAAAATACTGGAAGCGAGCCTTCCGCAGGAAGCGGGATGCCATTGCCACGCGGCTGTTCGATACGCGGCTCGGCCGGGACATTCTGGTCAGTGCGCTCGGCCCTCGCGTGAAGACCATGACGGTCGATTGCGGAGATCACGTCCTGAGTTTTTCGCCTGCCGATTACATCGGCCGCAAGGTTTTTCGCAAGGGGCATTTCGAGCGCGACCATGTCGACCGGCTGCTGAGCGTGCTGCGCGAGCATGGCCTTCTGCGCAAGGGCACGGTGCTCCTGGAACTCGGCGGCAATATCGGCACGCAGACCTGCTATTTTGCCCTAAGCGGCGCTTACGGCCGCATCGTCAGCGTCGAGCCGGACCCGCGCAATTTCCGGCTGTTGGCGACCAACATCGCCGATAATGGCCTGCAGGAGAGGGTGACCGCGGTCAATTGCGCTGCCGGCGACCGTGAGGGACAACTCGACTTTTATCTCAACCACAGGAACCACGGTAAAAGCAGCGCATTGCGGCAAAGTTCAACCGACGAGAAGATCTCCGTTCCGGTGCGGCCCGTCACCGATATTCTCTTGCAGGCCGGGATCGATCCGGCCGATATCGGTCTGATCTGGATGGATATCGAAGGCTACGAGCCGGTTGCCTGTCGTTCGATGGATGTGCTGATGTCCCGCAAGGTGCCGCTCTACATGGAGTTCACGCCAGCCTTCTACGGCAAGGAGCAAGCGGGAAATTTCGTCCGCGATCTTGCTAAGCACTACAGCGAATGCCTTGTCTTCTTCGAAGACGGTGAGCGGGCGATGAAGGTGGTCGAACTGCCCACCGAAGGCGAGCAGTTCGACGTTTTGTTTCTGCGCTGAAGCTATTTGCGCCGATAGATGAAATAGCGGCCTTCCTTGATGGTTGCAGGCAGGGGTAATGGCTGCAAATCGGGATGGTCGAGGGGCAGGCCGCTGACTGCAAGCCCGCCAGACGCAAGAACGCCAGCCATGATCTCGGGCAGCCAGGTAAGCGTTATAGCATCCTTGTCTTCATAGCCCGTGCCGATATCGGCATGGGCGAGCGAGGCATTCGCACCGACGAAGCTTCTCGCCGTATCCTTGATTTCGCCGAGAACGAGATTGTCGGCCGACGGCATGGAAGGCCCATAGGCATTGACTGCCCGGTCGAATGCGATGATGCGGCGATCGGGAAAGAGCTCGCGCAGATGGTCGAAGGTGCGGCCATTGCCAAGGCCAATCTCCAGCACGGGGCCATCAAGGAGCCTGACATCATCGGCAACGGCATTGAGGATGTCGCGCTGCGCGCTCAGGCGGCGAATGAAACTATCCAGGCGGCTCATCGTATCTGAAATATCCTTAGCGTCTTGTGCCTCTCCCTCAGTCGGCGTAGCACGGCAGGCATCGTGGCGTCGACCGCCTGCGGGCCTTTTGACGCGTTTGTTCTAGGGATAGACTGTCGCGATGCTCATCGAACGGGGAAAACTCATGGCCGAGCCATCCAAAGATGATTTCTTCCATAAGCTTACGGGCTTCACCCGTTTCGAAGGCGTGACCGATAGCGCCAACTACCAGCCTCTTCCCGACGACTGGCTGATTGCGATCGCCGACATCGTCAGTTCGACGAAGGCGATTGCCGCTGGTCACTACAAATCCGTCAACATGGCGGGCGCCAGCGTGATTTCCGCCGTGCTCAACGCTCTGGACCGGGGGGATTATCCCTTCGCCTTCGGCGGGGACGGCGCGCTGGTGGCAGTCCCGCCTTCCGGCGAAGAGCGGGCGCGGCGGGCGCTGGCGGCGGTGCGCGGCTGGGTAACGGAGGAGCTGAAGCTCGATCTGCGCGCGGCACTGGTCCCGATGAGCGCAATCCGCGGCGAAGGCCTCGATGTGCAGGTCGCTCGTTTCAGTCCGAGCGCCTACGTCTCCTACGCCATGTTTTCCGGCGGCGGCACGAGCTGGGCGGAACGGCAGATGAAGGCAGGCCGCTTCATCGTCGAGGCGCTGCCGGCAAGGGTGGAACCCGATCTGACCGGTCTTTCCTGCCGGTGGAATCCGATCAAGGCACAGAATGGCGAGATCGTCTCCATCATCGCCATTCCTGGCGACGGTGGCGACGGTCCGAAGTTTCAGCAACTGGTTGCCGATATCATCGCCATTTGCATGGAACAGAACCGCGATGGCCATCCCGTGCCGGTCGAAGGCCCGACGCCGGCTCTCGTCTTCGATGGTGCCGACATCGAGGCACGGGCCTTGGCTTCGCCGGCCAATCGCTGGTGGCGCAGGCTTGCAATCGATACCCAGATCGCCCTTGTTTGGATTCTCGACAAGTTCGGCGTCAAGACGGCGGTCTTCGACGCCAAGATCTACCGGCGCGATCTGGCGGCGAATTCCGATTTCCGCAAATTCGACGACGGCCTGAAAATGACCATCGATGTTGATGCGGCGCATCTCGCGCGCATCAGGGCGCGCCTGGATGAGGCCGAAGCCGAGGGCATCGGCCGCTATGGGCTACATCGGCAGGATAGCGCACTCATGACCTGTTTCGTGCCGACGCCGCTGATGCGCGACCATATGCATTTCATCGATGGTGCAAGCGGCGGTTACGCCATGGCCGCCATGGCGTTACGGGAAAAGAAACCACCCGAACTGGCCGCCGGCGAATGATTCTGGCTGATGCGTGAAGCTGCTACGGCTTGTAACGGTGATTTTCTCGATCCGTTGCGATTTTGCCCATTGTTTCAGCGGAATATGCGCCTTATCTGAAAGAGAACAAAACGAGAGTCGCGGTTTCGGCAATCGTTTCGTGCTGCATTTCATAGGCGGGGGTGCGAGCGAAATGCAGCGGAATTTTTTGGTGCCGGCACGATTCGATAGGGGAGAAGGTGGCGCTTTTGCATGATGCTTTCATCCGGCCTCAGCCGATAGGCCGGAAATTCCCGAGATCGTGGCCGCCGGACCTGGAGGTGCTCAACGCTCGGGACGAACCATCAGCAATTTCAGGATAGGCCGCGGGGAATAATGACTATTCATTCGAGTGTTTCTGATCTTCTTCTCGATAAGGTGGCGGAGTGGCTGACACAGGCGGCGCTGACAGGCGAAAACCTGGAGACCATCGTTCGCGGCTTCTGCGAGCGCATGGCAGCGACCGGGATGCCGCTCAGTCGCGTGCATCTGACCTTCTCCATGCTTCATCCGCTCTATGACGCGCTCGGCTTTACCTGGCGCCGTGCCGCCGGTCTGACGATCGAAGGCTATCGGCATGGCAATGAGAGGCCGGAACGCTTCATGCAGAGCCCCTATTATTATCTGCTGTCCAACAACCTTCAGCACCTGCGCCGCCGCATCGATGTCGAGGGAGCGGTCGAGTTTCCGATCTTCGAGGATCTGCGCAAGGAGAAGGTGACCGACTACATGGCCTTCGTGCAGACTTTCGGCGCCGGCTCAGTTCAGGGCATGATGGGCTCCTGGTCCACGGACAGCATCGGCGGTTTCAGCGAAGAGATGATCGGTGCGTTGATGCGCATGCAGAACCACCTGGCCATGGCCGCCAAGATGGCGGTTTTAGGCAAGCTCGCCAACAATATGCTGACCACTTATCTCGGCGGCGATGCCGGCAAACGTGTGCTGAACGGCCAGATCCGCCGCGGCGATGGCGAAACGATCCGCGCCGCGCTCGTCATGGGCGACATGCGGCAATCCACCGTTTATGCCGAAAAGGAAGGACGCCAGGCCTACATCGATACGCTGAACGAGTTCTTCGATGCCATCGCCGCACCGTTCAACCGCAATGGCGGCGAGATCATGAGCTTTCTCGGCGATGGATTTCTGGCGGTCTACCCTTGCGGGCGACATAAGGACCCGTCCAAGGTGGCCTGTGAGGCTGCTTTATCGGCCGTTTTCGAGGCGCGACGCCGCGTTGCCGCGCTCAACGGCGATCGCCGGTCACGCAATTTGAGCGAAGTGCGCTACGGGATCGGCCTGCATGTCGGCAACGTCATGTTCGGCAATGTCGGATTGAAGGACCGATTGACCTTTTCGGCCTTCGGTGCGGCGGTCAACGAGGTCGAGCGGCTGCAATCCCTGACCAAGAAATATTCGACCGAGGTTGTCGCGAGCCAGGCTTTCTCCAGCTATACCGATTGCGAGTGGGGAACGCTTGGCGAGGAGAAGCTGCGCGGCGTGCGCCAGCGCTTTACCGTCGTCTCCCCGAAAGCCGCGACGGCAGCCGATGTCGCGCTGGAGATCTTTGAGGAAACGGCGCCAGGCAACCTCTCCGAGGCGGAGCAGGTCATTCTCTTGCACAGGGATGCCAAGAAGTTCGAGAGCCGTCTTCAAGTTGAAAACCTGGCTCCGTAACCGCAGGGAATTCCCGTCTCAGCATAAGCCGATATATCACTGGAAAGACGACAGTTTTTTTACAGTCTCCGCGTTGCTTTGACCAGCTAGACACCCGTTATGGCCTACGTTAGTGTGCTGTATAAGGCCACAAAGGTCATGTGAGCGGGAAGTAATATGTAATGGCGTCAGGGACTGATCTACTGCGTATCGAGAACCTCGACGTCTCGTTCTCCCTCTACGGAGACAGCCTGCGCGTCGTCAAGAATGCCGGTTTGAGAGTGCTTCCCGGCAAGGTGACGGCCTTGGTCGGCGAATCCGGTTCCGGCAAGTCGATCATCAGCCAGTCGATCATGGGGATCTTGCCGACGCCGGCGAAGGCGACCGGGCGAATTTTGTTCACCGATCCGCTCGACGGCCGGACGACCGATATTCTCCAATTGCCGCGCGACGGCGTTGCGATGCGCAGGCTGCGCGGTGCGCGCATGGCCAAGATATTCCAGGAGCCGATGACTTCGCTGTCGCCGCTGCATACGGTGGGCAACCAGATCAGCGAAGCGCTGCGCATCCACAATCCCGGTCTCAGCAGATCGGAGCAGCGCGAGAAGACGGAGGAGATGCTTAGCCTTGTCGGCTTTCAAGATCCCTACCACACCTTCGACATGTATCCCTTCGAGCTTTCCGGAGGGATGCGCCAGCGCGCGATGATCGCGATGGCGCTGATCTGCAATCCGGCGCTCCTGATTGCCGACGAGCCGACGACGGCGCTTGACGTTACCATCCAGGCTCAGATTCTCGGCCTGCTGCGCAATCTTCAGCAGACCTTCAACATGGCGATGCTGCTGATCACCCATGATCTCGGAGTCGTCGCCAACATGGCCGACGAGGTCGTCGTCATCTATCATGGCGAGATCATGGAGGCAGGTCCGGTCGACACGATCTTCCGCCAGCCGCAGCATCGCTATCTGAAGGCGCTGATGTCGGCGGTGCCGCATTTCGATATGAAGCCAGGCGAGCGATTGAAATCCCTGCGGGATGTCCCCGTCAATCTCGGCACTTTTTCCGGCAAGAAGAAACTCATCGGCAATACGGCGCCGGCTGCCGTCGCGGCACCCGATGTCCTGCTCAGCGTTCGCAATCTGACCAAGACCTACGCGTCGAAGGCCGGCGGACTGTTCGGGCGGCGGGACGGCACGAAATTCTGGGCCGTCGACGATGTCAGTTTCGATATTCGCCGCGGCGAGTGTCTTGGCCTGGTCGGAGAAAGCGGTTGTGGCAAGACGACCGTGAGCAAGATCCTCATGCGAGGGGTCACCGCCGACAGCGGTACCGTCAGCTTCGACGACGGCAGCGGAAAGATCGATGTGCTCGCCGTCAAGGGCGACGAATTGATGGATCTGCGCACGAAGATCCAGATGGTGTTTCAGGACCCGGTCTCGTCGCTGTCGCCGCGCATGACGATCCGCAATATCCTGAGCGAGCCCCTGGAAATCCATGGGCATGGCGACAGCGCCGAGCGCAAGGAGAAGGTCGCGGCGCTTATGCAGGCAATCGGCCTGGACAAGCACTATTTGAGCCGCTACCCGCACAGCTTTTCCGGCGGCCAGCGCCAGCGTATCGGAATTGCGCGCGCACTGGCGCTCGGGCCGAAGCTTCTGATCCTCGACGAGCCGGTTTCCGCGCTCGATGTGTCCGTACAGGCGCAAATCCTGAACCTTCTCAAGGATCTGCAGAAAGAACTCGGGCTGACCTACCTGTTCATTTCACATAATCTTGCGGTGGTCGATTACATGGCCGACCGGATTGCCGTCATGGCGCGGGGGCGCATCGTCGAAATCGCGCCGCGCGAGGTCATCCTGCGCGCGCCCGTCCATCCCTATACGCGTTCTCTGCTCGCCGCCGTCCCTTTCCCAGATATCGACCGGCCACTGGATTTTTCCGCTTTGAACAGCGAAGGGCCTGCAGCCAAGCAGAAGTGGGGGCCGCAATTTTCGGACGGTGCCGACGGGGAGCTTACTTATGCGGATATGGGTGGCGGACATTTCGTGCGGGTGCGCCGGGGTGTCGATGCCCAGGAGCTGCGCAAATGATCAATCGGCGTATGTTCCTCGGCCTGCTGGCCTCTACCGTGTTGCCGCAGCCTGTTTTGGCGGCTGACGTCGACAACGAGCCGGAATACCTCGCCGATTGGTTGAGGGCTGGGCAAATGCCGCATCTTGCCAAGCGCCTGCCGAAATTCCCCCGTATCGTCAACATCGCGGCCATGGGCCGCGCACCCGGCCATTATGGCGGCTCCGTGCGCATGCTCATCGGCAGCCAGAACGATATCCGCTTCATGACGATCTACGGATATGCCCGTCTCGTCGGTTATGACAGCACGCTGACGCTGCAGCCGGACATTCTGGAATCCTTTTCCTCCGTCAACGATATGGTGTTCACCTTCAAGCTGCGTGAGGGCCATAAATGGTCCGACGGGCAGCCGTTTACGGCCCATGATTTCCGCTATTGGTGGGAAGACGTCATCCTCAACAAGGAGCTCACACCGGGAGGCGGCGCCCTGGAGCTGCGCCCGCACGGCAGCTTGCCGCGTTTCGAAATGCTCGACGACATGACGGTGCGCTATTCCTGGGACGATCCCAACCCGAATTTCCTGCCGATTCTTGCCGCTCCCCAGCCGCTCGTCATCGCCGGGCCAGCGCATTATCTCAAGCAGTTCCACAAGAAATACCAGGACAGCATCCGCCTTTCCTCGCTGATGAAGGAAAACCGCGTGAAGAAATGGCAGGATCTGCACATCAAGATGGGCAAGGCCTATCGGCCTGAAAATCCCAATCTGCCGGTACTCGATCCCTGGAAAAACACGACCGCGCCGCCGGCCGAGCAATTCGTATTCGAACGCAATCCTTATTTTCACCGCGTTGACGAGAACGGACGGCAGCTACCCTATATCGACCGCATGATCCTCAATATCAGCTCTTCGGCGATCATCTCCGCCAAGACCGGCGCGGGAGAAAGCGATCTGCAGGCGACAGGCATAGACTTCAACGACTATACCTTCCTGAAGGAGGCGGAAAAGCGCGATCCAAGCAAGATCAAGGTCGATCTTTGGAAGGCGGGGCGCGGGTCGCGCGTTGCCCTGTACCCCAATCTGAACAGTGCCGATGCAGTCTGGCGCGGCCTCTTGCGCGATGTTCGGGTGCGCAGGGCGCTATCGCTTGCGATCGATCGTCACGAGATCAATATGGCTGTGTTTTACGGTCTCGGGACAGCAAGCGCCAATACCGTGCTGCCCGACAGTCCGCTTTTCAGGCCCGAATATGCCTCTGCCTGGATCGAGCACGATCCGGATCAGGCCAATTCTCTTCTGGATGCGGCCGGTCTTGGCAAGCGCGACGAAGACGGCATCCGCTTGCTGCCGGACGGCCGGCGAATGGAAATCACCGTTGAGACCCCGGGCGAAAGCTCGCTCGATTCCGACGTACTGGAACTGGTCACCGATCATTGGCGCAAAGTCGGCATCGCACTTTTTATTCGCGTGTCCCAGCGCGATATTTTCCGCAGCCGCGCCATGGGCGGCCGCATTCTGATGTCGCTGTGGTATGGCCTCGACAATGGCGTTGCAACGGCCGACATGAATCCGGGCGAATTGGCGCCGACGACCAATGACCAGATGCAATGGCCACTTTGGGGCATGTACTATCTGTCGCGCCAGACGCAAGGGGTCGCTCCAGACGTGCCGGAAGCGGCCGAACTGGTCAAGCTGCTGGGCGAATGGGAGGCGGCCGCCTCATCCTTCGAGCGGGCCGAGGTCTGGCACAAGATGCTGAAGATTTATACGGAGCAGGTGTTCTCCATCGGTCTGATCAACGGCACTTTGCAGCCGATCGTGCATTCGGCCCACATGCAGAACGTCCCGGAAAAGGCGCTTTATGGCTTCGATCCGACCTGTCTGCTCGGCGTATACATGCCGGACACCTTCTGGATGAAGGAGGATCGCCGGAATGCTTAGATATATCCTTTGGCGCATTGCCGTGATGATCCCGACCCTGGTCGTCATCTCGATGCTGGTCTTCACCATTATCCAGCTTCCGCCCGGCGACTTCTTCGATAGCCAGATCGCCGAATTGCGCGCTCAGGGCGATACCGCGAACCTTCAGGACATGGAGAATCTTCGCCACGAATACGGGCTCGATCGGCCGCTGCCGCTTCAATACCTGCACTGGGCTGGAGGTATGCTGCACGGCGATTTCGGCTATTCTTTCGAATATCAGCTGCCGGTGTCGGATGTGGTCGGCGACCGGCTCTGGCTGACCATTCTTGTATCGATGACGACGATCCTTCTGACCTGGTTGATCGCCTTCCCGATCGGCATCTATTCGGCAACCCATCAATATAGCTGGAGCGACTACGGCCTTACCTTCCTTGGCCTGCTCGGCATCGCGATCCCGAATTTCATGCTGGCGCTGATCCTGATGTATTTCGCCAATGTCTGGTTCGGCGTGTCGATCGGCCATCTGATGGATCAGAAATATCTTTCGCAGCCGATGAGCTGGGAAAAGGCACGCTCGATTCTCTCACATCTGTGGATTCCGGTCATTATTGTCGGCACGGCCGGAACCGCCGGTATGATCCGCCGCCTTCGCGCCAATCTGCTCGATGAGATGCAGAAACAATATGTCGTCACCGCGCGCGCCAAGGGGCTGCATCCCTTGCGGACACTTGTGAAGTATCCGCTGCGCATGGCGCTGAACTTCTTCGTGGCCGACATCGGATCGATCCTGCCGTCGATCATCTCCGGCGCCGAAATCACCGCCATCGTGCTGTCGCTTGAGACGACCGGCCCGATGCTGATCAGGGCGCTGCAAAGCCAGGACATGTATCTTGCCGGCTCCTTCCTGATGTTCCTCGCCTTCCTCAACGTCATAGGCGTGCTGATCTCGGATATCGCGCTTGGTTTTCTCGATCCCCGCATCCGCTTGCAAGGCAGGAGCACAAAGTGAGCGTATCCCTGCCAAAACCCGGTGCCCCCCTGGAGCATTATGTCTCGAGCGCAGCTTTCGACCCGGATCAGTTCGAGGCAATGTCCGCCGGCCAGCAACGCTACTACATGGCTTCGCAAAAGAAGCTGATGTGGTGGAAGTTCAAGAAGCACCGGCTTGCGCTCGCCTCCGGCATTTTCCTGCTGCTGGCCTATGGCATGATCATCATTGCGGAATTCCTGGCGCCCTACGGCTTACACACCCGCAATGTGGATTATATCCACTCGCCGCCGCAGGCCGTGCACTTCTTCAACAATGGAGAGTTCGTCGGACCGTTCGTATATGGCCGCAAGATGACGCTGGATATCGATACGCTGCGCCGTGTCTACACCAATAATCCCGCGGACGTGCAACCCATTCGTTTCTTCTGTCGAGGTGATGCCTACCGCTTCTGGGGACTGGTGGATTCGAACCTTCATCTGGTCTGCCCGGCCGTCGGCGGCCAGATGTATCTGCTCGGAACCGACCGGCTGGGCCGGGACGTGCTTTCGCGCATCATCTACGGCGCACGGATCTCGCTGACGATCGGGCTGATCGGCATTACGGTCAGCTTCGTCCTCGGGATCGTCATCGGTGGTCTTGCCGGCTATCATGGCGGGCTCCTCGATCTTCTCGTGCAGCGTGTGATCGAGGTGCTGCAGGCGCTGCCGAGCCTGCCACTGTGGATGGCGCTGGCGGCGATCATGCCGGTGAGCTGGAGCCCGATCATCGTCTATTTCGGCATCACGATCATTCTCGGTATTCTCGACTGGACCGGGCTTGCGCGCGCCGTGCGTTCCAAGCTTCTGTCCCTGCGTGAGGAAGATTATGTTCTTGCGGCGCAATTGATGGGCGCCAGCACGCGGCGCATCATCGGCCGCCATCTTGTTCCGGGCTTCATGTCGCATCTCATCGCTTCTGCAACGATTTCGGTTCCGAGCATGATTCTCGGCGAGACAGCGCTGAGCTTTCTTGGATTGGGCCTTCGCCCGCCGATCACGAGCTGGGGCATTTTGCTCACCGAGGCAAGGAGCGTCAGCGTCATTGCCTTTTATCCATGGCTTCTTTTCCCCATGGTCCCGGTGATTTTGGTCATTCTGGCGTTCAACTTTTTAGGAGATGGCTTGCGCGATGCAGCCGATCCCTACAAATAGCTGGGTGAACGGCGAAGACAGGATTGCAATTCGAGAAGCGGCCGCGGATGTCGTTTGCCGACACACCGCGTATAACTTTCACCCCCAGAGGTTTTGCCTATGAAGCGGCGCTTAGAAGATGCTCGAATCCTCATGTATAGCCATGACACATTCGGTCTCGGTCATCTCAGGAGATGTCGAACCATAGCCCATGCGCTTGTCGAGGACTATCGCGGCCTGAACGTGCTGATTATCTCCGGCGCAACGATCGCCGGGGCTTTCGACTATCGTGCCCGTGTGGACTTCGTCAAAGTGCCGAGCGTCATCAAGCTGCGCGACGGCGAATATACATCGATGGCAAGCCACGTCGCACTTCAGGAAACGCTGAAGATGCGGCAATCGATCATTCGCCACACCGCCGAGACCTTCCAGCCGGACGTTTTCATCGTCGACAAGGAGCCGATGGGGCTCAAGGGCGAGGTGGAGGAGACGCTGACCTATCTCAAGGCGCGCGGCACGACACTCGTTCTCGGCATGCGCGACGTCATGGACGCGCCGCATCTGCTGGAAGCCGAGTGGAAGAAGAACAATGTGCTGCAGAAGATCGATCAGTTCTACGACAGCGTCTGGGTCTATGGGCCGCCGGATTTCCATGATCCGCTCGTCGGCCTCGATGTTCCGGCAGGCGTGCGCCGGAAGATGGAGTTCGTCGGCTTCCTGCAGCGCAGCGTTTCCACCCTTGGTACGAAGTCGGAACATGTGCCTGACGAGGACTATATTTTGGTGACGACCGGCGGCGGCGGTGACGGCGCCGATCTGGTCAGCGATGTCGTCGCCGCCTTCGAACAGGACAGCTCCTTGACGCACAAGACCCTGATCGTGCTCGGCCCCTATATGCCGGCCAAGGAGCGCAGCCAGCTTTTGGAGCGCGCAAGCAGGATCGACTGTCTGCAAGTCATCGAATTCGACAACAAGATGGAAGAGTTGATTGCCGGCGCCAAGGCCGTCGTCGCCATGGGTGGGTATAATACTTATTGCGAGATCCTGTCCTTCGACAAGCCGGCGCTGATCATACCGCGCACGCGGCCGCGCGAGGAGCAGCTCATCCGCGCGCAGCGGGCGAGCGAGCTCGGGCTGGTCGACATGCTGCTGCCGGAAGAGTCCGCCGATCCCAAGCAGCTTGCCGCCGCCTTGAAGCGCCTGCCGAATCGGGCGCCGCCTTCGGCGAGCAACAGCAATATGCGCCTGGAAGGACTGGTGCATATTTCGCGCACCATCGGCGAATGGTTCGATGATCGCGAGCGCTATTCGCCGCTATCGATCGTTGCCGAGTAGATCACCGGAACCTGTCGATGCGGAAGAAAATACTGGTCGTCCTGAAAGGCTATCCCCGCCTGTCGGAAACCTTCATTGCGCAGGAGCTGCTCGGCCTGGAAAAGGCGGGCTTCGACCTGACGCTGATTTCGATGCGCAAGCCTACCGACAAGAAGCGCCATCCCGTGCATGACGAGATCAGGGCGCGTGTCGTCTATCTGCCGGAATATCTGCATGACGAACCGCTGAGGGTGCTTCGCGCCCTCTTTGCCGGGATCGGCAAGCCCGGGTTCAAGCCGCTCCTGAAGCAATTCTGGGCCGATCTCAAACGGGATGTCACCCCGAATCGCGTGCGGCGTTTCGGCCAGGCATTGGTGCTGGCGCATGAATGGCCCGACGGCGGCGAATGGCTGCATGCGCATTTCATCCATACACCCGCCTCTGTGACGGCTTATGCCAGCATCATGACCGGCATCCCGTGGACCTGTTCTGCCCATGCCAAGGATATTTGGACCTCGCCGGACTGGGAGCTTTCGGAGAAGCTTGGCCGCGCCCGCTGGACGGTGACTTGCACGCGCACCGGCTTCGAGCACATGCGCGATCTGATCAAGGCGGATGACAAGGTATATCTGAGCTATCACGGCCTGGACCTGGATCGCTTCGGATCTTTTGCCGGCGAACATTCTCGTCGCAATGGCGCGGACCCTTCCGATCCGACCTTCCTTCTCAGTGTCGGGCGCGCGGTCGAGAAGAAAGGCTACGATGTGCTGCTGAAAGCGCTGGCATTGCTTCCCGGCGATCTCAACTGGCGTTTCACCCATATCGGCGGTGGCGACGGTCTTGCAAAATTGAAGGCCTTGGCCGACACGCTCGGTATTGCCGATCGCATCACCTGGAAGGGCGCTCTTGCTCAGGAGGATGTGCTTGCTCATTATCGCCAGGCCGATATTTTTGCGCTCGCTTGCCGGGTGGCGGCCGATGGCGATCGTGACGGACTGCCGAATGTGCTCGTCGAAGCTTCGAGCCAGCGGCTTGTCTGTGTTTCCACCAATGTCTCCGGCGTTCCCGAGCTGCTTGAGGATGGCGCGAACGGGCTTGTCGTTCCTTCGGAGGATCCGCAGGCGCTCGCCGCAGCACTGGAATCTGCCATTCGCAACCCGGCGCTGCGTCACAGGCTTGGCGAGGCCGCCGAAAGGCGTGTGCGCGATCATTTCGACTATCACGCCAGCATACGGCAATTGACTGGGTTGTTCGAGGAACAGTGGCAGAAAGAAGAGCAATGGCGGAAATCCGCATGACGGCCTCGTATTCCCCGCCCTTGCGCGTGTTCTTCTACGTCCAGCATCTGCTTGGCATCGGCCATCTGGCTCGGGCCAGCCGCATTGCCGGTGCGCTGGCGAAGGATGGGTGCGAGGTCACCGTCGTCACCGGCGGCATACCGGTCAACGGATTTCCTGGCGCTGATGTGACCTCCGTGACATTGCCGGCCGTGGTCGCCAGCAGTGCCGGTTTTTCCGGCCTCGCCGATCAGTCGGGCAACCCGGTTGGAGAAGCGTTTCTGTCCCGCCGCTGTGGTCTCCTGCTGGAGGCATTCCGGCAGACAGCACCCGATGTCGTCGTCATCGAGGCCTTTCCCTTCGGCCGCAGACAGATGCGTTTCGAGCTTCTGCCGCTGCTCGATGCCATTGGGAAAGCCGATCCGAAGCCGAGGCTCTACACCTCGGTGCGCGATATTCTGCAGCAGCAGAAGAAGCCGGGGCGGGACGAGGAGACTGTCAGCCTCCTGCGTGATTATTTCGATGGTGTCCTCGTCCATGGCGATCCGCATTTCGTCCGGCTGGAAGAAACTTTTCCGCTGACCGAGGCGATCGCCGACAAGATCGTCTACACGGGCCTTGTGGCACCCGCTTTGCCGCCGGAGCCTGTCGAAACCTTCGACATCGTCGTTTCGGCCGGCGGCGGCGCGGTCGGGCGCGACCTTATCCGCGCATCGCTCGAGGCGGCAAGCCGCGTGGCGGCCGATCGCCGCTGGCTGCTGATCGCCGGCCCGAACCTGCCCGAACAGGATTATGCCGGTCTCGCCAAGGATGCGCCCGGCAATGTCGAGCTTGTCCGTTTCCGCAAGGATTTTCCCTCTCTCCTGCGGGCAGCGGAGCTATCGATTTCGCAAGCCGGATACAATACGGTCGGCGATCTTCTCGTGGCGGGCTGCCGCGCTATTCTGGTTCCTTTCACAGCCGGCGGCGAGACGGAGCAATCCGTCCGAGCCGAGCGGCTGGAGAAATTGGGGCTGGCATTGGCCCTGCCGGAGTCGGGGTTGACGACCGATTTGTTGGCCGAGGCGGTCGAGACCGCGCTGTCGCGGCCCAAGCCAGGCAATCCGGATATAGATCTTGGCGGCGCTGCCAGAACATCGGCCATACTGCGCCGGTTGACATAAAGCATGCGGTGCAAAAGTGTGTCCCGGCCTTGCTACGATGATATGCGCAAAATCAAGGATTAAAGCGCGCGAGGTTCTAGGGAGCAGATACATCGGCGATCGGGAGCACCCTGTCGTTTTATCTTCCTGGATTCCTGCAATCTTGTGATATAAATCAGGAAATCGGTGAATCGGGAGGAGCGTGGACGAAAGACCGGGCGGCGTCCCTTTTCACATATGGGGCCACATATCCGCAACGAAACCTTCCCGCACCTCTGCAACATCGGTGCCGGCGTCCGGCCGGCGCTGGGCGTTGAATTTGAAAGCTTGCAGTAAGCAATGGAAAAAAGCCTAGCGCGTTATATTTGGTCGAATACCCGGCTGGAGCAGATCTGGATACTGCTTGTCGTTGCGGCCTCCATGATCCCGTATTTCCTGTC
>JBCNPI010000110.1:0-16322 GCA_039593415.1 Rhizobium sp. | reverse complement strand
TGCTCGACATCGGGCGTCGAGCGGCCGATCGTGTCGTCCAGGACCACATCGCTCAGCCGGAAGACGCCCTTGGCCATGCCTTACCCCTCGAGATTGAGGCGGATCGCGACCGACCGCGCATGGGCGTCCAACCCCTCGGAATTGGCAAGCGCGATCGCCGCCGGCCCGAGCGCGCGGAGCTGCTCCGGCCCAAGCCTGAGGATCGACGTGCGCTTGACGAAATCGAGCACGGAAAGGCCGGAGGAGAAACGCGCCGAGCGCGCCGTCGGCAGCACATGGTTCGAGCCGCCGACATAATCGCCGATAACTTCCGGCGTGTGACGGCCGACGAAGATCGCGCCGGCATTGCGCACACCGGCAAGCAGCGGCTCGGGATCGTCGACAGCAAGCTCCAGATGCTCGGCGGCAATGCGGTTGGCAAGAGGAATGGCCTTATTCAAATCCGAAACCAGGATCACCGCACCAAAATCCCGCCAGCTCGTTGCCGCCGTCTGTGAGCGGCTGAGCCGCTTCAGCTGCCGCTCGACTGCCGCTTCCACAGCCTTGCCGAATTCGGCATCGTCGGTGATCAGGATCGATTGCGCGCTTTCGTCATGCTCTGCCTGCGCCAAAAGATCGGCGGCGATCCAGTCCGGATCGTTGTTCTTGTCGGCGATGACGAGCACCTCGGACGGGCCGGCGATCATGTCGATGCCGACGGTGCCGAAAACCTGACGCTTGGCTGCCGCCACATAGGCATTGCCGGGACCGGTGATCTTGTAGACCGGTTTGATCGTGTCTGTACCATAGGCGAGCGCTGCAATCGCCTGCGCGCCGCCGACGCGGTAGATTTCCTCGACGCCAGCCATGCGCGCCGCCGCAAGCACGGCCGGATTGACAGCCCCGCCCGCCGCCGGCACGACGATGACGATGCGCTCGACGCCGGCGACCTTGGCCGGCACGGCATTCATCAGCACCGAGCTCGGATAGCTCGCCGTGCCGCCCGGCACATAGAGGCCGACGGCTTCGATCGCCGTCCAGCGCGATCCCAGGCCGACGCCGAGATCGTCTTCATAGATATCGTCCTTCGGCAGCTGCCGGCGGTGATGCGATTCGATGCGGGTGGCGGCGACCTTCAGCGCGCCAAGCACTTCGGCCGGAACGGCCTCGATCGCCGCATCGATCTCCGCTTCGGTGACGCGCATCGGCGTTACGGCGAAGTCGACGCCGTCGAACTTTTTGGAATAGTCCGCAAGGGCGGCATCGCCGCGCGCCCGCACATCATCGATGATGCCGCGCACGACGGTATTCACATCCTCGGACACTTCCCGCTTGGTCGTCAGGAATGCGGCGAACTGCTGCTCGAACCCTTCGGACGCCTGATCCAGCCAGATAGCCAAACTGATATTCCCTTCCATCGAGGCCGCCTCTAGCGGCCGTATCCAACCCTTATAAGCCTATTCGCCGGCGTCGGGATGACGGGGCTTGTGCGCCGTTTCCCATGCGCCGCCGATATCCGCGAGCTGGGCCTCGATGCATTCGACATCGAGCGCGATCGTGGCATTGGCGGCAAGGGCAAGCTCGACCGTGCCGTCCGGCCCCTCGCCCTTCTGTTCGAAGCGGATCGCGAGCAGCGACAGCACCTCGTCGCGCTTGCGCCGGTCGATGCCGCTGGAGCGAACCGCCTTGACGCGCTTGAACACCAGCGCGGAACGATGGCGTTCATAAGGCTTGCCACGCCGATCAGACCGCTCCCAGACGAAGCGATTGGCCGCAAGCGAAAACTGCTCCTGCTTCGCGGCAAAGGACATGTCGCCGACCTTGAAGACGCTATCCTGCAGATAGGCAGAGATGACATCCAGGTCCTCGGTGTCGAGTGCCATTAGCTTGAGATCGCTCATTCGTCCTTTATCCCCAATCGCGCCAGTCAAACGGCCGGCAGGTGCCATTGCCGAGATTTCCTTGTGATGGACATAAAATGGGAGCGCAAAAGACGCAACCGAAGAAAACGGGCTTGCCCGCTCTCTTCGCGCCGACGGATGGAAATAAACCTGGCCATGCAAAATGCTGTCGCGCTTTTGCGACAGCGGAATACAAAAACCGGAGCGCTGTTCGGCGAGAACGCGGCGCGCTTAGTCGCTGATGCGCTCGACTATGGCGCCGCAGCGCGTCAGCTTGTCTTCCAGCCGCTCGAAGCCGCGATCGAGGTGATAGATGCGCGACACTACCGTCTCGCCTTCGGCGGCAAGGCCGGCGATGACGAGCGAAACCGAAGCGCGAAGGTCGGTGGCCATGACTGGCGCGCCCTTCAGCTTCTCGACGCCCTCGATGCGGGCGGTCTGGCCGGAAAGGGAGATCTTGGCGCCGAGGCGGGCGAGCTCCTGCACATGCATGAAGCGGTTTTCGAAGATAGTCTCGGTGATGTGCGAGACGCCCGAAGAGCGGGTCATCAGCGCCATGAACTGTGCCTGCAGGTCGGTCGGGAAGCCGGGGAACGGATCGGTGACGACATCGACCGGCTGGATGCCGCCGCCATTGCGCATGACGCGGATGCCGTTGTTGGTCGGCGAAACCGTGGCGCCGGCGCGGCGCAGGCTTTCGAGCGCAGTGTCGAGCAGCGCCACATCGGTATTTTCAAGTGTGACATCGCCGCCTGCCATGGCAACGGCCATGGCATAGGTGCCGGTCTCGATACGGTCGGGGAGCACGCGGTGGCGGGCGCCGGAGAGCGAGGTGACGCCCTCGATGGTAATCGTGCTGGTGCCGGCGCCGGAAATCTTGGCGCCCATGGCGATCAGGCAGTTGGCGAGATCGACGATCTCGGGCTCGCGGGCGGCATTGCCGATGACGGTGGTGCCGCGGGCAAGCGTGGCGGCCATCATCATCACATGCGTCGCGCCGACGGAAACCTTCGGGAAGACATAGCGGGCGCCGATGAGGCCGCCCTTCGGCGCGGTGGCGTTGATATAGCCGGCATCGATTTCCATGGTGGCGCCGAGCGCCTGCAAGCCTTCGATGAAAAGATCGACCGGACGCGTGCCGATGGCGCAGCCGCCGGGCAGCGAAACGCGCGCCTGACCCTCGCGGGCGAGCAGCGGCCCGATGACCCAGAAGCTCGCGCGCATCTTGGCGACGAGCTCGTAAGGCGCGGTCGTATCGACGATGGTCCGGCAGGTGAAATGGATCGTGCGGGAATAGCCATCTTCCTGGCGCTCGCGGCGGCCGTTGACGGCGACATCGACGCCGTGATTGCCGAGGATGCGCATCAGGAGCTCGACATCGGCGAGATGCGGCACGTTCTCGAGGGTCAGGGTATCGCTAGTCAGCAGCGAGGCGATCATCAGCGGCAGGGCGGCATTCTTGGCGCCGGAGATCGGAATGATACCGTTGAGCTCATTGCCGCCGACAATCCTGATACGATCCATATAAGCAATACGGGCGAGGCCCGCCTTTCCTGAAGTTCCGAACGCCCAAGTTTCTCGCGCCTGATTTCGGGCACTTGGTAAAAGGCGCTCTTTAGACGAAATAGATTAACGCATCAATTCGTTTGATGATGGGCGACATCAATCATTGCGATTCGTCCCTTTTTGCGGCGATTTCAGCACTATCCACAGGCTTTGCCGCCGGCAGCCCATCCGTCTCGTCGGCCTGGCCTGCGCGCCGCGCCCGCACCTGCTGCTTGCGGCGGGACAGGTTCTCCCGCAGCTTCTGCGCGGCACGCTCCCGCCGCCGATCCGCCTCCGTGACCTGCTTGCCGCCCACGGGCTCGCCCGGCTCGTTGGAGGCCGAACCGCCCTGCAAAGCCTGCCCTTCATCGATTTTCGTCTTGTCCGCACCCATGGCTTCGTCATAGCTGAAAACCTCAGGCGTCAAAAGACCGACACATTTTTTCCTGCCATCTTTCAAAGAACTTGCAATTTGCGGCTTGCACTCCGCCCCGACCTATGGCAATAGCCGCCTCGCCCAATACGGCGTACCACACCGCGCCACGGAATGCTGCTATAGCTCAGGGGTAGAGCACTCCCTTGGTAAGGGAGAGGCCGAGAGTTCAAATCTCTCTAGCAGCACCAGTTTTCTTTCCATGTAAATTCAGGAAGACTAGCGCCATGAGGCGCGTGAGGTAATTCCCGGCTATATACAATGTGTATTCCCTAGCCTTGTTTATGGTTAACCTAACGAAATCCAAAACGGCATCTGCTACTTCGTCGCACACGCTCTCCGGTACACCAAAGAATGCGTGTTTATGACCTAACGCTCCGCTTTAACTGCCTTTAGGTTAACGACCAAAGAGTTAGAGTGCAGCTTGATCAAGGTGGAGGTGATACGTACGCTGCAGCATATTCAAAGAAGCAACAAATCCATAAAAAAATATTGATATATCAACAACTTCTCGAAGAATCTGCCGCCGAAATGCCACATCAGAGCGGCGCTGGCTGTTGCGCCAGAATTTGAACCTAGACCTGTCCGTCCAACAGCATGGCGATGCACGAAAGCGTGTCTCGGCGCGCGCATGTTCCTGATTTCGCTTATGCAATACGCAAGCGGAAACAAATGAGTTGCGGTGAAGCCTCGAGAAACGGGCCTCACCCATGTCAGATCGTCTGCTTAGTCACAAAGAAGTTTCACAAACTTTGTGATTACAGTCGAGCGCGCTTTCAAGAAATCTGCATACGACAGCGTACTGTAAGAGAGCTCGGAGGGTTTTGGCATAAGATTGGAGCTGAACACCACGTCTTGTTCTAGACCGAACGCTTCAATGGCCTTTGGCAGATATTCTGTTGGCGCAGTATCAGATACGCGGACGTTCTCTGCTGCTGAAAGCATACAAATATTCGCCAACGAATCGATATTCGGTTCATTAGCGGTTTTGAGCCAAGCTTGGGGATATATATGGTGATACTGCTTATTGTTGTATACCGAAAGGCACTCCACTAGGTCAACTGCGGCGCCATTCGTTATGTTTCGAGGTGCAGCCTTGGCCAGCGCAAGCACGAAAGCCTTCGCAACTGCCGCGCGGAAATGGAATTTGGTACCAGCAACCTTTTCAGGTGTCGGAGCCGCGCCAAACTGATCGACTACGCCTTCCCCCTTGAGTATCCAGTCCACGGCTTCATCTGCTGAGGTTGTAACGAAGGCTTCCGAAGCACCCCGAAAATGCTCTGAGAACGCCGTACGCCAAAACCACTGCCGTAGCCGCCTATGCTGGGCACTGTCTAAGGATTTTGGGGAATGTTGAAATACCCTAGTGAGGCATATCATGTGTGCTTCGTATGGAAGAAAAGACATCGCTTGAATCCCAAATTCCTTCTGAAGCAGATCGATTGTTTTTCGGATAGCTTCCTTCGTTTCCTTTGTCGCGACAGAGATATTTTCCTCAGGATGCTCACGCAACCGCAGAACATCTTCTTTCTTGATGCTGCCGATCATAACGATTGAAATACATTTCAGTATTGTTTCGTTCGAAATACCCTCAAAGCCTTTTGGTTCAAGCTCCTTAGCGATGCTCTGCGCCTGATCCGCGAGATCAAATGTCTTGGACCAAGTCGCAGCGGCAATTAAATCAAAAGTTGAAAGGCGGGTCCCTGAACTATTAATCCGCTCGAATATTGGGCAGACCTCTTCAACTGTCAGGTCCCGAAGTTCAACTACCGGAATTCTGTATCCCGTTATCGCACCGATCAATGCATCGAGACGACTCTGTAACAATTCACGGTCCTCAAGGGCCTGAAGTGCTGTCCTAAAGTTTAGAAGGTCCGTTGTTCGGTAGACGAACCGCAGCGGAAAATAATGAACTGCTGTCTCGTCGCTGCTCACAAACGTTTCCTTGCGGAGGTCGTATCGCGGTTTAAACCCACCATCAACGGCTTCTGCTCCGAACGCTGCGAATATGACCGTTATTCTCTGCTGGCCATCAAGGACATATTTTGTCGGAGTCATTTCGTCAGTTTGCGGCAATTTGAACTCGCCTAGTTCGCGTTCTGAGCTCAACTTATCAGCGGTGCGCCAAAGAAGGACGCTGCCAACAGGGTAACCCCGAGCAATGCTGTCTACTAACCGAATAGCTTGTTCTTCTTTCCAAACGAACGGACGCTGGAATTTCGGTATCTTAATTTCACCCTTGCGAATATCAGCAATAATATCTTCAAAATTGAGCGGTTCTGTCGTCAACCGTCCGCGTACATGATTAACCATTTCTATGCCTCATGAAGTTGCGGCGGAACATACCAAACAATACGCCGATTCGGCTGATAATATATACACAGCACTCTCTCTAAAATAGATGTTTTAGACAATCACCACCACCAAAGGTAGGTAACAGATCGACTGAGATACTCTGGCAAATCAGGCAAACCAAAAGAATGCATCGTGGGGTGACCCAGCAAAAGGGCATCTACTGTAAGGCAGCTTACAGCCACTCCAATCTACACAAGCATTATATATGACCTTGAGCGCGGCCACAGAAACTCCTACAAACCAAGGCATTCTGTAAGACTTTACCGGGTTCAAATCTCTATAGCCGCACCCGCCTTTTCCAGCGTTTAACTGTCTCTAAAAAGAAACTTGCCCGCATCCCCTCCCCAATTCCGCTGCAATCCCCCGTTTAAACCCTTCTCCCATCACATCCATCCTGGCCCGGGAGAAAAGCCTCAATGTCGAAACTACGCGTCGCCGTTCTGTTTGGCGGTCAGTCCAGCGAGCATGAGGTTTCCGTCATGTCGGCCCGCAATGTCGTCAAGGCGATCGATGGCGGGCAATATGAGATCGTGCCGGTCCTGATCGATCGCGCCGGGCGCTGGCTGCTGGTGGAGGAAAAGGGCGGCGTGCTGCCGGAGCCGATTGCCTATGAGGGCCGGCAAGTCTGTCTGGTTCCGGGCGGCAAGGGCCGGCTGCTGGCGCTGGAAGGTGCCGAGGGGCGCGAGCTGCCTGCGGTCGATGTGCTCTTTCCGGTGCTGCATGGGCTGAACGGCGAGGATGGCTCCATTCAGGGCCTCGCCCAGATCGTCGGCCTGCCCCTCGTCGGCTGCGGCATTCTGGGCTCGGCCAACGCGATCGACAAGGATATGGCAAAGCGCCTGCTGCGCGAGGCCGGCCTGCCGGTGGCGCTCTCCCTAACGCTGACGCGCGGCGAAAAGCAGCCTGATTTCGATGAGATCGTGAGCACACTCGGCTCGCCCGTCTTCGTAAAACCCACGCGCCAGGGCTCCTCGGTTGGCGTCAGCAAGGTGCAGGATGCTAAAGGGTTCGAGAGCGCGCTGGCCGAAGCCTTACGGCATGACCGCAAGGTGCTGGTGGAGGAATTCGTGCGCGCCCGCGAAATCGAATATGCGGTGCTGGAGCAGCCGGACGGCACGCTCTTCGTTTCCGGGCCGGGCGAGATCGCCACGGCGGCGACCCACGGCTTCTATTCCTACGAGGCGAAATATCTCGATCAGCATGGCGCCGTCGTCACCGTGCCGGCGGATATTCCGGCCGGGACGGCAGAGGTGATGAAGCGCATGGCGGCGGATGGCTTTCGCGCGCTCGGATGCGAAGGGCTGGCGCGCGTCGATTTCTTCCTGCGGCCGGATCAGAGCGTGGTCATCAACGAGATCAACACCATGCCCGGCTTCACCAATATCAGCATGTATCCCAAGGCCATGGGCGCCTCGGGCATTTCCTATCCGGAGCTTATCAGCCGCCTGATCGAGCATGGGCTGGCGCGGGCGCGTCAGGGCTGATCGAGGCCGTCCCGCCCGCCTGCCGTCAGACCTTTTCCTTTTTCTTGGTCTTGACCTTCGGCTCGGCCGGCGCATCCGGCGTCGGCGCCAAAAGCTTTCTGAGCGAGGCGATCTTGTCCTTCACCAGCGGGCGGAAGCGGCTGGCGCGATAGGGCATGTCGGCGGCGCCATAGCCTTCCGGCCCGTCGTCATTGCCGCGATGGATCTCCTCCAGCTTCACGCCGATGAAGGTGCCGTCGACATAATGCGTGTATTCGCCGACCCAGCGGATGGTGTAGATCGTCCCCTTGCGGATCAGCTGATCGATGCTGACATGCTTGAACGTATCGTCGATGCAGACGACCTTCTGGCCCACATGGAAATCGTAGCTCACCCTGCCCTCCTTGAAGCGGCCGAAACACCTTGGCCGCGTCGCTCAGATACAAGCATATGCGCATATGTGCCAGCGAGTAAACGCGGGCTGCTGCCGCAGCCCGGGTGGATGAAATGGCAGGCAGTTGCATAGGGACAGGTTATCCCCTCATCCGTCCTCTCACAGTTTTGCTTCGCTCAACTGTTCTAGTCCACCTTCTCCCCGTCAAAACGGGGAGAAGGGGGGTGAGGGGAATTTTTATATTTCATCTCCAACGGCCCCACATGAATCGGTGACAAAGCAACCCGTTGACATCCTTCATGGAAGGCTGAAGATTGCGCCTGATCCGAGCAGCCATAAGGCTTGGCTTCCATCTCCATATCCGATACCCGCAAGGCCGCTGAAGGCTCCCGAAGTCCATGCCCACCCTCCGCCTCATTGCCGATGATTTGACCGGCGCGCTCGACACCGCCGTCGAATTCGTCGGCGTCTACGGACCGATCGACGTAGAGCGCAGCGACGCGCTTTCGAAGAACCTGCCGGATTGTCTCGCGATCGACAGCGGCACCCGCGAAAAGACGGCCGCCGAGGCGGAGGCGATCGTCGGCGACATTGCACCGCTGCTGCAGGGCGCCGATCTCGCCTTCAAGAAGGTGGATAGCCTGTTTCGCGGCCCCTGGGCGGTGGAGCTTGCGGCCTGCTTCCGGCTCGGCCATTGGCGGCATTGCATCCTCGCGCCGGCCTTTCCGCATCACGGGCGGCATACAAGGGGCGGACGGCAGGTGCTTTATGCCGGCAAGGACGCCTGGCGCGACGTCAGCGGCGATATTGCCGTGCACCTGCGCGCCGAGGGATTACCGGCCTTCAACACGACGCTCGATGACCTCGAAGGCAAGCCCATTCCGGATGGCATCCATGTTTTTGATGCGCATACGGACGAGGATCTGGATGCCGTCATCGCGTGGGTATCGTCGCAGCTGGAGGGGCCGGTCCTCTGGAGCGGCACGGGCGGGCTCGCGCGGGCGCTGGCACGCAATATCGATCTGGCAACGCATCATCGCGCGCATGCGGAAAAGGGCGCGGGCAAAAAGCATCCGATGCCGGCGGTCCCGATCTCGCGCCGGCTGCAAAGGCCGGTGCTCGGCCTGTTCGGCTCGGATCAGCCGATCACGCTGGCGCAGCTCCAGGCCTGCGGCCCCTATTGGCTGAAGCTTGCGGAAGGGGCGGATGCCGATGCCATCAATCGCCTGATCCATCAGGGCGGCGTCGCCATGGTCAGCCTCGATCTGCCGACCGGGCTCGACCGCGACGACGCGGCAAGGCGCATCGCGGCGACCTTCGGCGGCATGGCCAAGGGCCTGCCGGCCCCGGCCACCTTGATCGTCGCCGGCGGCGAAACTTTGCGCAATCTCTGCTCGGCGCTTAATGTGACAGCCCTCAGCATCACCGGCCAGGCAGCGCCCGGCCTGCCGCGCTCGACAATCGTCGGCGGCCCTTGGCAGGGCACCACGGTCATCTCCAAGTCGGGCGCATTCGGCGGCCCGACGCTGTGGCGCGACCTCTTGAGTGAAAACGGGCTGATTGCCGGAGGAGAAGAACCATGACGCGGCGTCTTGCAATCACCATGGGCGATCCCGCCGGCATCGGCCCGGAAATCATCGTCAAGGCCGCGGCCCGGCAGAAGGATCGGCTTGCCGAAGGTAAGCTCAAACTGACAATCATCGGCAGCGGACCAGCCCTGCGCCTCGCAGAAAAGCAGCTCGGCCTCGGCATCGAAATCCCCGAGGCTGGGATGGAGGGGGACTGGCCGAATCTCTGCTTCATCCAGGCCGATGCCGAGGGTGAGCCGATCCTCCCCGGCCGGCTTTCCGCCGATGGCGGCCGCATGGCCTTCAAGGCGGTCGAAAAGGGTGTTCAGCTGGCGCTGTCGGGCAAGGTCGGCGGCATCGTCACCGCGCCGCTCAACAAGGAAGCGCTGAACAAGGCCGGCTTCCATTACGCCGGCCATACCGAGCTTTTGGCCGAACTGACAGGCGCCCGCGGCTCCGTGATGATGCTCGCCCATGGCAATATGCGCGTCAGCCATGTCACCACCCATGTCGCGCTCGAGGATGTGCCGAAGCGCCTGACGCCGGAGCGTCTGCGGCTGGTGATCGATCTTACCGACAAGGCGCTCAGGAATCTCGGCATTGCCAAACCTAAGATCGCGGTTGCGGCGCTCAATCCGCATGCCGGCGAAGGTGGCCTCTTCGGCCGGCAGGATATCGATATCTCTGCGCCCACCATCGCCAGGGCCGTGTCCGATGGGCTCGATATTATCGGCCCCGTTCCCGGCGACACCGTCTTCGTCAAGCTGCGCGCCGGCCAATATGATGCCGTCGTCGCCATGTATCACGATCAGGGGCATATCCCTGTGAAGTTGCTGGGCTTCGAGATCGATCCAGCGACCGGCAAATGGATGGATCTTTCCGGCGTCAACATCACGCTCGGCCTGCCGATCGTGCGCACCTCCGTCGACCACGGCACGGCTTTCGACATCGCCGGCAAGGGCATCGCCAATGAGCGCAGCCTGATCGAGGCGATCGAATTCGCCGAAAGGCTGGCAGCCGGCCGTTAGGGCACTCCAGAAACCTCGCCAAAGAGCTGATCCGTCCGTTCGGCGAGCAGCGCAAGGAAGGCCTTCGTCCTGGCCGCAGGGCGCGGCCCCGGCGGATAGATGGCATGGACGTCCACTCGCCTGAACTCATAGGAGGGCAGCACGGGCACGAGCCTTCCTTCGGCGATTTCCCGGCCGCAGACAGCAGCGAACAAGGAGCCTATTCCCCTTTCCGCCAGCACCGCCTCCATGAGCGGCCTCCAGTGATTGACGCGCCATGCGGTACGGATAGGCGTTTCTATCGTCCCGCCGTCCGGACCGATCAGATGCAGCCGCTCATCCGCCGCGAACCCGGCGACCCTGATGAACGGATGTGCCGCTAACTCCGCCGGTTCCCGCGGCAACCCGTGCTGCTCGATATAGCCGGGAGCCGCCAGCATGAGCCGTCGCATGGTTCCCAGCCGGCGGGCGATGAAATTGCCGCTGCCGATCTCGCCGATGCGGATGGAGAGATCGACACCCTCCGTCATCGGATCGACGAAGCGATCGTTCAAGGTCACATCAAAAGCCAGAGCCGGATGCAGCCTCTGGAATTCGGCGAGCAGCCGCGGCAATGTCATCTCTCCAAGCCCATGCGGCGCCGCGATCCGGAACGTTCCGCTCAGCGATGTCTCAGCCGAGGCGACGGAAGCCTCCGCTTCCTCCGCGGCTTCAATGGCACGCTTGGCATAGTCGTAGAAGCGCGCACCAGCATCGGTCGCCTGCACCGAGCGGGTCGTCCGGTACAGGAGCCGCGCGCTCAAGTGCCTTTCCAGCTTCTCGATGCGTTCGCTGACGGTCGGCTGCCCGAGACCGAGATCGCGCGCGGCGGCCGAAAGGCTGCCGCGTTCGACGACACGAGTGAAGATGCGCATAGCGGAAAGCATATCCATGACCGTATTCTATCGCCTTTTACGATAAATGACATCGTCATTCGCGCCCTTCCAAAGCATATGCCGATCAACGATCTTCGGCCCGGTCAACAATCCAACCGGAGAACCAGTCTTGCAGACCAGCACCATTCAAACCGACAATAGGCAGCCTCAATCGTTCCAGGGTCAGAACATCGTCATCATCGGCGGCTCCTCCGGGATCGGCTTGGCGACCGCCAGGCAAGCCAAAGATGCCGGCGCCAATCTCTTTCTGGTATCCCGCAATCCGCAACGTCTTCGGGAAGCCACCGAAGCGATCGGCAGCGCGACCCAGATCGTCGCAGATATTGCAGCTCCGCACCCGGCGATATTTGCGGGGATCGGCAGGATCGATCATCTGCTGATCACGGCCGGAACGGTGCATCTGCAGTCGCTCAAGGATCAATCTGAGGCGGATCTCTTGCAGGTTGTGAGTGAACGCCTGATCGGACCCTTGCTCGCCGTCAAGGCGGCTCTTCCCCTTCTGCATGGCGCAAGCTCGATTACCATGACTTCAGGGCAATTCGCCTCCCGCCCCGCCGCGATCGGTGCCGTTGTGGCGGCTGCGGTCGCCGCCGTCGAGAGCACGGTTCGCGCCCTTGCAATCGAATTGTCGCCAATGCGCGTCAACGCGATCTCACCGGGGTGGGTGGATACGCCCTTGCTCGACGGATTGATGGGTGAAGCGAAGAGGCAGGTCCTCGAACAAACCGCCTCGACCCTGCCCAGCCGCAATATCGGCAGGCCAGAGGATATCGCCCAGGCGATCCTCTTTTTGATGGCAAACCGCTTCATGACGGGAGAAGTCTTGCACATCGATGGTGGCGGGCGCCTGGTCTAGCGGCTCGGCAGCCGGAAAGAACTCGAAAAATTTCCGCCACCCTGTCGGCTTTGCCGCTCCTCTCTCGTCCTAGGGGTATCCGACGAGAGAGGAGTACCCCATGTCCAAGATTGCCCCATGCCTGTGGTTTGCGCGGGAAGCCGAGGAAGCTGCGAATTTCTATGTGTCGCTCTTGCCCGATTCCGGGATCGACCACGTGCAGAAGAACACTGTCGACATGCCCTCGGGCAATTCCGATGAGGTTCTGGTTGTTACTTTCACGCTCGCCGGCCAGCGCTTCATGGCACTGAACGGCGGCGACCGCATCGAATACAATCACGCGATCTCGCTCGAGGTGGATTGCGCCGACCAGGCTGAGGTCGACCACCTTTGGGACGGTCTCGTCGATGGCGGCACGCCGGTGCATTGCGGTTGGGTGACGGATCGCTACGGCGCCTACTGGCAGATCGTGCCGACGGTGCTCCGCAAGTATATCGCTGATCCGGATCCCGCAAAGGCCGCTCGGGTCATGCGGGCCTGGATGGGCATGGTCAAGCTCGACATTGCCGCGCTCGAAGCCGCCTATCGCGGCTGAGCATCTTCAATACCGGGAGGCTGCGCAAATATGGTCTTCCATAATAACCTTGAAAATCCCTGCAATTTCAGCGGCTCAGACCAATGCCCGCGCCCGTAAGACTTGCGGCGGATCGATGCTTGGAATACCGTCCCTACACAGACTCGTCAAAATCGGGTTTCTCGACATCATGTCAAGCGATTGGACTGCCGCTGCCGTTTACGCACGACCCGGCAGGAAACGGTCAATTTCATGCAGCAGCAACGAGACCGCATCGACCTCACCGGACGCGACTACACGGTGATCTATGCGCTGAGCGACATCCATGGCTGCTACGACGAGATGGTTGCGGCTGAAAGGCGCATCGTCGAGGATGCCCGCAGCCTTCCCGGCCGGAAGCTGCTGATGTATCTCGGCGATTATGTCGATCGCGGCCCGCGTTCCAGCGATGTTCTGGCGCATCTTAGCGCACCGCCGCCCGAAAGTTTCGACCGCCACGCGCTCTGCGGCAATCACGACGATGTCTTCCTGCGCTTCCTGGACGATCCCGATGCCAACATCCATTGGCTGGAATTCGGCGCGCTGCCGACGCTCGCCTCCTACGGCATCGATGCCAGACATATGCTTTTCGACCTCGGCTACAGCATTGAAAAGCTGCGCGACACGGTGCTGGAGACAATGCCGGCAGCGCATATCGATCTGTTGCGTTCGCTCGCCGTAGCCGTCACTTTCGGCTCGACGCTTTTCGTCCATGCCGGCATCCAGCCGGGTCTTGCTTTGAGCGAACAGACGGACGAGGATCTGATGTGGATTCGCGAACCGTTTCTGTCGGGCGGTCCGCAATTGCCGCTGCTGGTGATCCACGGTCACACGCCGAGTTCCCATCCGATTTTCGGTCTGAGCCGCATCGGCATCGATACGGCGGTTTCCATGGGCGGAACACTGACGATTCTCAAGATCGCCGACGGCAAGCAGACGATCCTGCCGCCGATCTGAATGGCTCAAACAAATATCCCGGCTCGAAGCCGGGATATTTGTTTCTTTCAGACCTCTTACTCCGCCGCCACTGCCGGTGGCAGGCGGATCGTATTCTGCTCCTCGTCGGCCTGCTCCTTGACCGGCGGCTCCGCCGATTTGCTCTTCGGCTCGCGGCCGAAGAACAGAGCGTAGCCGGCCGGCAGCACGAAGATCGTCAGCACGGTCGCGACCAGAATACCGCCCATCATGGCGTAGGCGAGCGGCCCCCAAAAGACGCCGCGCGAGATCGGGATCAGCGCCAGCACGGCCGTCAGTGCCGTCAGCATGATCGGACGGAAACGCCGCACGGCCGAACCGATGATTGCCTCCTTCCGGTCCATGCCCGCCGCTATATCCTGGTCGATCTGATCGACGAGAATGATCGAGTTGCGGATGATGATGCCGAGCAGCGCGATAACGCCGAGGATCGCGACGAAGCCGAAGGGCGCACCGCTGATCAGGAGGGCGCCAGCCGCACCGATGATGCCGAGCGGGCCAGTCGCAAGCACCAGCATCGCCTTGCCGAAGTGCTGCAGCTGCGCCATCAAAAGCACGACGATGATAACGAGCATGATCGGCGCCTTGGCGGCGATCGAGGCTTGGCTTTCGGCACTGTCTTCGGCACCGCCCTGGATCTCGATCTTGTAACCCGCCGGCAGGCTGTTCCTGAGATCGGCCATGTCGTTGTAGAGCTTGGCCGTCACGTCGTTCGACTGCACATTGTCGGGCAAGGTCGCCCGCACTGAGATGGTTGGCAGGCGATCGCGGCGCCATTCGATGCTCTGCTCCATGACAGGCACGATCTTGGCGACCTGCGACAGCGGCACGAACCCGCCCGAGTCGGTCGGAATATAGACCGAGTTCACCGAGGTCAGCAGATGACGGCTGTCCTCCGGCTCGCGGGCAACGATCCCAACGGTTTCCTCACCCTCGCGATAATTGTCGAGGGTGACGCCGGACATCGAGGCCTGCAGCATCTGGCGGATGCGCTGCGAAGTCACGCCGAGCGCACGGGCGCGATCCTGATCAATCACCAGTTTCATGGCCGGCACCGGCTCAAGCCAGTCGTCATGGATGGCGCCGAGAAGCGGATTCTGGGCAAAACGCTGCTTTACCTGGTCAGCTATATGGCGAACCTCCTGCCGGTCCGGACCCATGATGCGCAGCTGCACGGGCCAGCCCGTGGGAGGACCGAGGAACAGGCGGTCGACCTTGCCGCGGACGGACGGAAAGTCTGCCGCAAGGATAGCGCGCATCTTGGCGATCAGACGCTCGCGCGCCGGCTCATCCTTGGCCATGACCAGCATCTGGGCATAGTTCGGATTGGTGAGCTGCTGATCGAGCGGCAGGAAGAAGCGCGGCGCGCCCTGGCCGACATAGGTAGCGATGAAACGCTTGTCCGGATCGTCGGCCATGCGGGCTTCCAAGGCCTGCGCCTGGCGCTCGACTTCCTTGATGTTGGTGCCTTCCGGCAGCCATAGATCAACGAGGATTTCGGGACGCGACGATTGCGGGAAGAAGTTCTGCGGAATGAACTGGAACGACCACAGACTGCCGACAAAGGCGGCAAGCGTCAGAAGCAGGACGATGGCGCGATGGCGCACGGCCCAGGCAACGGAAGAATGCAGGCGGCGATAGAAGCGCGTATCGAACACGTCATGATGCTCGCCGGCATGGTGCCGCTGCTTGAGGATCATGTAGCCGAGCCATGGCGTAAAATAGACCGCGACGAACCAGGAGACCACGAGCGCGATGCCGACGACATAGAATAGCGAACGGACATATTCGCCAGCCGTCGATGCCGCAAATCCCACCGGGATGAAGCCGGCCGTGGTGATCAGCGTGCCTGTCAGCATCGGGAAGGCAGTCGAGGAATAGGCGAAGCTGGCGGCGTCGAGCTTCACCAGCCCCTCCTCCAGCTTGCGCTCCATGAGCTCGACCACGATCATGGCGTCGTCGACCAGCAGGCCAAGCGCGATGATGAGCGCGCCGAGCGAGATGCGCTGCAGATCGATGCCAAGCTCGTACATGATGGCAAAGGTGGCGGCGAGCACCAGCGGAATGGCAATGGCGATCACCAGGCCGGAGCGCCAGCCGATCGACAGGAACGAGACGATCAGCACGATGACGAGAGCTTCGCCGAGCGCATGCATGAATTCGCTGATCGCGTCGGTCACGACATCAGGCTGGTTTGAAATCTGATCGACCTGAACGCCCACCGGCAGGGAAGCCTCGAAGCGCTTGTAGGTTTCCTCCACCGACTTGCCGACATCGGTCACCTTGAAACCATTGGCCATGACGACGCCGAGCTGCACG
>JBCNPI010000011.1:0-51713 GCA_039593415.1 Rhizobium sp. | reverse complement strand
GTCGGCTGACGCCAAATCTTTTGAGACATTCCTCAGCCTCGCATGGATTCACACCGTAAGATGTATCCCAAATTCTTGGCCATGTCGTCCAGGCAATGTGTAAGCCGGACATCGCTTACGGCGTTATCGCCCTAACGCGGTGATCTCCGTTGGATTGAAGTTGCTTGACAGTGACGTCAGAGACGCTGAAGAGGACGAGGGCGTCACCTTCGACCTTTACGGCGGTATCAAACAGTCGAATAGCCGGGAGGTCGAGTTGCTCCTAGCGAGCATCATGCGGGACGAGATCATGCAAACCGTCATGATTGCTGACAACGGAAATGTAATTGCCCCCTACGAAGGCGGCTTTGACATATTTTCGGATCGAACTGACGAAATTGACAGGCTGCGTGGTCTATTTCCAACCTGGCTGCCTGACCGTCCTGATGGTCTTTAGTGGGTGGAGAACGGGCTCTGTGTCGATTGCTATCAAGTTGTCGGTCTTATAAATGCTCGACGGTACCGGTCAAGCATGCAACTCTCTTTGCCGCCCTGCAACAAAAATGGAAAGCGGGAGCATGTCAACTGAATTTGTGAGAAAGGCTGGAAAAGTCTTCACCGAGCTAACCAACGCTGCCACCTTCTTGCGAGAGAATGGCTTCCCAAAGCGAGCACTGGAGTGCTTATTTGTTCTGTCAGAGGGCGACAATACATATGAAACCGGCACCTACGCGTACGAGATTGGTCTTTGCTACGAAACGCTCGGTGACGCAGGCGAGGCAGCGAGGTTCTTCACCATCGCGGTTGAGCAAAATCCGGCGGTTGCTGAGTTTCGGATAGCTGCCGAGCGTCTAGGGCTTTCTTTGTCGCCAGATCCGGCGGTTTCATAAGAGCTTGTCTCGAGACGAGTCCGAACTAGGTTGCGAGTTCATTCTTTGTCTGATGGATGGCGGTCCCATTTGAAATTGGATTTGCCACAGGGGCCCACACGGAGACAAGCTCGGTGAGATTTTCCACTATGCCGATGCCACCTCGCTAACAATGGAAGGAAAATGACCGAAGCCCCCATACACTTCATGATCGATCTGACGCTCTACCCAACGTCTGAAAACGGACGGCAGGAGCCGATAGCGCGGGACGGTTTTGCAACGCCATGTAAACTGACGAGTGATGGCGATATGCTCTACGACTGTAGGCTTCGCTTGTTTGGCCACATCATGTTCCCAGGAGAGACCAAGCGCGTCGGGATAAGATTTCTTTGGGACGAACATGCCCCTCTTTTTCGGGCAGCGCGTAAATTTTACCTCTGGGATAGCCGCATCTACGGCGAAGCAAAGTTGGTTGGCTAGTTGCCGCTGGAGCTGACCAACTATCGAACCAAGGATATTAACGTTGGGGCGCAGCGCCAGTGAGGTCGACGGCAGATTGTTATCAGATGGCAACGAGACCGATTGTTGATCCACTACTATTGGCGCGGAAATAATGTCCAAATCAATGATCTTTTTTGCAACAGGACCCGACCTGCAGATTCTCTTCAAGATCGTCGAAGGGAAGGGGAAACTCCAGTTCATTCAAGCTGGGCGTTTCGATACGGTCCAACAACCGATCATTCTTGATGCTCAAGACATTCCAGACCTCGGGATCGCATCTGCCAATTCATCGTCACTATGTAGGAGATTTCTTGTTAGCGAGAGGGGGCTACCAATTGTAGCACGCCAGCTTTCCAGCGATCCGCCTTTTGCGTTTGATCAGCTTGAAAATCCAAAAACGGTAATGTTCAGTCCGGGTGGCCTATGGAAAGATGAAATTCTAATAAAAGGCTCCGTGGGCACGTCCTCAGCCGACCCGGATTCATCGACGCTCTTGAGTACTTTCAGAGCGGCTTTCAAGAGCGCATTCGCAAATACCAGGGGCGTTTACGTTGGCAAGGAAGCAGCCGACCTCTTAAGGCAAGGGAAAAGATTGACTGGCGCGGAGCAATCGCCTGCTGAATATGATCTGGCTTTCTGAGACGTGTTTGATGCGGTCAGCAGAAGCGCCCCGGTGCAATAGCACGCAATTGAGAGCGGCGTTACGATTCGGTGGCCGTTCCGAACGAGCAAAGCCATGAAATCGGAGAATTTCTGTGACAAGCTGGGGCCGGCGGGGCCTTTGGCCTTCAAATTGGCGGTTCGAATGCCGCGACCATTTGTGATTTGAGTGGACCTTTTTGGATCGGCAAGCGCGGCTGTTGGTGAAGGTATAATTGGCGGAGCCGAAGGATATACTGGCTGCGGGTTTCGGAAAAGTCCGGACAGGGTTGGAGTGCACCTGGAGTGCACCCCCAGGGTGAGACAAAGGAAAATCGCGGACAGTTTCCCCACATTAAGAGGAAACTGCGCATGGCCATACGACAAACAACCATCGATGAAGACCAAAAGTTTGCGCTTCTAAAGCGTATGGAAACGGGCGAGAACGTGAGCAAGCTGTCGAAAGAGGCGGGCGTCAGTCGCCAAAGACTTCACGATTGGCGAGATCACCTCAGGCTTCACGGTGATCTGACCTCTCGGCGACTCCGTCGGCCACCGAGAGTGGCTTCAATCGTTGTCGGTGCGGCACCATTGCAGCCCGCTATGATCGCGCCTTCACCTCAAGAAAAAGCGCTGACCAAGGCTAGGCGCCGGGTTGGGGAATTGGAGCAGAAAGTCGGGCAGCAGTAGCTGGATATCGATTTTTTTCGCGAAGCCTTGGGCACTTCGAGGAAGCTCATCGTCGGAGCAGCGCTCCTGGCGAAACGGAGTCTTCCAAGCCATCAAAAAAATGATGGCTGATCTGTCGCAGTGCAAATTTAATATCGATAGAATGTACTGGCTCGCCGGCGTCAGCCGCGCGAGTTATTGTCGAAATGGAGGGTTGTGCCGAACCTTGCCAAGGGAATGATCCTAAATGGCGTTGACCAGCTCTGGGTTGCCGACATCACTTTCCTGCATCTGGCTGAGCAATTTGCTTTCCTTGCCGTGGTGCTAGACGCATTCCGCCGGAAAGTGGTCGGATGGTCGCTGGATACGCATCTCAGGGCAAGCCTGGCCATCGAGGCGCTCGAGATGGCAATTGCTGATCGTCAACCCGAGCTGGGCAGCCTAGTTCATCATTCCGACCGGGGAGTCCAATACGCTTGTAGGGCATACTCGGAGCTTTTGCATCGTCACGGCATCCAGCCAAGCATGAGCCGCGTCGGAAACCCCTATGATAATGCAAAAGCGGAGAGCTTCATGAAAACCCTTCAGCAGGAGGAGGTGCAAGGTCTCGCCTATCCGGGAATTGGCGGAAATCCTGTCCAACTTTTGCGAAGCGCGCAGTCAATGCACCGTAGCCGCCTCGTCACGACCGGACGTCAACACGCGAACCATCTCCATAAGCCCTGCTGCGCGAACCAGGACATCGACGCCGATCATGGTAGCAGCTAGCTCACTCGCGTTGGCCTCAAAATCGTTTGCGATATCATCCAGCGCCTCCACCATATCGAGACGTCCATCCGCCGCCATGGTTTTCGACGCGGCTCGAAGTTGGTCCACGTGGCGATCAATCAGCTTTAGGCGTTGAACCGGATTTAAATTTTCGAAAAGCTTTCTGCCTTTGTTATCGCTATCCATCAAGGCCTCGAATTCAAACCTGATCTCGGTGCATTTGGCGAAACAGTTCGCCCTGGCATGGTATCCGCTTCCAAGGCCATGCCAACCCGGGGTTCCATTTGTCTGCTGCAAGCGAGCCGCCCGGTTATGAGCTCTTATTTCGATAGTGGGCGAGGTGCGCGCCAATTCCAAAGCGTCCCGAGAGAGCCACCGGTGATCCGACATCGCAGCACGTAGCTCGGAAAGTGTGCGATTGCCTTCTCTGAACAGGGTGATGATGGTTGCCGCTGCCAGCTCATGCTCCGGCGCGTCCCCGGCTGATGCCTGTTGCATCCCGCCAGTCTTCGAGGGCTTGGCTGATGATGTCGAGTTCAACCGAACCGAACGCTGCATTCACAAGGTCTCTCATTGCCTCTCCCGAAAACAAGCGGCTGAGAGATGGGGCTGTCACGATGAATTTCAAACGGCCTCTACGCGGACGTAACCAAATATTTACCATGAGTTGTGAGTTTTGCCGCACCGCGCAGTTAGGATACCCGGCAATCGGGCAGGTATTGGTTTTGCGTCACCTGCCCGAAATTTTAGGGTGGCCTTTGCGAAAGTTAGAAATCCTCCGGCCAGGTGTCCTGCGACTGGAGGCCAAGCCAGGAAAATCACACCGCGACCACATCCATCAAGAAGCGCCACTGCCGCGCCGCCGCCGGCGACCGTGATTCAGTATATGCCGTTGTTGGCAGCGTTGATCGCTATGTTGTACTCCTCCACCATATTGTCGAAGTAGGACAGCTTGCCCTCCTTGAACGTACGATAATTTCCGACCAACTCGGTGAGCATGTTGGCGACGGTATCGGCGGAGTTGACCCCTGAGGAATCGCCGCCCGGCTTGACGGCGGCCTTGGCTGCGGTAACCTGTTTGCGCAGGTCCGCCAAGGTGCTCTCGAGCTGCGTCACCTGGGGATCGGCGCGCTGAATCAGCGCTGGATCCATCGGATTATCAGCCGTACGAATGGTGTGTACTAACTCCTTGGCCTGCAGCAACGCCAATTTGGCATCGTAGGCCAGCATACGGTTGTCCTTCTTTAGAGCCGCCAGTTCTTCCTGGTCGCGGCGGTGCAATTCGTCATCTAGTACGCTATTGAACTTGGCCAGCGACTCATCCGCCGCCTTGAACTCTGCCAACATCACCGGATCTTGCTGTTTGCCGTAGGCCAGATTGTCGTCCTTATATTTCTTGCTGCTGTAGTAGACCTTCAGGTCGGCAAGGTGAGCGGCGATTTTGGCAGTGGAGGCGATCAGGTCGTCCGCCGCGGCGTCAAGGCTGGACGGTCCGCCGGGCATTGCGCGCGCCGCCTTTAATTTGTTTAGGGATTGCGGAATATTGCCGTCATCGACACCGCCGATGTTGTCGCTCGCTTTGGCCGAAGCAATGTGCGCTTCCCGGTACTTGTCGTACAGCATGGTAAAACTATAATGGCCAATCAGCCTGTTGTAGGCGTCAACGTAGGTGTTTACCTTTTTCTGACCGCCATCCTGGCCAGCGCTGGCATTGACGCCCGTGCTCACTGCCTGGGTAGGTCCTAAGTTCTTGAAGTAGGCGCCAGCACCGAATATTGCCGCGGCCAACAGCAATACCGCTATTCTTTTAATTGAAATCATCGAGATCTCTCTCTTTTTGCGATTACACTCCGCTCGGATAAGCTGAATCGGGTGAAATCGTCAACGTGTAGAGGCGGCTTGGGTTCGCATAGGTTTTCGATCGTAGTTGCCGCAGTCGACACCGCGGATAAGTAACCTGCTTCCACGGACAATCTCACCCTCTTCCAGATCGAGCCGAGCGCGCCGTATTGTGTTTTGCGCTACAAGAGACTATGTTGCGAACAAAGGAGACCGCTATGGCCAGCACCGCTGAACGCAAGGAATATCCAATCTCGATGCGATTGCCGGAAGCAGATGTTGCAATGATTGATCGCGCCGCCACTCTGCGTGGGCGTTCGCGTACGGACTTTGTGCGCGATGCTGCTGTGCGTGCGGCCGAGGACGTCCTGATGGAGAATCGCCTGATCCGCATGAGTCTAGACGGGTTTGCAGCGTTCATGGACGTTCTCGCCGTCCCGGCGGCCCCAGTCTCCGAGATGGTGGAGCTGACCAAGCGGCCGGCGCCTTGGGAAGTTGGTTACGAACCGAAGCGGTAAGCCGTGGCTATATCGGCTCCCGAACTGCTAACCGCAGCGCATGACGTATCCGAATTCTCTTGCGGCAAGTCCACACTCGATCACTGGCTGAAGACGCGCGCCCTCTCCAATCAGCAGAAGGGTTTTACGGCTGTTCTCGTGGTTCATCAGGCGGGACGCGTCGTTGGCTATTACGGCCTGGCGCCGACTGCCGTGGTGCCAGCGACGATGCCACGCTCGATTCGCACCGGGCAACCGCCGGATCCTGTTCCCTGTCTTCTTCTCGGTCAGCTTGCCACGGATACCGAATGGGCCGGGCAGGGGATTGGCACGGGTCTGGTGAAACACGCGCTCCAGCGCTGCGTTCAGGCCGCCGCGCTGGTCGGCGGGCGGGCACTGATGGTCAATGCTGTCGATAATGAAGCCGCCAGCTTCTGGCAGCGCCGGGGCTTCATTCCCTCTAGGGACGAGCCGCTCGTTCTTTTCCGTTCCATCGCGGATATTGCCGCCTCGCTGGGGTAAAGTGTTTTCGCGGCTTAGATGTTGACTACGTTCCAAGACAGACCGTGGAAGGACGGTGAGCGAGTTTGGCTTATATTCGGAAGAAACATGACGGCCAGGTCGGACCTTACTCAGATTGGTGATGGCACCGTTGGCGGAGACCGAATAGGCTGGAGGAAGAACTCTCCGTCCAATCCAGATTGACCGCATAGGTGACGAAAAGCATCCGTATTACTACATTAACGCGAATATTTTGAGTCATGCATTATATTATATTATACCGTCACAGATCCAATTTATGGAACATAGAGACTTCCCGTTCTGAGGTGGATGAACCGCTAGATGTTGGTTCCCTGTCGCGGCTGGCCAAACAATCTCCGGGACAATTGATTGAGCTCGGAAGCACCATGCGGTTCATCCATGCAAACGCAGATCTTGTGTGGCTCCGGAGCGAGGTCTCTGAAACTGAATGAAATCCATTGACCTCCAGTTAGCGTTCGTGACTTTCTCTGAAACAAGACACATCAGAGGGCTGCCATGTATTGCTTCTCCATCATCTTCGCCGCATGTGTATTCGCCACGTCGGTTGTCGCTGCGGGCTTCAAACCGTACGAAAACGGCCGCTTCGGCTACGTGGTCGATCTCCCATCAGACTTCAAGACGATTCAGATGCCCGACAACGGCGACGGGATTGGTCTCGAGAGCATGGACGGAACGGCGAAACTTTCGGTCTGGGGCAACTATCTGACAGAAGGCGGCTTCAGCCAGGAGAGTGACCTTCGGAAGAAGTTCGAGATCGAAGACGGCTGGAAATTCACCTACGAGAAGCGCGGTGCATCGTGGGCGAGCCTTTCGGGAACCAAGGGCGACCGGATCATTTACATGCGACAGATCGCGCTCTGCGATGACGCCATGGGGAATTTCACGGTAGAGTACCCCGCCGCGCAGCAGAAGCGGTTCGGGCCGCTGGTGGATAGGATGGTGAAGACGCTTAAGGCACCCAAACAATGCGACTGAAGGTCGCCGGCTAGGTCGCCGCCGGGCTAAGGCATTTTCTTCACAAGATGTCGGCAAGTTCGTTGCCAGCGGCTTCTGAATGTCCCTGCACCATTCCACGATCACATTCGGCTGCTGCTTCAGCAGGCGATCGAGTTGCTGCCACACCTCCACGTCGTTGACCGCCCTTAGTCGCGTGTGCGGGCTTGGCGTGATCCATTTCCGACCGTCGGTGCGCGCACTCAATCGACGGCAACCTTCTATGACGTGGGCGGAGTCGGTCCAGAGCGTGACCGACCGTGCCGGAGCCTCGGCTGCGATCCAGACCATCGCCTTTCCCAACGGCTAGGACTTCGAATGTGTTGTTCGATGTGCCGATCCCGTACCGCAACCTGCGTATAACTGGCGGCCACGTTCATAAACAACGAAAGCCCATCCTCCCGGAATGGGAGGCGGCATCGAAGGAGCCGTCGGTGCAGGTGTGGAGTGCGTCAGTCATGCGGAGTCATGCCCGAAGTTCAGCGATCAGCGGACAATGGCCTTCGCTTCAACCAGGATCGGCGCACGCGTGCCGAGCCCACAGCTTCCGATAAAGCCGATAGATACGATTGACGCAGGACGGCTCTCCTCTCGGCTGGGCAGGACGAACAGCTGCACGTACCGCATGGCTACGAACCTATCCAGTTTCGCTCCGTTATTGTGCTGGCTTTGCGTTCTGCTGTTGGTCTTGTTGCTGCTTCAGTTTCCTAGCTGCGACTTGTTTCTTGTGCAGTTCGTGTCCAGCAATGCACCCGCCGACAGCGCCAAGCATGGCATGGTGTCCGGCATAATGGCCAGCGACAGCGCCAGCCGCGCCGCCGCTGATGCAGCCGACGGCGTGGGCTTCTGAACTTGCGCCGACAAGCGCAAGCAGACCCACCGCTATCAAAGTTTTCTTCATGTGGCTTCTCCTCGGTTGTGAGTCGACTGCGCGAGTTTATGTATACGTAACTGAACCGCGACTGAATGAGGTGGCCTTGCCGCAGAGGGTGGTCCGAATTTGCACCGGTCCCTGGCTTGCCCGCATCATGAAAAGGCTGCAAAAAAGCCGAAGCCATTTATAAATCGTGCTGGGTTAGTTAAGACCACGCTCGCAATCATTGACTCGACGTCAAGATTCCACATCGAGCCCGCGTGGCGCCTTCACTCGAAGTCCTGAGGCTTTATGTCCTCGGCGCCGTGCTTGACGCGGAGAACTACAATTTTATCTGGATAGGAACGGAAGTAGATGCAGCGGTTTCAGTAGGGGAACCCACGTAGGCCCGGAGCAATGTGGTCGCGAGGCGAGCCTGTGAAATCAACTTCGGCGATTCACGCGATCTTGGCCGTGAGATCGGTCAGAAACTCTTGCGCATAGTGGGGGCTGGTTTCGGCGATATAACGCCGTATGCCCCGTAGGTCGCTGATCGCTGACGGCGCAATAATCAGGCGCTTCGGTTTTATGACCCTATCCTTCGTTCATAACGTCTTTGAGTAACTCGGCACCACTGGCATATTCCTTGCCAAGGCCCGATTCAATTTCGTCATCGGCCGTCTGAATTTCTCTACGAAGAGCTCGCATTTTGAGTTCGTGATCGGCAAGCATGCGAATACCTGCACGCACCGCTTCGGTTTCAGTACCGAACCGTCCGTTCCGCACAAGATCCGACAGAATTCCGTCGTAGGAATCGCCAAGAGAGAAAGTTTTTGCCCGTGCCATGTGATAACTCCTTCCGAGGAACATACGCCAGATGCAATACTTTTACAATATTTTATCAGGCATACGCGCCTGGCTGTCGAGCTTCTGGTCAACCCCGAAAGGGCGCATCGTCGTATCACTCTATCGTTATGTTATATCATGACAGATAACCTATGTTATGGAACTAATGGGCAGTTCTGTTAGTCTTGCTTTTTTGCTCTAAAACCGTCGCTAATACCGTCATCGATCTCTGCGCAAAACTGCGGTTTTGGGCAAGATAAGAAGAACTGCCACGCAATTCCTCCGGACCGCGCCCGCATCGTGTCGTGCTGATACCGCCGATGCCTTGCGGTATGATCGCGAGGCGTTCGGGCTTATTCAAGCTTGGACGTTGCGGGAGTACTACAGATACCGTACTGGCGTCGCACACCGCCACGCTTTCGCCCGCTGAGTGATCGGCTTTTCCCGGGCGAAATTCGCAACCTTGGAATTCAGGCCCGTGCCGACGGCCGCGTCGAACACCACGAGATCCGGGCTTGTGGTAATGCATGTGCATCGCCACGGAATGCTTCAGCTCGCCCGCCGCCCAGGGGAAATGAGATTTGGCCGGTACCGCCGATGAAAAGCACGTTCAAAGCCATACGAAGGACCTCAGCGTCTGATTGGTAGGATCAATGACCGCCATTCATAACGCGAAAATGCCCGATCGTCTCCCGCCGATCGCCCGCACGATGACCATCACAATCGAAAAATTGGGAAAGGCTTCAGATCGGCCGCATACCTGCAATATCTCCGCAGGTCAAACGAAGCTACCAGCGCAGGCTGACTTTGCCGACTAGGCCTCCGACCACGCCGCTCAGCAGGATGCCGAGCGTGTACCATATCGCGATGAATGGAATACCGTTTTCGACACAGGCCCAGGAATATACCCAGCCGCCGACGCCCCCGGCGCAAGCGCCCGCGACGAAGCCGGCAAGCACCGGACGCGTTGGAGCTGCGCGCCTGAGAAACCAGATGTTGGCGCCAAAAGCGGGAATGCCGAAAGCTACGATCAGGAACGGGCAAAAGGACGCCGAATATCCGATGATCAAACCTGGATAGGATGAAACCGGCGACAGCCCGAGTTGAGCGATCGCCAGAAGCGTGACGATACTGAATGTCACGACCAGCACCCGAACCATGTTCCCAATCGAACCCTCCGGTCGCGCAACCCGCTCAAGGGCCACGATCGTCGCGCTCATCAAGACAGCAGTGTATAAAAACTTCACCCAAAACGCCGCCACCGTCACATGGTGCAGATGCGGGCGAAAAGCGAGCGATATCAGCAGCGCAACAGCCGCACCGATCACGCCGACAATAATCGTAAATGCAAGCCGCATTCGCAGCGCATGACGGGGAACTGGGGTGAGATCGCTCACCAGAGCCTCGATGAATTCATCATTTTTCGTCATTGGCAAACCCCAGCTTGCGTCCAATCGCGCGCATCCCTCGGTGAATGCTGACACGAACCATCGCTTCAGACTGTCCGCTCTCGATCGCGGCTTCGGCAGTGGTCTTTCCAGCAATTTTTACCTGCCGCAGAAGCTCCCTCTGCTTGGCAGGCAATTGATCGAGAAGACGGTCGATGTCGAGATGAGCAAACAGCGCTTCCTCCCGAAATTCAGCCGCGATCTCGTCTCCCAAAGCAATCTCGACGCCTCTTTTGCTGCCATTTACCCTGAAGTGGTCGATCAGCTTGTATTTCGCAATTTGAAAAAACCACGCGGTGAACGGCCGTTCCCGATCATAGGTAATGCGCCGGCTATGCACTGCGAAAAGCACCTCCTGGACCAGATCCTCGGCGTCATGGTCGGCATTGGACCCAAGCCTCCGCCGATAAAAGGCCAAAAGCAGATCCCGCAAAATAACGAGCAAGCGCCTGTATGCAGCTTCATCGCCGTCAAGCGATAGAAGCATCAAACCTTTCAGGACCTGTTCCGACACCGATTTCGTCATGCACGGGCAGTCATTCGTTGACGAGCGCTATTTGTTACATCCTGAACCCCATTTTTTGTCGCCTGTCTTGTGATCACAACGGCGTGATCCCTGTAACGCATTCGCACGAACTCCGAATGATGGTGCGGAATTGAGGGGCAATCTGCTGTTGCCGACAGGATGCGATAGCCACCTTGCCCCGTTTCCAAAGCAATCGCCCTACCTGCTCCAGATAGCCGGATGGGCATCATAGCGAAGAGATGCAAGATATGGAGAGCAGAATGTCGCTCACGAAGTTGAAGATCATGGGTATGGTGCTGGCGCTCGGAGCGGTGACCACACTATCCGCACAGGCTGCCGACAAGGCACGCATTCGCGGCGTCGTGGAAAGCCTCAGCGGCGATATGCTGATGGTCAAATCGCGTGAAGGCAAGGACGTGACGATCAAGCTGAAACCGGGCTGGGCCGTCAACGGTATCGTCAACGCCTCCGTGACGGACATCAAGCCTGGAGATTTCGTCGGCATCGCGTCCGTTCCAACCGGCAGCGGCATCAACGGGGCGCTCGAGGTGCTGATCTTTCCGGCCGCGATGAAAGGCACCGGCGAGGGCGACTACGGCTGGGATCTGAAGCCGAAGAGCTCGATGACAAATGCGACGGTTGCCAGCGCCGTCACCTCGGTCAACGGTCCCACCCTGTCGCTCACCTACAAGGGCGGCGAGAAGAAGATCTCGATCCCGCCGGGCACGCCGGTCGTCACCTTCGGCAATGCGACGAAAGGCGACATCAAACCCGGTGCAGGGGTCATTATCAACGGCACCACCGATGGAGACAATACGGTTGAATCCGACCGTGTCGTGGTCGGCATAAACGGCGTCATTCCGCCAATGTGACGCATCGATGCCGACAGCACAGGGCTGCCCGGTTGCCGACGGCATCCGGGCAGCTCAATAAACGACGATAGCTTCGCAGCACATGATTTCGGACACCGCCTTCCGGCGGCACGTCAGGAGAATTAGCCATGGCAAGCATAGAGCAGATCGGCACCGCGCCGCCGCCTCCCCCCGCCAAGATCTTCATTCGCCGTCATTCGGTTCTCACGCGGATAACGCATTGGATCAATGTGCTGTGTCTGACCTTGCTGTTGATGAGTGGTATGCAGATCTTCAATGCTGATCCACAATTACATTGGGGTAATTACGGAGCGGTTGAAGATCCATCGTGGTTCGAAATCGCTAGCAGTCAGGATGGTGATAATATCACCGGAATAGTGCGCATCGGCCGTCTGTCGATCAGCACAACCGGCATACTCGGTGCGTCCACGGCCAACGGCGAAATGATGCCGCGCGCATTCCCGGCCTGGGCGACGATACCCAGCTACCAGGATCTCGCGGCTGGCCGGCGTTGGCATTTCTTCTTCGCTTGGCTCTTTGTCATCAATGGGCTCATTTACATGGCCTACGGCCTGATCGGCGGTCATTTCCGCCGCGATCTCGCGCCGACGGCTCGAGATATCGCACCCAGAAATATATGGCACGAAATCAAGGACCATGCCCGGTTGCGCTTCCCGAAGGGCGAAAAGGCGCGGCGCTACAATGCGCTGCAGAAGGTGACCTATCTCATCGTCATTTTCGTCCTGCTACCGCTGATGATCGGTTCGGGATTGACCATGTCACCCGCGATAGACGCCGGCTACCCCTTGCTGCTCGATATTTTCGGTGGTCGCCAATCGGCCCGCTCCATCCATTTCATCACCGCCTGGAGCTTGGTGGCTTTCGTCGTCGTGCATATCGCGATGGTCATCCTCTCCGGGCTTTGGAACAACATGCGTTCGATGGTGACGGGCCGCTACGCGATCATCAACGAGGAGACCGACCGATGAGCTCCATCTTTACCCGCCGCCGTTTTCTCATCGGCTCGGCAGCCAGTCTGGGCGCTGTAGGCCTGACCGGATGCGACGACATTTCTCAGAACCAGCATGTGCAGAAAGTGCTCGCGTTGGCGGAGCGGCTGACCATGGGCACACAGCGGCTCATAGTCTCGCCGCAGACGCTTGCCCGAGAATATACCGACGCCGACATTTCACCGAGCTTTCATCCGAATGGATCAATTCAGCCAAACAGCGCCGAATATGTCCAGATGGTCGAAACCCAATTTGCCGATTGGCGGCTCAAGATCGATGGCATGGTCAATAGACCGATGGAATTTTCGTTGGCTGATCTGAAGAAGCTACCTTCTCGCACCCAGATCACCCGCCACGACTGCGTCGAAGGCTGGAGCGCCATTGGTAAATGGCAGGGCGTTCCTCTCGGGCTGATCCTGCAGACTGCCGGTTTGAAGCCAGGCGCGCGCTACGCCGTCTTCTATTGTGCGGATGAACTGGAACAAACGCTCGACGGCAGCGGTCGCTATTATGAAAGCATCGACCTGATCGACGCCTTTCATCCGCAGTCGATCCTCGCCTATTCGCTTAACGGGAAGGATCTGGAAGTCGAACACGGCGCCCCTTTGCGCCTGCGCGTCGAGCGTCATCTTGGCTACAAACACGCCAAATACGTGATGCGCATCGAAATCCGTGACCGGTTCGATGATCTCTGGGGCGGCAATGGCGGGTTCTGGGAAGATCGTGGCTACGAATGGTACGCCGGTATCTGAGACGTCGTACCGGACGTCAATAATTGGAGGCGGCAACTATAGACGGATATTAATAGCATAGGCGTACCTCAAGCACGCAATGTTTAACTGAAGGCCCCCGCTTCGGGATCGTCTTGCGTGGGACACACACGAAGGATTCTTCGATCGGTCGGCCGAGAATTCGATCAGCAGCCGCATGGAGCACACCTGTGGTGATATCGGCATCCCCGGCATCGAGAAGAGTGACGGCATCTCGATGCACGAAATTGCGCACTCCTAACAGGACTCAGGAGTGAGCCCTTCAGGCTGGACCAGCTTTAACCGCTCAAAAGGTCACCACGGCCCTAAGACCAAAAATCGCTGCATTCTGTATCCGTGAGCCAGGCTTGCTTGGATCGGGCGCATTACCACCGGGCCGGATGACATATTGAAAGAAGGGCTGCGCCGACAGCCATTTCGTGACGGCAGCCTGATATGTGGTTTCGATCACGGCTTCGGAACTCGGCACCGGCTGCGATACGCCAGCGTAGGCATTCTCACCCTTTACCAGATCCGACAGGCTTGAACTCATGCTGGCATAGGCAAAGCTCACGCCGGCGATGTCATCGTCACGCCCCGGCAAAAGCCCCTTATAGGCAAGGCCCATATCAACGTACCAGTTCATGCTATTGCGCTCCTGCTGGGGGGTAATAGCCACCCGGACAAAGCCATTGAGACCCTTGTCGGCGCTACCCGGCTCCTGCCAAAGGCTCTGATCGGCAATGGCATATATTGCAAAATTTCCCGAGAGCCGTCGCGGGCTTCCGCTCGACGAAGGATCGGCCAGGGAAACGCCGTTCGATGCCGTGGAAAGACTGTCGAACTCCTCTGAATTGTACCAGGCACCGATCTTATATGTGCCCGGAAGACCGGGATCGCCCTTCTCCGGCTTATAGGCATAGGCAGCCTCGGCGATCGCAAGCACGCCATTGCCGATTGGAAACCCCAATCCATTGGCATTACCCTGCGGATCCGACCCGGTGGGACTACCGTTGAAAACGGCCGCCTGCAACGTCCAGGCATCGTCGGGCTTAAGGATGATCTGTGCGCCCGGGACGGCGAAGGGATAGGCCGGTCCGGCTCCTGGAAGGTCTGCGGCGAAGATGCCGGGCCATCCGAATGTGGAGTTGACGAAAAGGCTTGCCGTATTGCTGATCGCGAAGTTCTGGTCCGCCAGAATTTGCCCCAGCTTCATTGTCACAACCCCATCCATAAGGCTCTGTGAGATGTAAAACTCTCCAAGCCTATAGCCTGGATGAGCCTCCACCGAGGTCACTGTCAGGAGATTACCGACATCCTTCCCGGACAACCCCTGGCCCTGAATGGCATAGCCGGAAATATGGATACTTCCACCCGTCCAGCCTACCAAACGATCCATGTCGAAATCGCCCTGCAACTGAAAGACACCGTCGTAGGCGGCTGCCCGCCTCAGACCGCCCGATACGTTGCCGAGCACGTCGCTGGTCTGCGACATCGTGAAACTGACGCCGCGATCTCGCAGCCAATTGCGATAGCCGTGCCAATCGCCGGTGAGTGTCGTCTCGGCATAGGATGGCGGCGCTGTATCGTCTGCTCTAGCTACCGCACCGTTGATCGCAACCGCAAACGAAAGAACAGCAGCGGCAGAACTTTTCATTGTTTTCCCCTTTCAGAAAACACTGATCTCATTTCAGAGAAGCTTCGATACCCCCGGGAAAGAGACTATGTTCTTGGCCGAATTAATCACGCGCCTTGTTGCATTGATATGACTATTTGATTTCTTACCGAAGTTCCAAGGGTAGATCCGCGAAAAATCATTGCAATGCGGAAAGGCGAGAAGGTGACCATTCGTTCGCATGAGAGGGGTGCCGTGACTGCCTATGTGACCTATCCTCATTGGCGGCGGCCATAACCACACCATCGAGCTCAACATGATGTGGACGATCGATCCTGGCGACGCGCCGTTACGTCTGTCAACATGGGCCGTTTGCTTTGGGTTGAGCAGTTGTACTGAAGAACACTTGTGAACAGGAGTATTCGCTTGAAGAACGAGAAAAATCTCATCCCCGTAGAAGGTGTGCGTGTCGGTGAACGGATCATTCCTGTTCCAGCGTCCATCAGTGCCGAAGCGCAAGCCATGCTGCGCGCTGCCGTCCAAGATGACGGCACACCACTCAACGCACTTTATCCGATACCGGCGTCTAACGATCGGGCAGCTTGGCGTCAGCTGCAGGCCGCAGCCGAGGCCCACTATGCTGCCGCTCTCAATGCGGCAACGAATGCGACAAGCACCGAGATCGAGACGCGACGCCTGGGGACAGCAACTGTCCATGTCGCGATTCCAGAAAGCCTGCGGCTTGGAGATTGCGTTTTCATCGATCTGCATGGCGGCGCGCTCGTATTCGGCGGCGGCAATGCCTGTCGTGAGAACACGCGGCTGCAGGCAGATCGGCTCGGGATCACCTGCTATGGTATCGACTACCGGATGCCACCGGACTACCCCTATCCCGCGGCGCTCGACGACTGCATGGTAGTGTATCGAAACGCAATCGAGCAATATGGTGCCCATCGCGTTGTGCTTGGCGGCCGCTCTGCCGGTGGCAATCTCGCTCTCTCCACCGTCCTGCGGGCACGTGACGAAGGCCTCCAGTTTCCGGCAGGCGTCGTATTACTGTCTCCGGAACTGGATCTGACAGAATCGGGTGACAGCTTTCAAACCAACCGAACCGTCGATGTCGTGCTGCCCAATCCCCTGATGCCAAACAACCTGCTCTACGCGGACGGGGCGGACCTGTCGCATCCTTATCTGTCCCCGCTATTCGGAGAGATGTCGGCTGATTTTCCTCCTATATTCCTCCAGAGCGGGACACGCGACCTGTTCCTTTCCAATGCGGTGAGATTGCATCGCAAGCTGCGGCGCGTGGGAGCGCCGGTCGAACTTCATGTGTTCGAGGCGATGCCGCATGGAGGATTTTCGGGGTCTCCCGAGGATATGGAGCTAGCGGCAGAGGTCGTCCGTTTCGTCACTGGGTGTCTGACGACATCCGTTCGCTGACGACAAATGCCTTTATCGTCATTCAACCGTCGTCACCGTTTGACATTGGCCACGGCGGCTCTCATCTCTCTGCCGCGTATTTTCGGGAGTGACCATGAGAGGGTTCTCCCTTTGTCCTTTTAGGCCGCGTTGGCGGGGACGGGCTTGCCGAAACGACCGATATTGTTGTCTCCCCAGCTCTTCAATGCAACGAGGATCGGTTCGAGGCTCCGTCCGAGCGGCGAGATAGTGTACTCGACCTTTGGCGGCACCTGAGCGTAGACCTTTCTCTCGATCAAACCGTCCTCCTCGAGTTCGCGCAATTGGTTCGTCAAGGTGCGTTGCGTGACGCCGCCGACCCGACGCCGAATTTCGTTGAAACGCATCGTGCCGTCCAGGAGATGGAACAGGACGACGCATTTCCACTTGCCGTCGATGAGGCTGATGGCCGCCTCGACCGAGCAGCCCGGATTGCAGTCGAAGCGAGAATGGCGAACCTTTGCCATGATGGTATCCTTTATGCAGCTATGCACGTATCCGCCTGTATAACTCATTTCAGTCATATCGGGCTCACCACGACGTGACAAGACCGGCGGCGAGACGCTTCCGGCGTGATACGTGGGCGCGTGGTTCGATCAGAGCCGAAGCCAACCTATTGATTTCGTGGGCAAAGAAAGATCGAGCGTGCCTGCGCGCGGATGCTTACAGTATCCAGTTGGATACTATTGGCAAACGTTGTGCGTATCCCAACATTGGCGATGTATCGCTACTTTGAGGTCACTGAACGTCTTCCGGCCGCCGGCTGCGACCGCAGATCGTCAGCACTACATCAATACACGGGGCCAACCATGTCTGAAAACAGCTTCGCCACACGCTCGATTACACGAGAGGCTGCAGCACGTCTCATCGCGGAAACCATCGCCTCCTCGGCGCGTGTCGGCTTCGAACCGGTCGTCGCTATCGTCGACGCCGCCGGCAACCTCAAGGCGTTCGAAAGGAGCGACAGGAGCTCTTATCTCGCCGTCAACATCGCCATCGACAAGGCTTACACCGCGGCGGCGTTCGGCCTGTCGACCGCACAGTGGGTCGACCTTCTGGAAGATCGTGGCGCTGCGAACTTGAGGCATGTGCCGCGCGTCATGGCCGCGGCCGGAGGCTTCCCGATCATGGAAGACGGCGCGATCATCGGCGGCCTCGGAATTTCTGGCGGAAGCTGGTCTCAGGATCAGGAAGCGGGCGAGGCAGCCCTTCGAAACTTCGGCCAGTGACATCGATCAAGAAAGAACGGAGAAATTCATGAAAGCTATTGGATACAAGAACCCCTCGCCCATTTCCGAGCAGGACTCCCTCGTCGACATCGAGCTGCCGGTTCCGACGCCGCAAGGCCGCGACATCCTCGTCGAAGTGAAGGCGATCTCAGTCAACCCGGTCGACTACAAGGTTCGCCGCAGCACGCCGCCGGCGGAGGGAGCGGAATGGAAGGTCGTGGGCTGGGACGCCGCGGGCGTCGTCAAAGAGGTCGGGTCCGACGTCACCACCTTCAAGCCTGGCGACGAGGTCTGGTACGCAGGGTCGATCACCCGTCCGGGCGCGAACTCGCAGTTCCACCTCGTCGACGAGCGCATTGTCGGCCGGAAGCCGAAGACGCTAGCCTGGGCTGACGCCGCAGCCCTTCCCCTAACGTCCCTGACCGCATGGGAAGCATTCTTCGACCGTCTTGACGTGAATAAGCCCGTTCCGGGAGCAGCGCCTGCGATCCTGATCATTGGCGGTGCCGGCGGCGTGGGATCGATCGCGATTCAGATCGCCCGGCAGTTCACCGATCTGACGGTGATCGCCACGGCCTCGCGTCCACAAACGCAGGAGTTCGTCAGATCGCTCGGTGCGCATCATGTCGTCGATCACTCGAAGCCACTCGCCCGCGAGATCGCAGCGCTCGGCATCGGAGCGCCGGCATTCGTTTTCTCTACAACGCAGACGTCGCAGCACGTCGATCAGATTGCCGAACTGATCGCGCCCCAGGGCCGCTTTTGCCTTATCGACGACCCATCGGGCTTCGACATCATGAAGTTCAAGCGCAAGGCCGTGTCGATCCACCACGAGCTCATGTTCACGCGTGCCATCTACGGGACGCCAGACATGGATGAGCAGGCCCGGATCCTCAACGAGGTGGCGGCCGCAGTGGACTCGGGAACGATCCGCTCGACAGCGACGCAGAACCTGGGGACGATTAACGCCGCCAACCTTAGGCGAGCGCACGAACAGCTCGAGAGCGGTTCCACCATCGGCAAGGTCGTGCTCGAAGCGTTTTGATCGAAAGGGGGGCGGCTCGCTCGGCCGCCCTTCTCATCAATGCTGGAACCCGCAGTAAAACATCAAGATCGAGCCGCTTTCCCAACCAGGCGGCAGAGCACGATCGCACTGACGACGAGAGTGAGCCTTGAGGCGCCGAATGCGTGGATTTCGCACGACCAATCAAGGATCTCGCTCGCTCGTGGAAAAAGACTGCGCGAGGTTGTGATCTGGCTAGAGACGCTGGCGACAAGTGGCTGATTTTGCGGGAGAAATGCTAGGATGAGGTCTCGGTTCGATCTTTGGCAAAACCGTCAGGGCTTGTGCTGCAGGCGTGCCCCAGCCAGTCCGAAAAGGCGCGCACTTTCTGGCGCGCTTCGGCGCGGGCCGGCCAGAGTGCGTAGTAGCCGTAGCCGCTGTCGATGATTCGTTCGAATGGAGCGACCAGCTCGCCGCTTTCCAGATCCTGGCGCGAAAAGGCAAGATCGCCCATCGTCACGCCATAGCCGCTCGCAGCAGCGGTCATCGCGAAATCCTGCGTGTCGAAGACTTGATGGCGGGCAGCCTGGAACGAATAGGCGCCTTCGGCCTGCAGCCAAAGGGTCCAGTCGCTGTGCCGCGGGTTGGAATGCAGCAGAACGCAGTTCCGCAAATTCCTGACCGCAGGCGGATCGCCGAGTTTCGACAGGAACTGCGGCGAGCACATGGGCGTCAACTGCTCCCGCAATAGCGGCAGCACATCCATACCCGGCCAGTGGCCATTGCCATACGTGATCAGCATGTCGATATCGCCGACCGAAAATGTTGGCCTCAGAAACCAGGCGGTATCGATATTGATATTCAGGTCTTCATGATGGCTGTGGAGATCTGGTAGGCGCGGCAAGAACCATTTGCGCGCGAAGGTGGGCGGCATACGGATGGTCAACGACCGTACCGTCGTTCGCGTCGCCTCAAACGAGGTCTTCAGCGACGCCAGCAGGCCGTCGACAATCGGGATCAGCGCCATGCCGCGCTCCGTCAGCGCCACCTTGCGGGTATGGCGCTCGAACAGAGTACAGCCGAAATAATGCTCAAGCTGCTGCACCTGGCGGCTGATCGCGCTCTGGCTGAGGTTGAGCTCTGCCGCCGCTACGGTGAAGCTGCCCGTTTCCGCAACGACGGAAAAGGTCTGCAGCGTCTGCAATGGCGGCAATCTATTATGATCGAACCTTGGCTCCATTCTCTGCCGGCTTCTCCGCTGCTGTCGAACGACAAGCATTAAAGCATGTTCATGGAATGGCAACGGGTGCCTCAGGCGATCGCGCGGCGTACCGTCTCCACGGCTTGCCTGACCCTTCGCGGTGCCGTGCCGCCCTTATGATCGCGGCTGGCAACAGAGCCCTCGACGGTCAGCACCTCAAAGACATCCTCGCGAATGACCGGCGCAAAGACCTGCATATCGGCGAGCGAAAGCTCCGAAAGTGTCGACAAAGCTTTGTCGCGGGCCGCACCGACCATTGCGGCGACCGCGTGGTGGGCATCACGAAAGGGCAAGCCGGCGCGGACGAGATAGTCAGCAAGGTCAGTTGCCGTCGAGTAGCCCTGATTGGCGGCCGCAAGCATTTTGGCATGCTTCACCGTGATCGTCGGGATCATCTGCGCCGTGACGCTGACGGCGGCGCGCACGGTTTCAAGCGTATCGGTCAGCGGCGGCTTCGATTCCTGCTGATCCTTGTTGAAAGCAAGCGGCTGGCTTTTCATCAGGGCGGCAGAAAAGGCGAGGTTGCCCATGACGCGTGCAGCCTTGCCGCGCACAAGCTCCGCCAGATCCGGATTGCGCTTCTGCGGCATGATCGAGGAACCGGTGCAGAACTGGTCGCCGACCTCGATGAAATCGAACATCGGCGTGCACCAGAGGATGACCTCCTCGCTGAAACGCGACAGGTGCCCCATGATGATCGAGCCGGCACTGCAGACATCGACGACATAATCGCGATCGGATACGGCGTCGAGTGAGTTGGCAAAGGACGTGGAGAAGCCAAGCTTGGAGGCGCTGTATTCAGGATCAATGGGGTAACCGGTGCCCGCAAGCGCCGCCGCGCCCAGCGGCGAAATGTTGAGGCGTTCGCGCGCCGCGCCGACACGATCGAGATCGCGCAGAAACATTTCGGCATAAGCCATGAGATGATGGCCGAAGGTCACGGGCTGCGCCACCTGCAAATGCGTGAAGCCGGGCATGATCGCATTGGCGTGTTTTTCAGCCAGATCCACAAAAGCGCCAATCAGGGTCTTCAGATCGTCGGCGAGAAGATCCAATTGCTCACGCGCATAGAGACGAATGTCGGTCGCCACCTGATCATTGCGCGATCTTGCGGTGTGCAGCTTCTTGCCGGCGTCGCCGATCAGCGCGATCAGCCGGTTCTCGACATTGGTGTGGACGTCTTCGAGTTCGGTCTTCCATTCGAAGGCACCTGAGCGCATCTCTTCGGCCACCTGGTCGAGACCCGTCTGGATTTTACCGTTTTCGTCAGCGGTCAGAATGCCGGCGCGAGCAAGCATCTCGGCGTGGACCTTCGATCCGGCGACATCGTGCAGGGCAATGCGCTTGTCCTGATCAAGGCACTCGTGAAAGCTCTCGAAATCCCTGGAGACCGCCTCTTTGAATAGCGGCGACCAAGTGGCTTCTTTCTGATTTCTCATCGCGGTCTTCCCTTTTGAACGAATGCCGCCCTCCTCCAGGCGCATCCTTTATTGAAGCAGCGCAAGCAGGCTGCGGGTGTCGGTCTGGTTTTCCAGGTCGAGAACGAAGTCGCTGATGGCGTCGACCCTTGCAGCCGGCAGCACCATGCCGGCAAGCGCCGAATATTTGCCGATCAGCCGCTCGTCGCTCAGCGGATTCTGCGGCCCTCCGAGCGGGAACTCGACAACGAGCCGATGCCGCGCGCCTGACATCGTGACGATGGTGATCGCCGGTTCGTCCTCGTCCTTCATCACCGGATCGATGTGCACGATGATACGATCCATCAACGGGCCGATCTCGGCGGCCGACCACGCGGATTCCTCAAGTTCGGCCAGAAAGACCTTGCCATAGAGCAGCCGGGCCGCCAGGGCATAGGGCAGGCTCATCTGGGCCTGCGCGCGCGCCTCGATGATCTTGCCGCCGCACATGCCATACTGGAAGCCGCTGATATCCACCTCGATGCCGGCAATATCGGCAGGCTCGAGACCATGACGCTGCAGCATGATATCAAGCGCATCGATGCCCGCATGTGTGCCACGGCAGGTGGCATGCGGCTTGATCGAGCATCGCTTCAGGCGCCAGTCGTGTCCGAAGTCGCGGACGAGCGCCTGCGGATCGCCCTTGCCGGAACCGAAAGTCGCAAAAAAGCTGCCCCAGCGTTCCGCTTCGAAGACGCTGTCAGGTCCCTCGAATCCCTGCCGTGCGAGATAGGCGGCCATCAGCCCGCCTTCGGCAGCGCGGCCGGCATGAAGCTTCTTGGCCGAACTGCCATTGTGGATGAAGGCCCATGTTCCACCAGCAAAGGAGCAAGCGGAACCGAGAGCGGAGGCCATGGCATTCACATCGAGGTTCACCATGCTGCCGACGGCAGCCGCAGCGCCGAATGAACCGCAAGTGCCTGTCGAATGCCAGCCGAGACCGTTGTGCTCCTCATATCCGCCGACTGCCTCCAGCACGCGGCGACCGACTTCATAGCCGAGCAGGACGCTACGCAAAAGCTCGCTGCCTCTTACTGGCTGGTTTCGATCGCCGAGCGCGGCAAGCACAGCGGGAAGAACGACAGCGCCGGAATGATCGCAACCGCCGCTATCATCAAGCTCGTAGGCATGGGCCGATACGCCGTTGACGAAGGCCGCTGTCCTTGCGTCCGACGCGATCGGTCGTCCCCAGATCGCGGATTGACCGGTCGGGGCCTTGATATCAAGCATCGCAACGACGGCGTCGGTCTCGCGAGAGGCCGAACCGGCGATCGCAGCACCCAGCGTGTCGAGAATATGAAGCTTCGCCTTGTGAATGGTCTCCGGCGGAAAAGCTTCATAGCTCGTCGAGCAGACAAGGTCCGCCAGTGCCTGTGTCAGATTATCGCTCACGGGCCTGTTCCTCATCGACATAGGCTTCATGGACATTGATCGGGTGGTCGCCCGGTGCAGGAAGACCCTTGCTGGCGTGCCAGCGCGCAACGTCCGCGGCAGTCGCCAGCCACACGTCGTCGAAGCTATTGATATGGGCGAGCAAGGCCTCGACGAGCGCGATCCGACCTGGCGTGCCGGTCCATTCCGGGCGTAGCTGAATGACGTAGCAGAGGCCATATCTACGATAGGCGTCGAACTCGGCAATCCAGTTGCCGAGAACCGCCTCATAAGAAGGGATGCGGCTTTGCCCCTTCGGAAAGGCCGGGGTGAAATTGAACTGGAAATAGGGGCGATCCTCCAGCTCGATATGGACGGGGATCTCCACCAGCGACGAGGAATGGCTGTAGGGCACATCGTCGCCGTTCAGCGATGCCGACCAAGAATAGCCGGCCTCGACGAGCAGGCGGTCGAAATGACGCGGCCAGTTACCAGCGGGAAGTCGGAACCCGGAAACCTGGTTCGAGGCAATCGCACTCAGCTTCTCGCGGCTGCGCTTGAGAAGCTCGATAGCTGCAGGAGTAGACATCGCATCGTAGCGCTCGAAATTCCAGCCATGGCTCTCAATCTCATGGTGAGGCACCACAACGTCGCGCAGCAATTCCTCGTGCTTCTCCGCGACGATACCCGGCACAAACCAGCTCGTGGAAATGCCTGCATCGGCAAAGGCGTTGCAAAGACGTTCGACGCCGCGCGTGGCACCATATTGCCAAACGGAAAAACTCTTGCTGCGCCCCTTCAAGTCAGGTGCCTGCGCAACAGCATCGAGCCCGTCGTCAAAGATTACGGACACTATTGCGGCGCATGTCTTACCCTGCGGCCAGGAACCTTTGGAAGCCGTATCGGTCATGCGGCATTCTCCGGATGTTGTGCGATCCACCACCTTGCGATTTCAGCGCAGTGCGTGGCCCAGACACTATCGCCCTGGGCGGTGATCGCTTTGAAGAGTCCTTCGAGGAGCGCAAGCCGGCCGGGCTTGGCGCAGACCTTCGGATGCAGGATCGTCGTCCAGCAGAGCCCTTCGCGATGGTAGCCCTCGAACTCGGCGATCCAGTTGCGCTGGACGTCTGCGTAACCGGAGATGCGGTCGAGACCGATCGGGAAGTCAGGTTCCTCGCTGTAGGCAAGAGCGGTGTAATCATCGATGTCCCAGCGCCCCGGAATCTCGACGAGACCCCGACCGCGGGAGGTGGTGTGAAAGTAAGGCCTGTCGTCGCCGCGCATCGAGCTGGAATAGATCACGCCGAACTCGTGCAGCATTTGCGCCGTTTCGTCGCTCCAGTCGCCAGATGGGGTGCGGAAGCCGACCGGCGAGACACCCATGCGGCTCAGGAAAATATCGCGGGAACGTCCCATGATATCCAGCTGCTGCTGGCGGCTGCAGTCGATGAAGACCTCATGATAATGGCCATGATAGGCGATCTCATGAGCATCGCGAAGGATGCGTTCGCATTGCGACGGCCAATGTTCGACCACCCAGGTCGGCACGAAGAAAGTCGCCTTAAGACCGTAGACGGCAAGAAGATCGAGAAGCCGCGGTAACGCCCGCCACGGCCCATAAGCGCCTTGGGTGAAGTAGCGCGGATTGGAAAGCAGCGAGCCATCGAGCATTGCATCGCCGGTCGGGCCATCGACGTCGAAGGCGAGCGCCACGGCCGATTGCCGGCCTTCCGGCCACAGGCTTGGTTTCGGTGATTTGGTTGCACTCTTCGCAATCATGTGGCTCTGCTTGCGTTTTCAGATGTTTTGGATCGCAACCATCCGTCCGCGGACGCTGAAGCGCCCCGGCTGATGGCTGCACGCAACGAAATGGGAGGCGCCGCCCTGACAGCGGCGCTTCTTCTAAGTGTTACTTGACGCCGTTGATCACTGCCTTTGGTACGGCGTTGTGGACGAGGCCCCACTTCTTGAGAATCTCATCGTAGGTTCCGTCCTTGATCAATGCGTCCAGAGCGCCGGCGACCGCGTCGCGAAGGGCGGTGTGGTCCTTTTTGAAACCCATGCCGAACGTGTCGTTGCTGAGCAGCGGCTCGCCGACGAGGGTATAGGTGTTGGGCTCGACGCGCATCTGGTAAGCGATCGTTTCGATGCCCTGCACGACCGCGTCATAGCGACCCTGCTTCATGCCGAGACGGGCAGCGTTCGAATCCGCGGTGCCCTCGAACTTGATGGCAGGCTTGCCCTTGCCTTCGCAATTAGTGGCGCTCCAGGCCTTGACGTTATCACCGAAGGAGGTGCTGCGGCTGCCGGCGACCGTTTTGCCGCAAAGGTCGGTCGCCTGCTTGTAGGTTCCGGCATTGGCGTTGACGGTAAAAAGAATTGGGCCGCTGGTGATATAGTCGACAAAGTCCATGCTGGCTTGGCGCTTCACATTGTCGCTCATGCCGGAGATGATCATGTCGGCGCGACCGGTCTGAAGGCCGCTCTGCAGCTCCTGGAAGGCCGAGGTGACGAAGACGGTCGTCAGATTAAGCTTCTTGGCGATAGCATTTGCCAGGTCGACGTCGAAACCATCGATCGTGCCGGTGCCCGGATTGACGAACTCCATGGGCGGATAGATCGGGTTGGTCATGATGCGCAGCTCGCCGTCCTTGAGCAGGTTCAGGCTTGAATCTGCGGAGGCGGCGGTGGCCGCGAGTGAAAGCAGGGCTACTGAGGCGGCGAGATAAATGAGTTTCATGCAATTCTCCTCTGATGATCTTTCTTCAGGGTTTTTCTTGTTAAAGCACCGCAGAGATGAAGTTCTTCACTCTGGGATTCCTGGGATTTTCTAATATGTCGCTAGGTGTGCCGGTTTCGACGATCATGCCGGCATCCATGAAGATGACGCGATCGGCAACCTCGCGGCAAAAGCCGATTTCGTGGGTGACGACGATCATAGTCGTGCCGGAGGCGGCGAGCTCCTTCATGACGCCGAGGACTTCGCCGACGAGTTCGGGGTCGAGCGCCGAGGTCGGTTCGTCGAAAAGCATCGCCTTCGGTTTCATGGCGAGGGCGCGGGCGATCGCGATGCGCTGCTGCTGACCGCCGGACAATTCGCCCGGATAGGCTCCAGCCCTGTCGGCGAGGCCGACACGCTGCAGGAGAATACGCGCCTCGGCGATGCACTCCTGCTTCGGTCGCTTCTGCACCCCGACCGGGCCTTCGATGATGTTCTGCAACACCGTGCGATGCGGGAAGAGATGGAATTTCTGAAAGACCATGCCAACCGACTGCCGCTGGCGTGCGATCTCGCGATCTGGCAGCGGGTACAGCCGATTGCCCTCGCGCCGGTAGCCGGCGATTTCATCTTCGACCGTGACATAGCCGGCGTCGATCTGCTCTAGCTGGTTGATGCAGCGCAGAAAGGTGCTCTTTCCTGAGCCGGAAGGGCCGATGATGCAGACCACTTCACCCTTTCTGATCTCGAAATTGATGTCCTTCAGGACGTGAAACGTGCCGAAATACTTCTGCAGGCCGTGTGCCTTGATGATCGGATCCATCAGGAAGCCTCCCCGACCAGGGCCTGGCTAGCCGCCTGCTGGACGCCGGCATCACGCCGGCCCCAACCCTTGGAAAAATGCCGCTCGATATAGATCTGCGCGATGCTGAGGATGGTGACGACAACCATGTACCAGATGGCGGCGACGATCAGCAGTTCGATCACGCGCGAGTTGACATAGTAGATGTCCTCGACATTCTTCAACACCTCGGAATATTGGATGACGCTGGCAAGTGATGTCAGCTTCACCATGCCGATCGTTTCGTTGCCGATCGGCGGAACGATAACGCGCATGGCCTGCGGCAACACAATCCTCAGGGTTGCGCGCAGCTTCGTCATGCCAATTGACTGGGCGGCTTCCATCTGGCCCTTGTCGATGGACAAAAGGCCGGCGCGCACGACTTCGGCCGTGTAGGCGCCCTGCTGGATGCCAAGGCCAAGAAGAGCGGCCACGAAGGGCGTCATGATATCGACAGTGCGAATCGACCACAATCCTGGAATGCCGATCGTCGGAAAGATCAGAGCCAGATTGAACCACAAGAGCAGTTGCAACAGCGCCGGCGTACCCCGAAACAGCCAGACATAACCTATCGAAATGCTCCGCAGAACCGCATTGTCCGACATGCGCATGATGGCTGCCAAGACACCGAGAACAATGCCGACGATCATGGCGCAAAAGGTCATGATGATCGTGTTGCCGACGCCCGCGATGACGGCTCTGGTGAATAGGTTCTGTCCGACATATTCCCAGGCGATATCGCCCTTCCAAAAGGCTCTTGCCAACAGAAGGAGCAGGATGATGCAGACTGCCGCCATGATCTTCGTGCCGATTTTTCGTGGTGGCACAATCACAAGCGCATTCACGTCCAGTGGCGCTGAGTTGGTCAAATTCGATCCCCTGAGCTCGTTGATGAGCTTTCATTTTCTAATGGGGAAAGCTTACGTTGCTTTTGAATTCGGCCACAAACGAGATTTGAACATGTGATTTATGCGCTTTGCGCATAAATCATGGCAACCCGCCGTGCACTCGGCCCCGGTTAATTGAAGATGCGAGCGATACGAAAGGGCTCGGTTTCTTGTGAGGCAAGTCCGGTCAAAGTCGTGTTCAAGGATATCGGAGAGATCGACTTTATAGTCGCAACGCATCTGAAGCGAAACATGTTCGCCCCATCGGGCGCCAATTCGATCATCGCCTCGCCGATTGCGACAATCTTTCTTGATGCAAACTCGATCATCCGGAGCAACCTCAACGCGTTTCGAGATCGTAGATGCGCCCCGTGAGCCACGCGGGCCAGTCTCGTTCGAAGAAGAACTTGGCGCCCTCGTCGAACGTCCGGTTCTGGCGAGTATGCATATCGAAGCCTCCGGTGCCCATCCGCACCACGATCTGCTCCTGACGGTGCTCGTCGCGCTCCTTGCGGAAGCGAAACTCCTCGAGCGGACCCGACTTGGAAAAAGGCACGGATTCACCTGCCCGATCGCAGATCGCCCGCGCACCACGGCTGCCTCCGCCATTTGCAATGAAGAAGTCCAAGGCGGCGAGGACAGCTTCGGAGGCGATCGCCATCTGGCACCATTGAACGGCGCGGGCTGCCTCTGCGGCCCGATCGTAGGCGATCCCACGCTCACCGATGCGCTTATTGAGCAGCTTTGCCTCCCGCAACGCTTCGGTGACGCTGCTCGGATCGCAGATCAAGCCGGCCTTGTCGCTCATGCGCGCCTGTACCTCGGCGCGTATTGCCTTCACACTCAGTTCGCTGTCGGAGCGGAGGAGCGCGATGATTTCGGCGACGCCCCGTTCGGCAGCAACCCTGACGTCCGCGCGTGAAGGCATCCGGGCTTTCTGGCTGGCAGATACGTGCTCCGCGACGCGCGTGCCGAACACCTGCCCGGCGTTGAGTGCCGCGCCTCCGGGACGGGTGACACCGTGAGTTCCGGCTGCTTCCCCGATCGCGTAGCAACCGGCAAGGTTGCTGCGTCCCCAAGCGTCGACCCCGATCCCGCCGTTCATGTGCTGGTTGTTCACCGCGAATTCCAGGGGCTGCTCGGCGATGTCGATCTTGTAGCGGCGGTAAAGTTCGATCGAAAGCGGGTTCATGTGCCGAAGACGATCGATCGGCGTCTCATGTGTCGCCCCTGCATTTCCAAGATACTGGCTAACATCACGGTCGAGCCGCTGCAGCGCGAACGGCAGGTCACCGGGAACAGGCAGCGGGTTCCTGTTGAAGTCCATGAAAACCCAACGGCCGGCAATGCTCTCTCGATAGATGGCAAGATCCACAAGGCTCGATCCGAAATCGAGCATGCGGGTGGAATGGAATGGCCATTGGTAGCCTTTCCGGAATATGTTCGATGCCAATTCCTGGGTGGTCCGGTAGTACTCGGCAAGGAAATGATGCTCGTTTCCTTCGGCGTCGACCGAAAAGATATGGGGAATGGCCTGCACGTAGGTACCGGAAAGATTCCACGGGAATCCCTCCCGGCGGGTGCCGATCCCGAACTGGCTTTCCGTCAGATTCACCAGTTCGATGCCCGCTTCAAGGGCCAAGCCCAGAGATCCGAAGCAGCCGTTCGGATAGACACTGTCCCGGTAGAGTTCGCCGGGACCGCCGGCGGCCAATACCAGAACGTTGCAGACGAAAAGAGCCAAGCCGAGGGGGTTCTTGTCGCGTCGGTCGCCCGCCTTCATGACGAGCACGCCGCAGATTCGGCTTTCGCCCCCCTGCTCGTCTTTCAGTATCTTCACGGCCGTTGCGTGATTATAGAACGGGATCCCAAGACGTATCGCCTCCTCGGCGAGCACCTTCACCATCAGCCTCGACGTTCTTGGTCCGCAGCTCGTTGCGCGACCGACCTCGTCGTGGTCCGTCTGATATCGCAACGTCCCGCCAAGCGGCTCCTGCGGAAGTGGCAGGCCCAGGAACTGCAGCGACGCCATCATGCGTGACGAGCCGACAGCCTCGACATAGGCCGTGTCCTCGTCCATCGCACCACCTGCACGGATTGCGCGGGCCATCGCCTTATAATTGTCGCCTTGGTCAGCGGTGTTTGCGGTGTGCAGCGTCTGCTTGTCGGAGCCGGAGCAAGCCGACGTACCGCCCCAGGCGCTTTGGCTGACGACCGCCACATCGCCGCCGCGCCGCTTCAGTTCGACCGCCGCGCGCAGCCCCGCCGCGCCGGATCCGACGATGACACAGCCGGCGCGATAGACGGGCACGTCGATGCCCGCGAGGCGGACCGTCTCCGAGGACACCGCCTCGGGGGATAGTCGCGGCATGTCGACATCCGTCAGCGCGTCGAGGATGTGTTGCGGAACATCGATGGTCATTGGCGCAGGTCCTTACGACGTCTTGGATCAGGAGAGCGGGATGTCGACCCAGCGCTTCAGGCGCGAGGATTCCATGCAGGCGTCGACGATCTGGCAGATGTGATGGCCGCTTTCGAACGTCGGCCACATGGGTGTCTTCGTCGTGATCGACTTGATGACTTCCGCAGCCTCGATGATCTTGGTTTCATTGTAGCCAAGTGCGAAGTTCGGAAGTGGCAAGAAGGCCCGGAAGGTCGAGTTTTCCGGACCAACGTCGATCTCACGGAAGCCAGCGCGGCCGGTCCGGTCATCGTTCGTATAGAAGCGGAGACGGTTCACTTCGTCGTAGTTGTAGAGGATGCTGCCCTTGGTGCCGTAGATCTCATAGGTCTGCATGAATTTACGGCCGGTTGCGACACGGCTGAAGTCGAGGATGCCCGCCGCGCCGTTCTCGAAGCGGCAAAGCAGGTTGGTGGCATCCGCGTTGGTGATATCAGCCCACGTCTCGTCACCCTTCAGCGCGACCTTTTCCCCATAGCCAAGTCCCTCGACGACCGGGCGCTTGGGTGTGATAATCAGATTGTCTGCAATCAGCGAGGTCACGCGACCGACAAGGAACTCCATGAAGCTGAAGACATGCGAACCTGTGTCTCCGATGATCCCCGTCGGGGCGAGCTTGCTGTCAGCACGCCACATAAAGGGTGTCAGCGGATCACCGTACATGTCGATGTGCTGGCAGCCCTTGAACATCTTGATCGCGCCGATCTCGCCAGCGTCGATGATTTCCTTGGCGAGGTCGTGAACCGGGTTGCGCGGGAACGCATGTCCCACCCTTGTGATGACGCCTTTCTCCTTGGCGATGTCTGCCAGTTCACGGGCCTCGGCGGCCCTGTTCGCGAGCGGCTTTTCGCAGTAGACGTGCTTTCCGGCGAGCAGCGCGGCTTTCGCGACTTCATAGTGCAGGCTATCGGGCAGGCAGATGTCGATAAGGTCGACGTCCGGGTCGTTCACGGCCTGCTGCCAGGACTGCAATATCTTCGCATCGGGAGCCCGACGAGCGAGATCCTCGGCGGCTGCAGCGTTGGCTTCCACGATCGCCACAACGCGAGCGGTCCCGCTTGAGCTTCCGAGGAAGTGTGGGAACGTCTGATAGGCCATCGTGTGCACTTTGCCCATCCAGCCCGAACCGCCGAGAACCGCTACCCTAACTTCGGTCATCACGAGAAACTCCTCTCAAATCCAATTCCACTCACCGGAGGCTGGTTTTCCCTTGCATCGCTCGATGGCGATGGTGTTTCTGCTTGCAGGTCTCTACCGGACAGCGGCTCGCGCCCTGGGGCGGGAGTCATTGCGCTCGTGCGTAAAGATTGCCGACGGAAGTGGCGGCAGGCCGCGGATGATGTCCGAGCCTTTTTCTCCAACCATGATCGTCGGTGCGTTCGTATTGCAGGAGGGCACCCTCGGCATGACCGAGGAATCGCAGACACGCAGCCCTTCAAGCCCATGGACCTTGAGATCGAGGCCGACGACGGCGTCGTGCCCCGTGCCCATCTTGCATGTTCCGACGGGATGGTGGTCCGTCTTGGCGTTCGCGCAGCCGTATTCGAAAAGCTGCTCGTCGGTCATGACCTTCGGGCCGGGAAAACGTTCGGCCAGCACGAACGGCTTGAGGGCGTCCTGCTGCATGATTTCGCGCGCAATCTTCAGGCCTTCGACGGACATTTTCCTGTCGTGCGGGTCCGACCAGTAGTTCGGATCGATGAGAGGCGCCGCCGCTGGATCGGACGAAGCCAGACGGACCGTGCCGCGCGATCTCGGATGAAGGTAGGCGGAGTTCAACGTGACGCCTGCATTCTTCAGACGCTCGACGCCAGCCTCGATGCCGGATCCGAGGCCGAGATGGAACTGGATGTCCGGCGAACGGGCATCGGGGTCGGCGTACCAGAAGCCGCCTGTCTCAAAGAGCGACGATGCGACGGGACCGGTGCGGAAGAGCATGTATTCCATGCCCGCCCACAGGGTGCGATGCAGCTTCGCGACACCATCATAAGTGTGGTCGCCAGTGCATTCGGCAATGACGAAAAGATCGAGATGGTCCTGCAGGTTGCCGCCGACGCCCGGAAGATCGTGAAGGACCTTCAAGCCGACTGAACGCAGGTGATCGCCGGGTCCGATGCCAGATTGAAGAAGAAGCTTCGGCGAGCCGATCGCTCCCGAGGAAACCAGGACCTCCCGCTCCGCACGAATGATCTCCAGGCCCGTTCCAACTGCAATCTCGACGCCCACGGCGCGGTTGCCTTCCAGCACGATGCGCGAGACGCGCGCTCCGGTGCGGACCTTCAGGTTCTTGCGGCTCTTGATCGTTGAAATATACGCCATCGAGGCCGAAGAACGGCGATGGTCGCGCTGGGTGACTTGATAGAAGCCAACGCCCGCCTGCTGCCGGCCGTTGAAGTCGGGGTTGTAGGGAATACCCAGTTCCTGCCCCGCGCGAATATAGGCATCGCAAATGGGCAGCGGCGCGGCCGGCATGGATACGCCGAGCGGACCGCCATAGGAATGATAGTCGTCAGCGAAGCGCTGGTTGTCCTCGGCGCGTTTGAAGTAGGGAAGGATCGAGCGATAGTCCCAACCCTCGCAACCGTCTTCGCTCGCCCAGAGATCGTAGTCGGCGGAATTTCCGCGCGTGTAGAGCTGCGCGTTGATCGACGAGCCGCCACCGATGACCTTGGCCTGCGTATACCGCAGAACCCTGCCGTTCATATGCTTTTGAGGCACCGTGTGCCAGCCCCAGCTCGCGACGCCCTTCGTCATCTTTGCGAAGCCGGCCGGCATATGAAACAATGGATTCCAATCGCCTCCGCCCGCCTCCAGGAGGAGAACGTTGACGTTTGGGTCTTCGCTAAGCCGGTTTGCAAGCACGCACCCGGCCGGACCCGCTCCCGTAATAATGTAGTCGAAACGCATTTTGCTAATCCTGTCGGATGCTAAAGAATGATAGATCCACGTCGGCATTGATCATGACCGGAGATCCTTTGACGCTATGTGGTCCGCCACGCGAAGCGCCTGGCTCGCCACCGTCAGAGCGGGATTCACCGCAGCCGATGTCGGCAGGAAGCTGGCGTCCACGACGAAGAGATTGTTGTGGTCGTAAGAGCGGCAGTATGGGTCCAGAGGCGCGGAGGCGGGATCATTTCCGATCCTGATGGTTCCGCACTGGTGCGACGGGGTGCGTTTGTCGAACGCTCTGGCCAGCACGATCGGGAATCCGACCGACTTCAGGATCTGCTTCAGCTTCGCGACAAGTGCCAGGTGAGCTTCCCAGTTCGTCCGCTGCCATTGCAGGATGACGCGATCGCCATCGACCATGACCCGACTGTCCGGGTTGGGTATGTCCTCGCTCATCGCATAGAAGTCGATTGCATGTCCCGTAGCGAGATTGAGAAGCCATTCCGGCACGCTTGGGAGAGATCCCTTCAGGATCTTGGCGGACACGCGTCCGAGGAGTTGTACATTGCCGAGGGGAAACCCGCCCTCTCCGTCTGAAAGATAGAAGTCGTTGAATGCGAACGTCTTCTGGTAGACGGACGTGTTGCGGAATGTCGGCGAAACGCCAATCACGGCCGAAGCGTTGTGGTTCATGAAATTGCGCCCGACCTGATCGGAAGAATTGGCAAGGCCATTCCTGTAGCGGTCGTTCGCCGAACGCAGCAGCAGAACCGACGACTGAACGGCACCCGCAGACAAAATGACAATTTTCGGGGTGACGGACAGCGTCTGTCCGTTTCTGAGGTAGACGACCTTCTCAATCTTGCCGCCTTCACCGGTCTCCAGTCGGACCACGCGCGAGTTCGTTTGGAGAACGACATTCGGATGCTTCATCGCGATGGCGAGCGCCGCCGTTTCGGCGTCCATCTTGCCGTCCTTCGAATTCGGATGAGCGTCCCATGGTGTCCTCGCCTTGGCCAGCCAAGTGTCGATGTCGATGCCAAGTGGCAACGAAAACGGGTGCAGCCCCTTGCTCTTGAGACGCGCTCTCACGTCGGCAATGGGAGCTTCGTCCGGGACCGACGGGTATTCATATCCGAGCGAATGGTGCGGCTCCGTCGGGTCTTCGCCGAGAGTGCCGCGAACGTTGTACATGCGCTCTGCACGGCTATACCAGGGCTCCAAGACCTCGTATGGAAACGGCCATGCCGGGGAAACGCCTTCCCGATGCTTGAGAAGCCCGAAGTCCTCCTTGCGGTAGCGGGACAATACCGCACCGTAGAATTTCGAGTTGCCGCCCACATTGTAGTAGTTGCCGGGATTGAAGCCCTTTCCATCGGCTTCGTACCACGTCTCCTTCGGTCGGAAGTGTCCGCGTTGGAAGATGGCTCGCTGGTCGCGATTGACCGGCAGGTCGGCTATGTGATCGCCCGCTTCCAGGATGAGGATCTGGGCGCCGCTCGCGGCCAGACCGGCCGCCACGGTCGATCCGCCCATGCCTGAGCCGATGATGACGATATCGGGGGTGACGTTCATTTCAATTCCTGTCCTACGCGATCCGGACCTGGGTCTGCGGATCGAAGAAGACGGCCTTGTCGAGGTTGAACGCCAGGCGTGCCGTCTCGCCCGCGTTTATCCGGGCATCGGCTCGCAGTCGCGCGACGACTTCCTTGCCGCCAAGCTTGGTGACCGCGAAAGTATCCGATCCAGCCGGCTCGACGACCTCGATAAGGCAATCGTTTTCCGCCACGCTCCGGGCATTTCGGTCCGCACCTTCCGGATCGGTCAGAGCTTCGGGACGAATGCCGAAGACAACATTGCGGTCCGCATAGGCCGCCAACGACGTCATGCTAGGCGCGATCGGGAGCTTCATAGCCTCTCCCGCTGCTCGCTCGAGCGACACTGCAAGACCGTTCGAATCCTTCAGGATCTTGCCCGAGAGGAGGTTCATGGCCGGCGATCCCATGAAGTCCGCGACAAACATATTTGCCGGATTGTTGTAGATTTCCGCGGGCGTGCCGAACTGTTGGACAACACCGTCCCTCATGACGGCGATTTTCGTCGCAAGCGTCATAGCCTCAATCTGATCATGCGTGACGTAGACGATCGTCTTGCCGGTCGTCTGGTGAAGCCGCTTGATTTCCGTACGCATATCGACGCGAAGCTTGGCGTCGAGATTGGAAAGCGGTTCGTCGAAGAGAAACAGCTTCGGGTCGCGGACCAGGGCGCGGCCCATTGCCACGCGCTGCCTTTGGCCGCCCGAGAGCTGGCTCGGCTTGCGGTCGAGGAGATGGCCGATCTGCAGCACCTTGGCGACCTTGTCGATCGCCTGCCTGCGTTCTTCGGCGGGTACGCCGCGCATTTCCATCCCGAAGGCAATGTTTCCCGCCACCGTCATGTTGGGATAGAGCGCATAGCTCTGAAACACCATCGCGATGTCCCGCTTGGACGGATGCAGGTCGGCGATGCTGCGGTCTTCCACGCGAATATCGCCTTCAGTGATGGTCTCGAGACCGGCGATCGTGTTGAGCAGCGTTGACTTGCCGCAACCGGACGGACCGACGAGCACGAGGAAGCCGCCCTTTTCCAGTTCAAGGTCGATGCCCTTAAGTATTTCAAGGGCGCCGTAGCGCTTTCTGAGGCCGGAGATGTTGAGGAAGGCCATTGTGATTATCCTTTGACAGCGCCCGCCATCAGACCGCGAACGAAATAGCGGCCGGCGACGATATAAACGATGAGGGTGGGCATGGCGGCGATCATCGCGGCGGCCATGTTGACGTTGTATTCAACCACGCCGGTCGAGGTGTTGACGACGTTGTTCAAAGCAACGGTCATTGGCATTGAGTCACCTGAGCCAGCGTAAGCTGACGCAAACAGGAAGTCGTTCCAGATATTAGTGAACTGGTAGATAACCGTGACGACGATGATCGGCAGCGAGTTCGGCAGCATGATGCGGCGGAAGATCTGGAAGAAGCTTGCTCCGTCGACCTGGGCTGCGCGCACGAGCTCGTTTGGAAACGCCTCATAGTAGTTGCGGAAGAACAGCGTCGTGAATCCGAGACCATAGATGACATGGACGATGACGAGATTGACCGTCGAGTTGCCGAAGCCCAACGACATGCCGATCTCGTCACTCAACGTCGCTCCGAACCGGCCGAGCTCGCCAAGAATGCTCGCCATGGGAAGCAGTACCGCCTGGAATGGAATGAAGCAGGCAAATAGCATAAGACCGAAGACCAGCGTGTGTCCTGGAAAACGCCATTTCGTCAGAATGTAGCCGTTCAACGCGCCGAGGATGGTGGAGATCGCTACGGCGGGTACGACCATCTTGATCGAATTCCAGAAGTAGCCTTTGATGCCGGCGCATGTCAGACCGACACATGCCTCGCCCCAGGCCTTGAACCAGGGATCGATGGTCGGAGACTGCGGCAAGGCCAGCATGTTGCCGTTCTGGATCTCGTCCATGGTCTTGAACGAGGTAACCAGCATAACGAATAGCGGCATGAGATAAATGATCGCAAATATGACCAGCAGGCCGTAGATGATCGTGCGGCTGATCCATCGCCTGCTGGCGATGCTTTGCGGCGGTGAAGGCGGGATGGAAATCGAAGTCATCGCGCCTTCTCCTTCAGTTCGGAATAGAGGTAGGGAACGATGATTGCGGAGATCGTCATCAGCATGATGATCGCGCTCGCGGAGCCTACGGCCATCTCGTTGCGCTTAAAGGTGTATTCATACATGAAATTGGATGGTAGCCACGCCGAGCCGCCCGGCCCGCCGGAGGTCAGAGCCACGACAAGGTCGTAGGACTTGATCGCCATGTGAGCGAGTACGATGAAGGCCGATAGGAAGACGGGGCGCAGCAACGGAATGATGATGCGGCGATAGAGTTGACCAGTCGTCGCGCCATCAATCTGGGCGGCCTTCATGATCTCGCTGTCGATGCCGCGCAGGCCCGCAAGGAACATTGCCATGACGAAGCCGGAGGCCTGCCATACGCCGGCAATGACGACGGTATAGATGACGAAGTCCTTGTTCTTGATCCAGTCGAAATGGAAGCTCGTCCAACCGAAGTGATGCAGCGTCTGCTCAAGGCCGAGTCCCGGATCCAGGAACCATTTCCAGGCAACGCCAGTGACGATGAAGGACAATGCCATCGGATACAGGAAGATCGGTCGCAGCAGGCCCTCGCCACGAATCTTCTGATCCAGCAAGATCGCCAGAAAGAGGCCCAGTGCCAGGCAGATGCCGACATAAAGCACGCCAAAGATGCCCATGTTGGTGATGGACGTGTACCAACTGGAGGGCGGATCGCTTTCGAAAGTCCAGCGCCACAGGCGCTGGTAGGCACGCGCGCCGGTCAGGGCGTAGGATGGAAAGGTCTTCGAATTGGTGAAGGACAGATAGGCCGTCCATGCGATAAAGCCATACACGAAGACGATGGTAATCGCGAAGCTTGGGGCAAGCACGATCTGCGGAAGCGCGTTCTGCATCCGCGTGCGTATGGACGTACGCTTCCCGCGCGCGAGAATTGGTTCGGTGGTAGCGACAGTGCTCATGATAGGCATCCCTTCGGGGCGGGGCTCGACCGGGCATCTTCCCCGCGATTTCCGCGGGGAAGACTTTCAGCTGCACTTAGCGTGCGTCGTCGATTGCCTGGACGAGTTGCTTGACAGCTTCGTCGGAGGTTTTGATCTGGCCATGGACGAATTTCGACACGACGTCCTTATAGGCGTTGGCGATTGCCGGAGGTGCGCCATAGCCTTGTGCCAGCGAACCGAACAGCGTGCCCTTCTCGTTGGCAGCCTTCAGGTCGGCGATGCCCTTTTTGCCGCAGGCGTCGAAGTCGGTGTCGGGAACGTCGGTGCGGGCCGGAACCGAGCCCTTGACGACGTTGAAGGCCGACTGGAAGCTCTTCGACAGAGTTGCCGTTGCAAGCGCAACCTGCGCCGCCTTACGATCCTCCGGTACCTTGAACATGCCGAACATATCGGAGTTGTAGATCACGCTGCCTTCGGTGCCGGGGAAGCGATAGCACAGGAAGTCCTTGTTCGGGGTCTTCTTGGCGGCAACGAATTCCCCCTTGGCCCAGTCGCCCATGACCTGGACGAGCGCATCGCCCTTGATGACCATTGCGGTAGCAAGATTCCAGTCACGGCCGGAGAAATTCGGATCGACGTACTTGATGATCTTGGCGAGATTGTCGAACGATTTCTTCATCGTGTCCGACTTCAGCGCCTCCTCGTCGAGGTCGTTCATCGCCTTCTTGTAGAACTCGGGACCGCCGGTCGACTCCACGATCGAGTCGAACATCGTCGCTTCCTGCCAGTTCTGGCCACCGAGAGCGAGCGGAACGACGCCCGCCGCCTTCGCCTTATCGAGAAGCGCGATTAGGTCGTCGAACGTCTTCGGTTCCGTGCCACCGATCTTGTCCATGACGGCCTTGTTGATCCAAAGCCAGTTTACCGAGTGAACATTGACGGGGGCTGCGACCCATTTGCCATTGTATACGGAAAACTTCTGCAGCGCCGCTGGAACGGACTTGTCCCAGCCTTCCTTCTTGGCGGTTTCGGTCAAGTCACCCATGACCCCGGCCTGGGCATAGTCGAGAACGGTGTAGCCGAGCATCTGCGAGGCGGTCGGATAATTGCCGGCAGCAACCATCGCTTTCAGCGCGGTCATCGCAGCGTCGCCGCCACCGCCCGCGACCGGAACGTCCTTCCAGGCGTAGCCTTCCTTGGCCAGGTCCTGCTTCAGAACATTGAGTGCCGCAGCCTCACCGCCCGACGTCCACCAGTGCAGCATCTGCACTTCTTTCACGTCAGCGGCGTGTACCACAGCAGTGGCACCTGCAAATGCAAGTGCGATCACAGCAGTAGATGTCAGAAACTTGCGCATTGAATCCTCCCAGTGCAAGTTTGAGGTGCGGGACCCATTCCCGCACCGATCACCCGCCCTCCTCGGGCGTAGTACTGTTGCCGGCCTAGGCCAGCGTTCCCTTTTTCGGCATCCACCAGTTCGTCCGGGCGCCGATATGCATGTTGAGCGTCTTGGTTTCGGTGTAATCCTCGACGGCATGGCGGCCCAGCTCGCGGCCGAGGCCGGACTGCTTGTACCCGCCGAAAGGAAGTTCCGAAGCACCATCCATGAAGGTGTTCATCCAGACTGTCCCGGCGCGGACCTTTCTGCCGATCGTCAGGCATGTGTCGAAGTCGCGGCTCCACACGCCAGCCGAAAGGCCGTAGTCGATGGAGTTTGCGATCTCGATCGCTTCAGCGGTTGTTTCGAATGTCAGAACGGAAAGGACCGGCCCGAACACTTCCTCGCGTGCAACCGCCATGTCCGGGGTCACGGCTTCGAGAATGGCGGGGGCCATGAATTGCCCCATGCCGAAATCAAGGGTTTCGCCACCGTGAGCGATCCGCGCGCCGTTGCTCTTGGCGCCGGTCACATAGGTATTGATCTTGTCCAGGTGCTGCGGCGTGATGATGGCTCCGACCTGGGTGCTTGGATCGAGCGGATCACCGACCTTGACGTCCTGCGCCAGCTCGGCAATGCGCTTGACGACGTCTGATGCGATGCTCTTGTGCAGGATCAGTCGGGAGCCGGCATTGCAGCATTCGCCTGCGTTGAAGTAAGCGCCGAATACGGCAGCATCGATGAAGGCATCGAGATCCGCGTCCGGGAAGACGATCTGCGGGTTCTTGCCGCCGAGCTCGAGCGAGACCTTCTTCAATGTCTGGGCAGCGTTGGTCATGGTCAGCTTGCCCACCCCCGTCGAACCGGTGAAGGACACCATATCGACATGCGGATGCTTTGTCATGATGGCCCCCACGTCCGCTCCAGTGCCCGTGACGATATTGACTGCACCGTTCGGAAGGCCGGCCTCTTGCAGAATCTCACCCAGCAGGAGCGTCGATCCGGAGGTGAGTTCGGAAGGCTTGACGACCGCCGTGCAGCCGGCAGCAAGGGCGAAAGGCAGCTTCTGACCGACGATCAGGAACGGGAAATTCCACGGTGTGATGATCGACACCACGCCGATGGCTTCACGAAGGACGACGCCCAACGTGCCATCGCCCAGAGTGTTATAGCTCTCGCCATGCAGGTCGCGGGCGAGTGCAGCGGCATAGCGCCAGATGTCAACAGAACCAGCAATCTCGCCGCGAACCTGAGAGATCGGCTTTCCGGCTTCGATGGCGTCGAGATAGGCGAGCTCCTCGGAGCGCGCAGCGATCAGATCGGCGGCTTTCAGAAGAACGGCAGATCGTTCGGACGCCGTCATCCGGGGCCAGGGTCCATGATCAAAAGCTTGACGTGCAGCGGCAATCGCCCGCTCGGCATCCGCCTTCATGCCCTTCGGATAGCGGCTGACGACGACGCCGTGGCTCGGTGCCAGGCGTTCCAGCGGCTGGGTGCTGCCGGCCTCCCATTTGCCGTCGATCAGCATCTTGAAATCGCGCGCCCTATTATCGGCGAGAGCCTTGGGAGCAACCAGAACCGTCATTACCATTCTCCTTTGAACTGGGCGGTGCGCTTCTGCGTAAAGGAAGCAACGCCTTCCTTTAGGTCACCCGTCTTCGCAGCAAGGATCGAGCCCAGCGCCTCGACTGCGCTCCCGTTGTCTTCGCCATTTGCGGAAGCGATCATGAGTTTGACGACTTCGAGGGCGGCAGGACCGCGCGCTGCGATACGCGCCGCATATTCCTTGGCAGCCTTGGCGGCATTGCCTGTCGTTGTGACGGCATCGACGATGCCGAAAGCACATGCCTCCTCGGCAGTGAATAGCTCTCCGCCAAGAGCCATTCGGCGCACAAGCTGGGCACCGAAGCGTTTTACCAGACGCTGGGTGCCGGACCAGCCGGGAACCATGCCAAGACCAGTCTCGGGAAGACCGATCTTGATCTGCTCCTCCGCAATGCGAATGTCGGCGACGCCCGCAAGCTCGAGCCCGCCGCCAAGTGCATGGCCGTTGAGCGCTGCGACAAGCGGGACGCGAAGCGTTGCGAGCCGTTCGAAAACGCGGTGACCATGACGGACCCAGGCATGACCGAACTCTTCGGGTCGCATTCCACCCCAGGCCTTGATGTCGCCGCCGGCCGAGAACCCCTTGCCCTCGCCGGTCAGGATGGCGACACGAACCTTTGAGTTGGCTTCCACGTCGTCTGCGGCATCGGACAAGGCCTTCAGCATATCGAGATCGAGTGCGTTCAGCTTTTCAGGCCGCGAAACCGTCATTGTCGCTATGTGGCCTTCCACGTCGATCTTCACCGTACCGCTAGCCATTGAAGGTGCCCTCCAGAACGCGGGCGCCCTTTTGCGGAAGCGACAGGCCGATGTTGGCTTGCGCAAAGAGCTTCGAGTCCATGACTTTGAGATCTTCGGAAACGATCAGCGGAAATTCGGATTGGTCGAGGATATGTTCCTTGAGATCGATACCCGGAGCGATCTCCGTCACCACGATGCCTCGCGGCGTCAGTTTCATGACGCAGCGCTCGGTGACATAGGTGATGTCCTGCCCCTGTTCGATCGCCCGTCTACCCGAGAAGGTGACATGCTCGACCTCGTTGACCAGCTTCTTGAGCTTGCCTTCCTTCTCGATCACAAGCCTGCCTTCTGCGATCGCAAGCTTGGCACCCGCGTTGAACATTCCGGAGAATACGATCTTCTTCGCCCGCGCCGTGATGTCGACGAAGCCGCCTGCGCCAGCGGTGACATGCGGCCGGAAGGACAGTTTGGATACGTTGACCGAGCCGTCCCTGCCGATTTCCAGGAAGGAAAGCAGCGAGGCGTCGAAACCTGCCCCCTGGAAATAGGTAAACTGATACGGCGAAGGCATGTAAGCATCGGCATTCGATGCACACCCGAAAGCGAAGTCGAGAAGCGGAACGCCACCGACGGCGCCCTGCTCGATAACCCATGTCACCGTGCCATGGAGACCTTCTTCCATCAGAATGCGGGGCACGTTTGCCGAGATACCGAAGCCAAGGTTGACGCAACTTCCGACCTGCAGCTCCTGCGCAACACGACGGGCAATGACCTTCTGGATATTGAACTCCGGCACCCGGAAGGTGTCGAGTGGGCGGAAGATTTCTCCGGAGATCGCTGGATCGTAGAGCGTCTGCGTCGTCTGCTTCTGATCCGGATCGACGATGACATAGTCGACAAGCATGCCAGGCACGCGCACGTCATGTGGCTTGAGCGAGCCTTCCTTGGTAATGCGCTTGACCTGAGCTATGACGATGCCGCCGTTGTTGCGGGCGGCGAGCGCCTGATCAAGGCCACCGAGGTACGCGCCTTCATGCTCATAGGTGAGGTTGCCGCGCTCGTCGGCGGTCGTTGCCCGGATGATGGCGACTTGCGGCACAATCGACGGGAAGAATAGGTAGTCGTCGCCCTCGAAGGAGACCCGCTTAACCACGGGCTCACCGGCCGCCCGATCGTTCATGGCGCAGCCCTGGCGGTTGGGATCGACGAATGTGTCGAGGCCGACTTTCGTCAGAACGCCCGGACGCTTGGCGGCTGCTTCCCGGTGGATATCGAACATGATGCCGGAAGGAATATTGTAGGCGGGAATCTCGTTGTTCGTGATCATCTGCCATATCAGCGGCGGCTCCGCGCCGGATGGACCCGATGGATAGGAACCGCCGATGATCTTCTTGAGGAGGCCTTTCTTGGCGATGTGGTCGACACCCTTGATGCCGCTCATGTCTCCTGCCGCGATCGGATGGAGCGTCGTGATATCCCTTGGATGGCCGGTGCTGTCGAAACGCTCGCCAATCGCCTTCAACATGAGGTCGGGGCAGCCGAGACCGCTCGACGACGAAACGGAGACGACGGCACCGTCCGGAATGAGGGCTGCGGCTTCGGCCGGGGTGATGTGCTTGCTCATGTTCGTTTACTGTCCTGTTTCAACTTTCACGGCCGCGCCATTCCGGCGCTTGAACTCATGACCGACACGATAGCTTCGCCGAACTATCGATTGCACCGCTCACCCACTCGTGCGCGCTCGTGCTTGCCTCTATTCGTCCGCAACTGACGGTCATACCTGCTTCCTCTCCTGCAAGGGTTGGTTCATTGCACCGCAACTTTCGCGGACAACGAGGCGGACCGACGAGACTATGGCTTCGGCTTCCGCCTTTCCGGCGCTGATCTGTTTCAGAAGGAGCTGCGCGGCACGACGGCCTATTCCTTGAGGATCGACCGAGATGGTTGTCAGAGCCGGAACGGCGGTTTTTGCCTCGATCACGTCGTCGAACCCGATGACCGCGAAGTCTCTGCCAGGCTCCAGCCCTCTTGCACGAAGGCCGTCGCAAACGCCGAATGCGAGCGCGTCGTTGAAGCAGACAGCGGCTGTCGGCTTATCTCCGATCGACAGCGCGCGCTCGATGGCTTCCGCTCCGCCCGCACGCGACGGCGGGGAATCGATGATGAGGTCCTCGTCGCAATCCAGTCCGCAGGCGGCGGCAGCGGCGCGATAGCCGGCCAGACGCTCGTCGAAAACTGCGGTGTCACGGAAGCCGCCGAGAAACGCAATGCGGCGGTGACCGAGGGATACCAGGTGTTGTACGCCTATGAAGATGCCTTCGCGATTGTCCGAAACAACCGACGAAGCCTTTGCTCCCGGCACATTTCTAACGGCGACAACAACCGGAATGCCGGCAGCCACGAGCGGCTTCAGGTCGGCGGCCTCCGTTGCGCGCGCTGGTGAGAGGATGAGCCCAGAGATGCCATGCTCGCGCATGGACGCGATGACCTCCCGCTGGCGATCGAGGTTCTCGCTTGTGTTTGACAGGAACTGAACGAATCCGGCGGACTGCACGACCATGTCTACGCCCACCGCCAATTCGGCGAAGAAGCCGTTCGTCAGGTCGTTAACGACGACTCCGATGATCTTCGACTTCGATCCAGACTGCCTGAGATTGGCGGCGCCGCGATTATAGACGTAGCCGAGCTCACGCATCACGGCGTTGACCTTTGCTCTCGTGCCGTCATTGACCAGCGGAGAGCCTTGCAGGACTAGCGAGACTGTCGACTTCGAAACGCCCGCAGCCTTCGCAATATCGATGACGGTTACCCGCCCCTTTGTCATAAGATCCTCCCATGGCGCAGCCATATCGGAGCTTTTAATTGGAACGTTCCAAATTGGCAAGTACGAATTGTTCGAAATTCGCCGCCGAGAATGGCAAAGAATATTTATCCCGCTGATCTTGCATATGAAAAATTTTGAAAAGAATTCGAGGACATGAGAAGGCATGCGCTGGAGGAAGCTGGAACGATCCAATTTCCCGTAGGATTCAGGTTGCGCGGCGGCGAGTTTCGTATCAGTTGCCTGCATCCGTCGTCTGATGCTGATCACATCAGATTGAATGTGATGGCAGCTGGTCAAAGAGATTCTTGGGAACAAGCCAAATTCATTTTTGTTCGGAGGCGGTCAACACAAGACAGCTCGGAGAAGAACCATGTTTATGAAAGTTCTCGCAGTATCATTTCTGTCCATCGGCCTTGCATCATCGGCATTCGCACAGCAATCCGGTAGCAGCAGTGGATCTGGTTCGAACACAGGAACCAATTCAGGAACGTCGACAAATTCGACTTCCGGCTCCGGCGGCAGCACGAATGGCGCAGCGACAAATAGCGGTTCGGGTGCCGGCACTTCCAATAGCAATGGCACGAGTGGCAGCGGCGCCAGCAGTGATGGCGGCAAGGCCAGCGACTGCAATGGAATGTCGACATCAAAAAACACCACGACGATGAAACAGGACCAAGCTGCCAATCCGGCTACTACTTCAAACTGCCCATGATAGAGGCAAGCAGCAAAAATATCCGCTAAGAACATCGGCGTCGCCGGCGCGGTTCATGCATTTGATACCTGTTCTGATCCAATCGGAGCAATTTGCATTGTCTTAAACGCGGGCGGTCGAGGCCAGTTATCGTCGCTCGAAGAGTTTGGATTGCGGCAGTGTGCAGCAAGTGCCTCGACGCCGATCGGGTCTTTGCTGCCGGTATGCAGCCGGCTTGCGGCCGGCGACTTACTTTGTTTCCAGTCGCGCCCCGCCTGGGCCACGACGGTCTAGATGTTCGTGTTTGCGCGCTCGGCTTCGCCATGCCACGGAACCGTTCCCAGACATCGCGGTTAAGAGCATAGCATGGAGACAAAGGCGAGCAGCCTATGAAAACGCAATCATCTGTTCCTGTCGTTGTCATTACAGGGGCGTCGGCCGGCGTTGGGCGTGCAGTCGTGCGCAGTTTTGCGCGTCATCGGGCGCGAATTGCCCTCATCGCTCGTGGCGAAGAGGGCTTGCGGGCCGCGGCTGAAGAGGTGGAGCGAGCCGGCGGCCACGCGATCGTGCTGCCCTGCGATGTTTCGGATCATGCGGCAATAGAAGCTGCGGCCGATGAAGTCGAGAACACGCTCGGGCCGATCGATATCTGGATCAATGTCGCATTTGCAGGTATCGTGTCGACCTTCATCGACACCGATCCGGATGATTATAGGCGGGTGACCGACGTCACATATCTCGGACAGGTCAACGGCACGCGTGCGGCACTCAAGAGGATGCTGCCGCGCAATCGCGGGTCGATTATTCTCACAGGTTCTGCCCTCGCCTATCGTGGCATCCCGCTTCAGGCCGCCTATTGCGGCGCCAAACATGCAATTCAGGGATTTCAGGACTCCGTCCGCTCGGAGCTGTCGCACCTCGGCAGCAGGATCAATGTCACCATGGTCCAATTGCCGGGCGTCAACACACCGCAGTTCGACTGGATCAAGACCAATCTCCCGATGAAACCGAAGCCGGCAAGTCCGCCCTATCAGCCGGAAGTTGCCGCAGCAGCGATCTATTTCGCGGCTTATGCCGGAAGAAAGCAGATCATGGTCGGCTTTCCGACCCTTCAAGCCGTTTGGGGGGACCGAATCGCCTCGCCAGTTCTCGATCGCTATCTCGGCCGGACGGGATTTAAAGCGCAGCAGGATAGCCAATTCGTGGAGCCCGGCCGGCGTGACAATCTTTGGCAACCGGTGGGTGGCGATCATGGTGCCCATGGTCGCTTCGATTCGATCGCGCGACAATTCAGCGGGCAGCTTTTTATCACAACGCATCGCAAATGGGTTCTCGCCGGACTGACCTTTGCGATCGGACTGGCGTCCATCTCCATCAAGAAAATGCGCAGCCGGTAAGCTTCCAGGGATGCATGCGCTTCATGCGTCGGACAGGGACATGCTGGCAACCGCGCTTTCTGCCGCCCTCGATGTTGAGACGCCACACATCGCGGGAGGAAAAAGAAAATGAGGTGGACGGCAAAGACGATTGATGGTCACGCCATGTTGTCGGACGGGAAAAGTGGGTCGAATTGACGTCGCGCCTCGCCCTGCGCTTCGATGGCGGTCGCACCCATCCACTTGCGATCAGCAAATCAAGCGGACGGCCACCCAGACCGACGATGTAGCCCTTCTGCGCTCGCGCGCCTCATTGCACGTCGGCAAATCGGGAACATTTCCGACCTGCCGTGTGTTCGACGAGAGCGGTGATATCCTTTGAGGAGAACAAAATGGCGATGACTGTTGGCGATTTCCTTGTTGAGCGCCTTCATCAGTGGGATGTTCGGCGCATATTCGGATATCCGGGTGATGGCATTAATGGCGTCTTCGGGGCTCTGAACAGGGCGAAAGAGAAGATTTCATTCGTCCAGGCGCGCCACGAAGAAATGGCGGCGTTCATGGCATCTGCTTATGCCAAGTTCACCGGAAAGCTCGGGGTATGTATTGCGACTTCGGGCCCCGGAGCTGCTCATCTGGTCACCGGTCTTTACGATGCCCGCCTGGATCATCAACCGGTTCTTGCTATTGTCGGCCAGCAGGCTCGGCGCGCGATTGGCGGTCATTACCAGCAAGAAGTCGATCTTGCCTCGTTGTTCAAGGATGTGGCCGGCGATTTCGTTCACCAGGCCTCGCTGCCGGCGCAGGTGCGTCATTTGGTCGATCGCGCCGCGCGCATTGCGCTGGCGAACAAGACCGTGACCGCAATCATTCTGCCCAACGACCTTCAGGAGATGCCTTACCAGGAGCCGCCGCGCAAGCATGGTACCGTGCATTCCGGCGTTGGCTTCAGGCCGGCGCGCGTTGTGCCCCATACCGACGACCTGAGGGCCGCAGCCGACATTCTCAACCAAGGCAAGAAATGCGCAATTCTGGTGGGCGCCGGTGCGCTCCATGCAACAAGCGAAGTCATCGCCGTCGCCGATCGCCTGGGCGCCGGGGCTGCCAAAGCGTTGCTTGGCAAGGCTGCCCTGCCTGACGACCTGCCATGGGTCACGGGATCGATCGGACTTCTCGGCACGAAGCCTTCATGGGACCTCATGGCCGACTGCGATACGCTGCTGATAATCGGTTCGGGTTTCCCCTATTCCGAATTCCTGCCGGAAGAAGGCCAGGCAAAAGCGGTTCAGATTGACATAGCACCCAGCATGCTTTCGCTGCGATATCCGGTCGATGTCGGCCTCGTTGGTGACGCGGCAGAGACCCTCAAGGCACTTCTGCCGCTCCTTTCGCAGAAGGACGATGCCTGGCGTCAGGAGATCGCCAAAAACGTCGGTGAATGGTGGAAAACCCTCGAAGGGCGTGCATTGGCTGAGGCCAGCCCCGTCAATCCTCAGCGTGTTGCCTGGGAATTGTCGTCGCGGTTGCCTGATCACGTCATCGTCACCAGCGATTCGGGCTCCTGCGCGAACTGGTATGCCCGCGATCTGAAGATGAAGCGCGGAATGATGGCATCGCTTTCAGGCGGCTTGGCCTCCATGGGTGCCGCCGTCCCTTACGCGATCGCCGCCAAGTTTGCACATCCGGGCCGTCCGGTAATTGGGTTGGTCGGCGACGGCGCGATGCAGATGAACAATATGGCCGAGCTCATCACAGTTGCGAAATATTGGAAGGAATGGTCAAGCCCCTGTTTCGTTATTTGCGTTTTCAACAATGAGGACCTGAATCAGGTGACCTGGGAACAACGTGTCATGGAGGGAGACCCGAAGTTCGACGCCTCTCAGAAAATCCCGAACGTCCCCTACCATCGCTTCGCGGAGATGATCGGACTGAAGGGTATTTACGTCGACCGATCGGAAGACGTCGGGCAGGCCTGGGAGGATGCATTGCTTTGCGACCGGCCGGTCGTTCTGGAGATCAAGACCGATCCCGAGGTGCCGCCCCTCCCGCCGCACATTTCCTTTGAACAGATGCAGCATATCAGCAGCGCGTTGATGAAGGGGGACCCGCACGAAGCAGGCATTGTCAAAGGCACTTTCAGACAACTGTTTGCCAACTGGCTGTCTGGAGACGACCAGCCATGATGTCTCTACCTGTCATCAGTGGAATCGAATGTTTCGCTTACAAGATTCCGACAGATGCGCTGGAGGGGGACGGCACGTTGCAATGGAATTCCACCGGCTTGGTGGTGATATGCATTCAGGCCGACACGCAAAGAGGCGTGGGTTATACCTATTGCGACGCAGCCGCGGTCAGCATCGTAGCCGCGCTGCAACATGTGATCGTCGGGTCCTCTTCCGATGATCTGGCCGGGATAAATTGGGCTATCGAGGCAAAGATTCGTAATTTCGGACGCTCGGGTATCGCCGCCACGGCCCTATCGGCCATCGATATTGCGCTTTGGGACCTGAAGGCAAAACTGCTTGACACTCCCGTCGCTGTTCTCCTCGGTGGTCCACGCCGGCTAGTTCCGGTCTACGGCAGCGGAGGCTTCACGACCTATGACGATGTGCGCTTGAGCGACCAGCTGTCGGAATGGGTTCGCCAAGGCTGCAAATCGGTCAAGATGAAGATCGGAGCCGAGCCACATCGGGATCGTGGTCGCATCGCAGCCGCAAAGAATGCCTGCGGATCAGCTGAGCTCTTCATCGACGCCAATGGAGCTTTTAGCCCGGGCGCGGCCATCCGGTTCGCCGCTGCCGTGCAAGATGCCGACATTCGCTGGTTTGAGGAACCGGTGACGTCGGACAGCGAGGCAGGGCTGCGCTTCGTGCGGGAGCATCTTCCCCCGTCGATGGAACTGGCGGCGGGCGAATACATCTACACGCTTGACGATGCTCGCCGTCTGTTGGAGGCGCAGAGCGTGGACGTCCTCCAAGCTGACGCCACCCGCTGCGGTGGCATTACCGGCTTCATGAAGATTGCAACGCTGGCCGAAGCGTTCCATGTCGATCTGTCCGGGCACTGCGCCCCATCAGCCCATCGCCACGTTGCCTGTGCGGTTGCGCGATTGCGTCACCTGGAATGGTTTCACGACCACGTCAGGATTGAACAGATACTGTTCGATGGGGCGCCAGAGATCTGCGATGGCGCGATCCAGGTCGATCCGTCACGCCCCGGCCTTGGCCTCGAATTCAAGTTTTCTGACGCAGAACGCTTTAGGGTGCATTAACTCATGCGATCACAGATGGCCTTGCTGATGCGGCATCCCGACCCCGCAGGAGCGCTCTCCGACATTGTCGATGAATACGCTCGCTCGATGAGCGAGCTTCGAAAACAGACGGAACCGCAAAGACAAGCAGGTCTGCAGGCAAGGGTCGTTCCAGCGGCGCGAAAGCTTAACGGTGCCGCCGCGGTGCTCGCATTTTCCGTGCTGGCCGACAGTGCTGTCGAACACTATAGGGGTGGCTTTCGCAACCGCGCCATGTATGCGCCGCTTGCGGTCTCTTCGCTAACGCTTGTCGCGAGCCTGATCGGTATCGCCGATCTCAAGCCGAGGCGACACTTTATTCGAGATGCCATATATGCATTGGGCGGCGGCGTCGGACTTGCGGGGCTTGGCTTCCACACGTTCAATGTTTTCAAGCGGCCGGGAGGGCTATCATGGCTCAACCTTTTCTATGCCGCGCCAATCGGCGCGCCCGTGGCTCTCGTGCTTGCCGGTTGTCTTGGTCGCGCTGCAGAGGGCGTGCGCGAGACGAAACGGGACCGGTTGCCCTTGCTGCTAAAGCGTCCGGCAGGCAAGCTCTTGACGGCTGGATGCTGCCTTGGCCTGGGCGGCACGATCGCAGAAGTCTCTCTTCTCCACTTCAGGGGTGCCTTTCAAAATCCCGCAATGTATCTCCCGGTGACAATCCCGCCTGCGACGGCGGCGACCCTTGCCGGCTGTCTTGTCACATCACGCAAGTGGCTCATCGCGCTTGCGCGGCAAATGCTGAGACTGACATCGGTCCTGGGCATCGCGGGAGCCGGGTTCCATGCCTATGGCGTTTCCCGGAATATGGGCGGCTGGCGCAATTGGTCGCAGAACCTTCTGAACGGACCGCCCATCCCCGCGCCTCCGAGCTTTACCGGTCTCGCCATAGCAGGTCTTGCAGCCCTTACACTGTTGGAAATGGAGCGAGATCTTGACTAACAAGTTCCCGGGCTACGATGTCCTTAACAAGAAAAATGGGCCATCATGGAATGACAGGACACGGCAGGTTATCTGCGAGAGGCTCGCGACGGATCGCAACGCACATAGCTTCTTGTCACCCGAAGCCTGGCTCGTTCTGCAAGCTCTTTGCAGGCGCATTATTCCTCAAAACGCCGGCCGCGCCGAGCCTGTGCCGATCGAGGCCATTCTCGATCGGAAACTGCTCGAGGGGCTGTCCGAGGGCTACCGCGACGCGCGTCTGCCGGCAGCCCCGCTGGCTTGGTCCCTCGGCCTGACAGCAATTGATCACGAAGCACGCCTGCGAAAAGGCCGTTCATTCTCAGAACTCGATGACGACGAACAGAACATGATACTCATAGCGGTTTCTGCGGGGAACGTTCGTTCGCCGCTCTGGTCGGGTCTACCCTCCGCGGTCTTCTTCAAAAAACGCGTCCTGCACGACATCGTGTCGATCTACTATGCATTTCCCGCCTCCTGGAACGAGATTGGCTTCGGCGGGCCGGCAAGCCCGCGAGGCTATGTGCGGTTGGGCTTCGATCGGCGTGATCCCTGGGAAGCTTTCGAAGCAGAACCGGGGCGCAACGACAAGGCAGTCCGGAAAAATGCCGATGTCAGATAGTCCGACCAACACCCCGCGCGCAAAAGACGGGCGGGCGCCCGACGTCTTTCGCCCAGGTGCATGGACGCCGATGCGCGAATATCGCGATAACGAACCGGTCGACTTCGCAATTGTCGGAACGGGCGCGGGCGGCGGGACGCTTGCCTGCAAGCTGGCGGAATATGGCTTCTCGGTCGTCGCTTTCGACGCCGGACCCTACTTTCGGCCGCTCGAGGATTTCGCGTCCGACGAAGCCCATCAATCGAAACTATACTGGACAGATGAGCGCATTGTGGAAGGCGAGACGCCTCTGCAACTCGGCGCAAACAATTCCGGCAAGGCGGTCGGTGGCTCGACCGTGCATTTCGCAATGGTCTCTCTTCGCTTTCGCCCCGAATGGTTCAAGTCGCGCAGCCTGCTTGGCTACGGCGCCGACTGGCCTTTGGATTGGCGCGAAATGTGGCGCTATTACCGAGAGGTCGAAGTCACCCTTGGAATTTCAGGACCGGTTTTCTATCCGTGGGGACCTCCTCGCCCGCGTTATCCGTATCGGCCGCATGAATTGAATGCCGCTGCGCTTGTCCTGGCGAAAAGCGCCGAGGCAATGGGGATCAAGTGGACGCCGACGCCCTTGGCAACCTTGTCGGCGCCCCGCGGCCTGGCGCATCCCTGCGTCTACCGCGGCATGTGCGTGCTCGGCTGCTCCACCAATGCCAAACAGAGCGTGCTGGTAACATGGCTTCCGCGTGCGCTGCAGGCAGGCGCGGAGATTCGCGATCTCGCCATGGTGGGCAAGATCGAGCACAACGGGGAAGGCCTTGTGACGGGTGTCCATTACCAGCGAGAGGGACAGTGGCGGTTTCAGAAAGCCCG
>JBCNPI010000109.1:0-16471 GCA_039593415.1 Rhizobium sp. | reverse complement strand
CCTATTTCCTGCTGCCGGAAACGCTGGATGCCAAGCATCGCCGACCCTTCGAGATCGCGCGGGCCAATCCCTTCGGCGCGCTGAGGCAGATGCGGCGTTACCAGGGAACCGGCTGGGTCTGCGTCGTGATGTTTCTGAATTGGCTGGCGCACGGCGTTTATCCGGCGGTCTGGGCTTTCGTCACCTCCTATCGCTATGACTGGAGCGAGGGACAGATCGGCTTCTCACTCGCTGTCTATGGGATCGGTGCCGCCGTCGCCATGGGCTTGGTACTGCCACGGCTGGTGCCTGTGCTCGGCGAGTGGAAGACCGCAGTGCTCGGAATGGTGTTTTCCTGTCTCGGCCTGATCGGCTACGCCTTTTCATGGCAAGGCTGGATGGTTTACGCAGTTATCATCCTGACGGTCATCGAAAACGTCGCGGATGCGCCGCTTCGCTCCATTGCTGCCAGCAAGGTTCCGCCTTCCGCACAAGGCGAATTACAGGGAGCGCTCGGCAGCCTGACGAGTATTACGGCCATCGTCGGGCCGGTGCTGTTTCCATATTTGTTCCAGGATTATACCGCTCCAACCGCACCCGTCGTCTTTGCTGGTGCGCCCTTCATCATGAGCGCAATCCTGGTGGTCGCCGGGCTTGTGGTGCTTGTGACGAAGGTCCGCAAGACGGAGCCGAAAGCAGTGGCACAGTCGCAAGCCGGCGAGGCGGCCTAAAAATTCATCAGATATTTTGATGCCATGATGAATTCTTTAGCATCGTGGGCTTGCCTGCTGGCTTTTTGAGCTAAGTTGCGTTAATGCGGCGGGCTCGCGCACCCTTTGGTAGGGCGGTTCGCGCGATTCTAAAGATCGAGTCTTCGTTATGGATATCCCGGCACCTGCGCACTCGTTCGCGCATGACAATGATAATTCGTGGTCTGCACATGTCCGCGCAACGCTTGCGCTGGGCATACCGCTGATCGGCGCGCAACTGGCGCAGCTCGGGATCAATACCACGGACGTCATGATCGTCGGACGGCTCGGCGCCGAGCAGCTGGCGGCGATGGTGCTTTCCGCGCAGTTTTTGTTCACGATCCTGATTTTCGGTTCCGGCTTCTCCATTGCGGTCGTACCGTTAGTGGCCCAAGCCTATGGCAAGGGCGACGTTGCCTCTGTGCGGCGGGCCTTGCGCATGGGTCTTTGGGTCGTCACGGCCTATTGGCTGGTGGCGCAGCCGGCCTTCTTCTATTCCGAAGAGATTCTGCTCGCGGCCGGACAAAAGCCCGATGTTGCGAAGCTCGCCAGCGGCTATATCGACATCGGCCACTTCGCAGTGTTGCCGGGCTTGCTCTACAATGTCATCCGGGCGCTGGTAAGCGCCATTGGCCGCGCCGGCATCATCCTGAAGGTGACCATTGCCATGCTGGTGATGAATGCCGTGCTGGCCTATGTCCTGGTGCTCGGTCATTTCGGCCTGCCGGCAATGGGCCTGCATGGCGCCGCCATTGTCTCGGTCGCCGTACAGACGGCTGGTTTCCTTTTCATTCTCGGTTATGTGCAGGCTCACCAGGAAACGAGGCGTTATGAGGTATTCGCCCGATTCTGGCGGCCCGACTGGCATGCTTTGTGGGATGTCATCCGGCTCGGCTTTCCGATCGGTGTGACGGTTCTGGCTGAGGTCAGCCTATTCACGGCAGCATCGCTGCTAATGGGCCAAATCGGTACCATCGAGCTTGCTGCTCACGGTATTGCACTGCAATGGGCATCCATTGCTTTCATGATCCCGCTGGGCCTCAGCCAGGCGGCGACCGTGCGCGTCGGTGTCGCCCACGGTCAGGGCGATCATCTCGGTCTCAAGCGTGCGGCTATCGTCGTGCTCGTCGTTTCGAGCTGCATCGCGCTTTGCGGCAGTATCCTGTTTGCGACTATACCATCCTGGCTCGCAAGCTGGTTCCTTGACGTCCATTCGGCCGAGGCGCCTGAGGTCCTTGCCTTTGCCGCACCGCTGATCGTGGTGGCCGGGCTGTTCCAGCTCGTCGACGGTCTGCAAGCGATTGCGAGCGGTCTGCTGCGCGGGCTGAAAGACGCGCGTGTGCCGATGGTCATGGCGCTGATCGCCTATTGGCCTATCGGCTTCTTCCTCGCCTGGCTGCTGGCGTTTCCGCTCAGTTTCGGCGGTATAGGCATATGGTTCGGCTTCTTGCTTGGCCTGGGTTCGGCGGCTGCGATGCTCTGCACGCGTTTTTACATTCTGGTGCGTTCCGAAAAGGCCGCTGGCTGACGCAAAAAGTTCATTGCCAGCTCGCAAGACTGCTGACAAAAATTGACAGCATGATCGTCTATAACGGTCTCATACCAGAGACGGGAGACGACCATGATATTCAAGGCAAGCAATCGTAGTGATGCCGCGCTTTTCCCGCGGGAAGACCAGATCAATCGGGGGGCTGTACGCCTCCTCCCGCACGCGAATACATCGTCCCGGCAACCAGAGCCGGCGCAGAAGTCTTACTGGCTGGCAGTGGCCAGTGCCGAGCATGTGCGTATCGGGCGCAAGCAAGGCTTCATGCAGGTGAACCATGGCAAGCGAGCGCCCTTGATGCGGATCAAGCCGGGCGACGGCATCGTTTACTACTCGCCATCCGTCAAAATGGGTGAGAGGGATGGCTTTCAGAGCTTTACCGCCATCGGCTTTGTCCGTGAAGGCGAGCCTTATCTCGCCGAAATGGGTTGCGGAAAGGCCTACCGCAAGGATGTTGATTGGCTTGACGCGCCCGAACAGCCGCTTCGTCCGCTCCTGGGCTGGCTCGATTTCACGCAGGACAAGAATTGGGGCTATAAGCTGAGATTCGGCCTGGTCGAATTCGGGCAGTCGGATTTCGAGTTTCTCGAGGAAATATTGATGAGCGAGCTTGAGGTGGTCAAGCAGCGCCGTCTGCAGGCGTGAGTTTCAGGATGCCTGAGCCCAATGTGACGAAAAGACCTCCCAACTTGAAGCACAAAGGAAAGCCTCGGATTGATCGCCAATCCGGGGCTTTCTTCATGTGATCAGGTGATTGGTGTTATCAGGCACGTTCCGCCAGGGCCGCTTCGCCCTTCTTTTCGCGCACAAGATTGATGAAGCGACGGAAGAGATAGTGGCTGTCCTGCGGGCCGGGGGATGCTTCCGGGTGATGCTGAACCGAGAAGACCGGTTTGCCGGCGACGCGCAGGCCGCAATTGCTGCCGTCGAAGAGCGAAACGTGAGTCTCCTCAACGCCTTCCGGCAGCGAGTTCGAGTCGACGGCAAAGCCGTGATTCATCGAGACGATCTCGACCTTGCCGGTCGTGTGGTCCTTGACCGGGTGGTTGGCGCCGTGATGGCCCTGATGCATCTTCGCCGTCCTGGCACCGAGCGCGAGGCCGAGCATTTGATGGCCAAGGCAGATACCGAAGAGCGGGATTTCGGTTTTCAGCAGATCCTTGATGACAGGCACGGCATATTCGCCAGTCGCAGCCGGATCGCCAGGGCCGTTGGAGAGGAAGATGCCATCGGGCTTGAGGCCGAGGACTTCATCCGTCGAAGCCGTTGCCGGCAAGACCGTGACCTTGCAATCGAGGCCAGCGAACAGGCGCAGGATGTTGCGCTTGACGCCGTAATCAAGGCAGACGACGTGGTATTTGGCCTCGGTGGCGCCGAGTTCGCCATAGCCTTCGTTCCAGACCCATGGTGTCTGCGACCACTGCGAAGACTGGCCGGAGGAGGCGACCTTGGCGAGGTCGAGACCTTCGAGGCCGCTCCAAGCCTTGGCATCCGCCTTCAGCTGCTCGATATCGAAGACGCCGTTGACATCATGGGCGATCACGCCGTTCGGCATGCCGTTTTCGCGGATCCAGGCAGTCAGCGCCCGCGTGTCGATGCCGCAGAGACCGATGATGCCGCGTCCCTTCAGCCATTGATCGAGATGCTTGGCGGCGCGGTAGTTCGAGGGATCGGTGATATCGGCCTTGAAGATGACGCCGACGGCGCCATGACGGGCGGCCGGCGTCAAGTCTTCGATATCTTCATCGTTCGTGCCGACATTGCCGATATGGGGGAAGGTGAAGGTGACGATTTGGCCGAGATAGGAGGGGTCGGTCAGGATCTCCTCATAACCCGTCAGCGCTGTATTGAAGCAGACTTCGGCTTGGACCTTGCCGGTCGCGCCGATGCCCTTGCCTTCGATCACGGTGCCATCGGCAAGAACGAGAAGAGCAGTCGGCTTTTCAGTGGTCCATGGGGCTGTAGCGGTCATAGTCATCCCGTTTCCGGCGTCGAGTACGGCCTTGAAGAGACCGTCGGCTTCGCCATGTTTGTAGCAAGGTACAGCCGGCGACGCTTGTCGCGGCTTGAGATCTTCCTATCGAGCTTATGTGCAGGTGATGGACATAGCTAAACAAGGCGAGCCGGTCAATGCGCGGTTTTGCTTTCCTGTCAAGGAATTCGCGCCGTTTCTGCCGGTTTGACCCAATTGCAATGATTGTCGCTGATGGTCTAAGAGACAGGCGATATGGGATAAGAGGCCGATCGATCGGCGGCCGCCTGCTTCAAGGAGTACAGACATGATCCGCGAGACCCTTTCCAACGCCCAGAAGGACGCCATGAAAGCAAAGGATACGGCGAAGCTCTCGACCCTGCGCCTGATCCTTGCAGCCATCAAGGACAAGGACATCGCCAATCGCGGTCTTGGCAAGGAGCAGGCGAGTGAGGACGAGATCCTGCAGCTGCTCGCCAAGATGATCAAGCAACGCGAGGAATCGGTGAAAATCTACATCGATGGAGGCCGGCCCGAGCTGGCCGACAAGGAGCGCCAGGAGATTGCCGTTATCCAGGGCTTCATGCCCGAGCAGCTCTCCGAAGAAAAGGTGCGCGAGATTTGCGTCGCGATCGTGGCGGAGCTTGGCGCGCAGGGTCTGAAGGATATGGGCAAGTGCGTGGCCACGCTGCGCGAGCGCTATGCCGGTCAGATGGACTTCGCCAAGGCTTCGGCTATCTTGAAGGAACTGCTGAAGTAAAGGCTTGCCTTGTCCCCGGCGTGCGGCGCTGCCGCAGGCCGAGGGTGCTTTCCCACGCAGCTTCGATGATGGTGAACTTCTCAGCCTGGAAGTTGCGATATTCCTGGATGAAGCCGCCGGAGAGCCAGAGCTGGCTTCGCCCCGGCGACCCCGTCCATCCGACGCTTTGCATTGTGACGGCCCTGTTCATGAGTCGCTTTGCGTGCGTTCTGGAAATATGGAAGCGGTGGCAGATATCGCTGAAGGCGACGCGCCCGACGATCGCTTTCTGCGTTGCCGGATTAACCATCCCGACACGGGAGATCAGGTAGTCCATGATTATGCCGCCGGAATTCGCCCAGGTGAAGAGATTGCATGTTCTCCCTGGATGACGCAGATCGTCGCTCTCTATGAGGCCGACGGAAATTGCCGGCTGCAGCACGCTGATGAGCTCGGGTCGCTTGGCAAACAGCGCGTTGCGTTTGCCGCCGTCCCGGCGATCTAGCACGCAAAGATGAAGGCTGACCCACTTTGCCAGCTGCTTTACTGCCTCTTCGGTCGGCTCCATCGGCCGTGTCCGTCGATCCGCTGCAACCGGCAGGTAACGCAGGAAACCCAGTGCCACCATTTCCTGAATGAAGCTGAGCGCGGTGTTGTGGCTGGCGATTTCGTGTTCAACGACATAGGTGACAAAGCGATTGGCGTGGATGCCAGGCGGTTCTCCGTCGATACCGCCGCAATATAGGGCAAAACCGGCAAGCGCCATCAACCAGCGCTGTTGAGAGGCAAAAACAGAGCATGCGTCCTGATTTTCACCATAAGTCGATATAATCTCGCGTGTATAGCCGAGGATCTCTGTAAAAAAATCAGGGTCTTGAGCGAGTTCCTTTGCGGATAAAGACATGCGCCGTCTCCGATGAACTGAGCAAAAAATTCAAATTTTCTGAAGAGATAATTACTATGATCGCATATGCTTAGATAATAAAAGATATCCATCGGGGCCGCTGCGTCAAGATACTTGCGCCGACGGAGTTAAGGCGTTGCGCATCTATGTCTGTCGGTCCTGCAGTCATGGAATTTGGGACGGCCGTAAAATTAGAGAAGGCAGGAGCTGGGGGAGCTCCTGCCTTCTTGCGCTTTGCAGACGTTTGATGACGCAGGGTGGGGCCCAAAAATCAAACGTCTATTGCAAAGGCACTCAGGTGGGGCGGCGCCGGGGGTAGGGATGGTGCCCCGCCTGAGTATCTGGTGAACTTATCTGATAATCCGGATTTCCTGGGGCAGAGCCAGCGCCTGAGCCGGGAATTCGGACATTTGAACCTTTACGCCTGCCGTAAGAGCAGGGACCCTCATATCCGCCGGCAGCTGATATCCCGCACCGGCATAGAGCACATTCTTTTCGCCAGCGCCGCTGGTCATCGTCGCCGAGCTGTAGGTAGCAGTGGCGAACATGGCTGCGGCAGCCAATGGTACGATAAGAATGCGCATTTCCTCTCCTAAACTGAAAGCCTTGTACCTGGCGGCTTCCCGTTCGTCGGGGCGTCTCGGCATGTCGCGTCACGAAGGAGTTTCTTCGCCGGCTTGTCTCGCCCCGTGAGAAGAACGCTATTGCGGTGCACACCAACAATCAAATTACAAAAAAATAATGTTTGGCTACAAATCGTGCCGCAAATGTGCCGTCAGATCGTGTCGCCCGACAGCATCCGCTCTGCATCCATTGATTGTCATGACGGTTGGTTTCTTTCGTGGCTATCGACCCATGGCTGTGCAAGCCTTTGCTTTCTTGCGGATTTTTATGCACGAAGCAGTTACTCCAATTATCCCGGATGAGTCTGCGCCTTCCTTGTGAAGGCGGTATCGCCGCGCAGCCAATGGGCTGAATAAGGCGCCGAATTTCGATGCTGGTGCGGACCGGTTCGCGGCAATGTTCACGGAGTTGTGATCGGATAGGTGGCATCGCGATCATGCACAGGGAGCTGTGAATACCGTGGGAGGAGGTTCCGTCGTCGTGGCAATGCCCGACATTCCTGTTTATATGGAGTGAGCCAGAGGTAGCCATGCGATTTTCCAATACGTTTCTCGACGAGATTCGCGACCGCGTTTTGATTTCGGACGTGATCGGCCGTCGTGTGACCTGGGACAGGCGCAAAACCAACGTGCCGCGCGGGGATTATTGGGCCTGCTGCCCCTTCCACGGTGAGAAATCGCCGAGCTTCCACTGCGAGGATCGCAAGGGACGCTACCATTGTTTCGGCTGTGGCGTGACCGGCGATCACTTCCGCTTTCTGACCGAGCTGGAGGGCTTGAGCTTTCCGGAGGCAGTGCAGCAGATTGCCGACATGGCCGGCGTTCCGATGCCCGTTGCCGATCCGATGGAGGCCAAGAGGGAGAAGGAGCGCACGTCGCTTCTCGACGTCATGGAGATGGCGGCTCAGTTCTTTCAAGACCAGCTTCAGACCGCCAATGGCGCGAAAGCGCGGGCCTATCTGCGCGACCGTGGGCTCAGCGGCCGCACCATCGAGACCTTCCGCTTGGGCTATTCGCCGGATAGCCGCAATGCGTTGAAGGAACATCTCGCAAGCAAGGGCGTGCTGAAGGAGCAGATGGAGGCCTGCGGCCTCGTTGTTCATGAGAATGTACCGGTCTCCTACGATCGCTTCCGCGATCGCATCATGTTTCCGATCCTGTCGTCACGAGAAAGGGTGATCGCCTTCGGCGGGCGTGCCATGTCGCCGGATGCGCCGGCGAAATACCTGAATTCCAACGAGACCGAGCTCTTCCACAAGGGCAATATGCTCTATAATTTCACTCGCGCCCGCCGCGCCGCCCAAGGGGCCGATGGCGCCGGCACCATCATCGCGGTCGAAGGCTATATGGATGTCATCGCGCTGCATCAGGCCGGCGTCGAGAATGCGGTTGCGCCGCTCGGCACGGCCCTGACAGAGAGCCAGCTCGATCTCCTCTGGAAGATGACGCCGGAGCCGGTGCTCTGCTTCGACGGTGACGGCGCCGGTATCCGCGCTGCCAATCGTGCCGCCGATCTGGCGCTGCCGCACATCAAGCCGAACCGGACCGTACGCTTTGCCCTGCTGCCCGATGGCAAGGACCCAGACGATCTCGTGCGGCAGGATGGACGCGCGCCGTTCGATAAGGTGCTGGCGCAGGCAAAGCCTCTTGCTGACCTCATCTGGGCGAGGGAGGCCGGCAGCGGCACCTTCGAGACGCCGGAGGCGCGGGCGGAGCTGGAAGCGCGGCTGCGGCGCATTGTTTCCGTCATCGGCGACGAAGATGTGCGCCGCCATTATCAGCAGAATATGCGCGAGCGGCTGAACGGGCTCTTCCGGCCGCAATTCCAGCGGACCGGTGGCCAGCAGGGGCGTGGTTTTTCCCGCGACGGCAATGGCCGCAACTTTGCAGGTCGTGGCGGACAGGCACGTGCTGGGGCCGCGGTGGCGACGACCGCATCCGATCGCTTGCAGCGCTCAGCCATGATCAAGGGTCATCAGGATATTCCGAGCCTTCGCGAAAGCGTGCTCGCTTTGACCATCGTTAACCATCCAGCGCTGCTCCAGGACGAATATGACGAGATCGCCGCTATCGACTACGACAGCCGCGAATTGCAGCGCCTCTGGTCGGCGGTTCTCGGGGTGGCTGCTACGCTCGTCGGGCCTCAGCTGGTGCGTGAGCGTTTGGTGGAACAGCTGGAAGAACAGGATTTCGGCGCATTGCTGAAGAGCCTTGAGCAGCAGGTCCGCAATGCCCGTCTGTGGACGGCAACCGAGGAAGCTGCCATGGAGGATGCGCGTGAGGGCTATCGCCAGGCGCTTGCGCTCCATAAGCGTTCGAAAGCATTGCGCTGGCACAAGATCGAGTTGGAGGGCGCTATTGCCGAGGCCACCGAAGACGGCGACGGTGAAGCGATCGAGCCGTTGATTCGCGCCTTGCAGGAGGTTCAGCTCGAGGCGCTGCGCCTGGAAAATCAGGAGGCGATCATCGATGGCTTCGGCGTGCTTTCCGGCCGTGTCAAAGGTGCCGCTGGAAAATAGGGAATAGATGCTTCAGCCTGAAAGACAAGAGCCGCGATTTTCCGCAGACGTCGCATTGTTCGGCGAGCGCACGGGTGCGCCGGCACCGCTCGATGTGTTGAAACGCGTCTATGGCTATGCCGCCTTTCGCGGCAAACAGCAGCAGGTGATCGACCATGTCGTTTCCGGTGGCGATGCTGTCGTGCTGTTTCCGACCGGAGCCGGCAAATCATTGTGCTTCCAGATTCCTGCGCTTTGCCGCGACGGTATCGGCATCGTCGTCTCTCCGCTGATCGCCCTGATGCGGGATCAGGTGGAGGCGATGAAGCAGCTCGGTATCCGGGCCGCCGCCTTGAATTCGTCGCTGTCGCGCGAGGAGGCGAGCGATGTCTATCGCGCCATTTCCTCGGGCAAGCTCGATCTGCTCTACGTGACCCCCGAACGCATCGCGACGGAAGGCTTTTGCCAGACGCTCGGACGGGCCAGCATCGCGCTTTTCGCGATCGACGAGGCGCATTGCGTCTCCCAATGGGGCCATGACTTCCGACCGGAATATCGCGATCTCGGCAGGCTTGCCGAGCTCTTCCCCGGCGTGCCGCGCATCGCGCTGACGGCGACGGCCGATCCTCATACCCGCGACGACATCATTGCGCGGCTGGCTCTCGGTGATGCCAAGGTCTTCACCACCAGTTTCGATCGCCCGAACATCACCTATGAGATTGTCGAGCGCGACCAGCCGCGCCAGCAGTTGCTGCGCTTTCTCGACGGTCATCGTGGCGATAGCGGCATCGTCTACTGCCTCTCGCGCGCCAAGGTCGAGGACACGGCAGAATGGCTGAACGGGCAGGGCATCCGCGCGCTACCCTACCACGCCGGCATGGACCGCGCGCTTCGCGATGCCAATCAGGATGCCTTCTTGAAAGAGGAAGACCTGTGCCTCGTGGCGACGGTTGCCTTCGGCATGGGCATCGACAAGCCGAATGTGCGCTATGTCGCCCATCTCGATTTGCCTGGATCGGTGGAGGCCTATTACCAGGAGACCGGCCGCGCCGGGCGCGATGGGTTGCCCTCCAATGTCTGGATGGCTTATGGCATGGCCGATGTCATCCAGCGCCGGCGGATGATAGACGAGGGCGGCGCATCCGAGGAGATAAAGCGCGTCGAGCGGGCGAAGCTCAATGCTTTGCTCGCCATCTGTGAAACGGCGGGCTGCCGGCGGCAGTCGATTCTTGCGCATTTCGGCGAGGCACATGGCGGCGGCTGCGGCAATTGCGATACTTGCCTCAAGCCTGTCGAGACCTGGGATGGCACGGAAGCGGCGATCAAGGCGCTCGCCGCGGTTTATCGCACCGGCGAGCGTTTCGGCACCGGTCATGTCATCGACGTGCTCATGGGCACGGTCAACGAGAAGACCGAGCGCTTCGGCCATGTCGACATGCCGGTCTTCGGCGCGGGCAAGGATATTCCCTCCCGCACCTGGCAGTCGATCTTCCGGCAATTGCTGGCGAACGGCTTCATCAGCATCGATCACACGGCCTTCGGCGCCATGAGGCTCGAGGAGCAGGCGAGGGCGGTCTTCAAGCGCGAGCGGCAGGTGTTCTTCCGCAAGGACCGACCCGAGCCAGGTCGCCGCGGCAAGAAGGCGGGTCGGCCGGAGAAGCAGGCACACGGACTTGCCGGCGAGGCGCAGGGGCTGTTCGATGCATTGCGGGCCGAGCGCACCCGGATCGCCAAGGAATTGGGCGTGCCGCCTTACGTCGTTTTTCCGGATACGACATTGATCGCCTTTGCGACGGACCGTCCGAAGAATCACAGAGATCTTCTGGGGATATCGGGCGTCGGGCAATCGAAGCTGGAACGCTATGGCGATGCGTTCCTGGCTGTAATTTTGGAATTCACCAGTCGGTGACGTGCCGATGCCGTTGTCGAAGCTCGGCTATGGGCATGCTACATCCGCACGGTCATGTCGCCGTCGACGGTCAGGACATGGCCGTTGACGAAGGAGGCGGCGTCGCTGGCGAGGAATAGCGCAGCTCCCGCGATTTCGTCCGGACGTCCCCAGCGCTGGACGGGGATGCGCTGGCGCACGAAAGGGATCAGCTCGTCGTTCGCGGCCATTGCGGCATTCGTTTCCGTTGCAAACCAGCCTGGCGCGATGGCATTGCTGGTGATGCCGTAGGGGCCAAACTCCACCGCCATGCCGCGCATGAGGCCCGTCAGTCCCTGCTTCGCTGCCGGATAGACGCAGTCGCCGGGCATGACGACCTGGCCGCTGATCGAGGTGACCGAGATCAGCCGGCCATGATTATGCCGCTTCATCAGACAGGCGGCATCGCGGGAAAGCAGGATCGAGGCGGAGAGGTCGGTGTTCAGCAAGGCGAGGATCGCCTCGTCATCGAAGTCTGTCAGAGAGCGTCTGTCGCGGGCGCCGACATTGTTGATCAATATGTCGAGCCGGCCGTGATTTTTCGCGATATCGTTCATTGCCGCGCGCTGCGCGTCTCGGTCGGAAATGTCGAAGGCGGCGGCTTCCGCAGAGCCGCCCTTCATCCGTATAGTTTCGACGGCGGCATCCAGCGTGGCCGCAGTCCGCCCATTGATGATGACATGAGCGCCAGCATCGGCGAGCGCCTGCGCCATTTCGAATCCAAGGCCGCGTCCGCCACCGGTCACAAGGGCAACCCGTCCTGGGAGGGAGAAACTGTGAAATATACTCATTGCTCTCCCTCACCTTGAGACCGAGATCAACTTGCGGCAATATATTGGACTGAGTCAAGTAATTTATACGATGATAGCCGGCGAGACCCCGCTGGGAAGTTGCGTGTATCCGGCTTGATTTGACAGATAATATCGAAACTGCGTCCTATCGCGCCGGCGTCATGGTGTTGCGCATTTTTGCCGCTGCTGGATGCAGCAAGAGCCAAGATCCTATGTTATTTCTTGATTAATTAGGCACCGTGACCAGCATCGGAATGCGACCATGACCTCTGCGTTCATATCCCATTTGCGCAACGAACTTCTCGGCCTGAAGGAAGCCGGTCTTTACAAGGCCGAGCGCGTCATCACCTCCAAGCAGGCCGGCGAGATCGCCGTGCTCGGCGGTGCGCGCGTTCTCAACTTCTGCGCCAACAATTATCTTGGCCTCGCCGACAACGAAGAGCTTGCCGAGGCCGCGAAGAAGGCGCTCGACCGCTATGGTTATGGCATGGCCTCGGTTCGCTTTATCTGCGGCACGCAGGAAGAGCACAAGCAGCTCGAGGCCCGCATTTCATCCTTCCTCGGCATGGAGGATACCATCCTCTATTCCTCCTGCTTCGATGCCAATGGTGGTCTGTTCGAAACGCTGCTGTCGGAAGAGGATGCCATCGTCTCGGATGCCCTCAATCATGCCTCGATCATTGACGGCGTGCGGCTTTCCAAGGCCAAGCGCTTCCGCTACGCCAACAATGATATGGCGGCGCTCGAAGAAGAGCTGAAGAAGGCTGAAGGCAGCCGCTTCAAGCTGATCGCCACCGACGGCGTTTTCTCCATGGACGGCATCATCGCCAATCTCGGCGGCGTCTGCGATCTGGCGGAAAAATACGGCGCGATGGTCATGGTCGATGACAGCCATGCGGTCGGCTTCGTTGGCCAACATGGCAGAGGATCGCCTGAATATTGCGGTGTCGAAGGCCGCATCGACATCATCACCGGTACGCTCGGCAAGGCGCTGGGCGGGGCTTCGGGCGGCTATACCTCGGCGAGAGGCGAGATCGTCGAGTGGCTGCGGCAGCGTTCACGGCCCTATCTCTTCTCCAACACCCTGGCACCGGTCATCGCTGCGGCCTCGCTGAAGGTCTTCGATCTGATCGAGAACGGCGGCGAGCTACGGGCGCGGCTTCAGGGCAATGCCGAACTCTTCCGTCGAGAGATGACCAAACTCGGCTTCACGCTCGCCGGCGCCGATCACCCGATCATCCCCGTCATGCTCGGCGACGCGAAACTCGCGCAGGACATGGCCGCACTCATGCTGCAGAAGGGGGTCTACGTCATCGGCTTTTCGTTTCCCGTGGTGCCCAAGGGGCAGGCGCGCATCCGAACGCAGATGTCGGCCGCCCATTCGAAGGCTGATGTCGAAAGGGCGATCGCAGCCTTTGCCGAAGCGGGCAGAGAGCTGGGGATTATTTGACGTTGTTGCCCTCTTCTCCCCTTGCGGAGAGGGGGAATTGGGGCCGGCGAAAGCCAAAGGAAGATGCGAATGTCGAACATGATGAAAGCTTTGGTCAAAGCCAAGCCGGAAGTCGGGCTGTGGATGGAGCATGTCCCGGTTCCCGAAGTCGGGCCGAACGATGTCCTGATCCGGGTCAAGAAGTCGGCGATCTGTGGCACGGACGTCCACATTTGGAACTGGGATCAATGGGCGCAGAAGACCATTCCTGTGCCCATGGTCGTCGGCCATGAATTCTGCGGCGAGATTGCCGAGATCGGTTCTGCCGTCACGAAATATCACGTCGGCGAACGCGTCTCCGGCGAAGGCCACATCGTTTGCGGCAAATGCCGAAACTGCCGGGCGGGCAGGGGCCATCTCTGCCGCAACACGCTCGGAGTCGGTGTCAACCGCCCCGGCTCCTTCGGCGAATTCGTCTGCATTCCCGAATCCAACGTCGTGCCCATCCCCGACGACATCCCGGATGAGATTGCCGCCATCTTCGATCCGTTCGGCAATGCGGTCCATACCGCTCTGTCCTTCGATCTGGTCGCCGAAGACGTGCTCGTCACCGGCGCAGGGCCGATCGGCATCATGGGAGCCATGGTCGCCAAGCGCTGCGGCGCGCGCAAGGTCGTCATCACCGACATCAATCCGACCCGGCTGGCGCTTGCCCGCAAGGTCGGCATCGATCACGTCGTCGACGCTTCCAAGGAAAACCTTGCCGATGTGATGAAATCCATCGGCATGACCGAGGGCTTCGACGTCGGTCTGGAAATGTCGGGTGCGGCTCTGGCCTTCCGCGACATGATCGACAAGATGAACAATGGCGGCAAAATAGCCATTCTCGGCATCGCGCCGGCCGGTTTCGAGATCGACTGGAACAAGGTCATCTTCAAGATGTTGAATCTGAAAGGCATCTATGGCCGCGAGATGTTCGAGACCTGGTACAAGATGATCGCCTTCGTGCAAGGCGGACTCGATGTATCGCCTCTCATCACCCACCGTATTACCATCGATGATTTCCGCGATGGCTTCGAAGCAATGCGTTCGGGCAATTCGGGCAAGGTCGTGATGGACTGGAATTGATGCGGTTCGGTCACACTTCCGGCGTAGACAATACCTGCCGATGCTGGAAATGTGAGGCTTTGCTCAGGATGCTCTTGTCATCGCGCAGGGACTTCCTAAATACGGGAAACAATTAATTGCGGCGTGCGAAGCCTGTGGATAAGGCTTTTTCGCATATTTAACGGGCTTTTTTGCTGGAAAAGCTTGACGGGAACTAAAATTCTGGGAATCACCGTTTGAATTCGGAAAGAACGGTAAACTGGATCAAGCGGATCACCTAATACCATGGCCGGAAATCCAAACGCAATCCAGCTTTGCACTCCGGTAGCGGTGATCGTGGTTAATCGGGCATTAAAGGTCATTCCGTTAGGTGTTCGTCGGTGAGTCGCGGCTGGTGCGGGGCGCGCCAGCCAGAGTGATTGTTTCACCGCGTGTAAGTTTGCAGCGTCAGGGAAAGCGACGATATAGAGATGGCAACAAAGGTCAAAGAGAACGAAGAAGCTGAAGTCGAGCGCGACGGCACCTCCGACGGCCCACTTCTCGATCTTTCCGACGACGCGGTCAAGAAGATGATCAAGGCCGCGAAGAAGCGCGGCTACGTGACAATGGACGAGCTCAACGCCGTTCTGCCGTCCGAAGAAGTGACGTCTGAACAGATCGAAGATACGATGGCCATGCTTTCGGACATGGGCATCAACGTTATCGAAGATGAGGATGTCGAAGAGGCCGGCGCCGCAGCGAGCGACGACGACGATGCCAGTGGCGATGACGACAGCGAGGGCGGCGAACTGGCGCCGACCAGCGGTTCTGCGCTTGCCAGCACCAAGAAGAAAGAGCCGACCGACCGCACGGACGATCCGGTGCGCATGTATCTGCGCGAAATGGGTTCCGTAGAGCTTCTGTCGCGCGAAGGTGAAATCGCGATTGCCAAGCGCATCGAGGCTGGCCGCGAAACCATGATCGGCGGCCTCTGCGAGAGCCCGTTGACGTTCCAGGCGCTGATCATCTGGCGCGACGAACTCAACGAAGGCACGACGCTCCTGCGCGAGATCATCGACCTCGAAACCACCTATTCCGGCCCGGAGGCCAAGGCTGCCCCGCAGTTCCAGAGCCCCGAGAAGATCGAGGCCGACCGCAAGGCTGCAGAGGAAAAGGAAAAGGCACGCCGCGGCCGTGGCGCCTCCGACGACGACATCACCAATGTCGGCGGCGAGGGCCTGCCGATCGAGGAAGAGGAAGAGGACGAAGACGAATCCAGCCTCTCCCTGGCAGCCATGGAAGCCGAGCTTCGTCCGCAGGTCATGCTGACGCTCGACAATATCGCCGAAACCTACAAGAAGCTGCGCAAGCTGCAGGACCAGCAGGTCGAACAGCGCCTGTCGGCTTCCGGTACGCTGTCTTCCGCACAGGAGCGCCGTTACAAGGAGCTCAAGGATGAGCTGGTCAAGTCCGTCAAGTCTCTGTCGCTGAACCAGAACCGTATCGACGCTCTCGTCGAGCAGCTCTACGACATCAACAAGCGTCTCGTACAGAACGAAGGTCGTCTGCTGCGTCTTGCCGAATCCTACGGCGTCAAGCGCGACAGCTTCCTGGAACAGTATCAGGGTGCCGAGCTCGATCCGAACTGGATGAAGTCGATCGGCAATCTGGCTGCTCGCGGCTGGAAGGAATTCGCCAAGGCCGAAAACACCACCATTCGGGATATCCGCCAGGAAATCCAGAATCTTGCGACCGAAACCGGCATTTCGATCTCGGAATTCCGCCGCATCGTTCACATGGTTCAGAAGGGCGAGCGCGAAGCCCGTATTGCCAAGAAGGAAATGGTCGAAGCCAACCTGCGCCTTGTCATCTCCATCGCCAAGAAATATACGAACCGTGGTCTGCAGTTCCTCGACCTCATTCAGGAAGGCAATATCGGCCTGATGAAGGCGGTCGATAAGTTCGAATATCGCCGCGGCTACAAGTTCTCGACCTACGCCACCTGGTGGATCCGTCAAGCGATCACCCGCTCGATCGCCGACCAGGCGCGCACTATCCGTATCCCGGTGCACATGATCGAAACGATCAACAAGATCGTTCGGACCTCGCGCCAGATGCTGCACGAAATCGGCCGCGAGCCGACGCCGGAAGAACTGGCCGAAAAGCTCGCCATGCCGCTCGAAAAGGTGCGCAAGGTTCTGAAGATCGCCAAGGAGCCGATCTCGCTC
>JBCNPI010000108.1:0-16604 GCA_039593415.1 Rhizobium sp. | reverse complement strand
GTGCGCGGCCGCTTGCCTGGTGCAAGCGAGGAGGGCAGGCCGGGCTGCAGCCAGAACATCTGCGCGCGGGAATTGAGGCAGAAGCCGAGGCCTGGAATGATCGGCGAGGATTGCAGCCAGCCGCCGGAGGGCGTCACCGACACCATGTTGCCCTCGCGGTCGATGACATCGATGTGGACGGTATCGCCGCGCTTCTCGGTAAGATGCGACATTGTCGGCTCGTAGACCGCGCCGCTCTTGGTTTCAGGCGCTTCGAGCATCTGCATGGTGAGATCGTACTGGTCTTCGAAGCCGGCCAATTTGCCCGGGCGCAAGGCGAGCGATGCTTCCGGCGAAATCAGCCGGCGGCGCTCATCGGCATAGGCATCCGAAAGTAGGGTATCCAGCGGTACATTCGTGAAATTCGGGTCGCCGTAATAGACCTCGCGATCGGCAAAGGCGAGTTTCATTGCTTCCGTGATGGTATGGACGAAGTCGGCGCCTGTGGGGTCCATGCCGGCCAGATCGAAACCTTTGAGCAGCGACAGCGCCTGCAGGAAGACGGGTCCTTGACCCCAGGGGCCAATCTTGGCGACCGTCCAGCCATGATAATCGTACGTCAGCGGCTTTTCGATCGTCGCTTGCCAGGTGGCCATGTCATTGGCCGTCAGCACCCCCTTGTGGCGCGCGCCGCTCGCATCCATGACCTCCGTCTTGCTGACATAGGCGTCGATCGCCTCTGCGACGAAGCCGCGATAGTAGGCATCGCGCGCCGCTTCGATCTGTGCCTCACGGTCGCTCTTGCTTTCCGCCTCCGCAACGACCCGCTTCCAGGTTTCGGCAAGAACCGGATTCTTGAAGTTGGACCAGGGTTCGGGAGCTGCGCCATTCGGAAGCCAGGTCTCATACGAGGTCGGCCATTCCTTGCGGTAGAAATCGGCAAGCCCTGCAATGGTAGCGGAGACGCGCGGCAGGACCGGGTGTCCCTTTTCGGCATAATGGATCGCCGGTTCCAGGACGTCGCGGACCGTCAGCCGGCCATAGTCGCGCAGCATCAGCATCCAGCCGTCGAAGGCGCCGGGGATGACGGTCGCGAGCAGGCCATCGCCGGGGATGAGCTTCAGCCCCTCGCGCGTGTAATGCTCGATCGTCGCGCCGGCTGGCGCCGGTCCCTGGGCGCAGATGACCTCGATCTTGTCCTTCTTTTTCGAATAGAGGATGGTCGGCATGTCGCCGCCAGGCCCGCAGAGATGCGGCTCGACGATCTGCAGCACGAAGCCGGTGGCAACGGCGGCGTCGAAGGCATTGCCGCCTTTTTCGAGGATGCTCATGCCGACGGCGGACGCGATCCAGTGCGTCGAGGTGACGACGCCGAAGGTGCCGAGGATTTCGGGGCGGGTGGTGAATGCGGTCATTGCGGGCATCCTTTTGGGTTTACTCATGCTTCGCGCGGGTCGAGCGCGTCGCGCAGGCCGTCGCCGAGGAGATTGAAGCCGATCACGACGAGAAAAATGGCGGCACCCGGCCACATGGCCATCCAGGGCGCCTGTTCAAGATAATTCTTGGCGACGTTGAGCATCGATCCCCAGCTGGGGGCAGGCGGCTGCTGGCCGAGCCCGAGGAAGGAGAGACTAGCCTCGGCGATGATGGCGGTCGCGATGGTGAGCGTCGCCTGGACGAGGATCGGAGAAAAGACGTTTGGCAGGATATAGCGGGTGATGATGCTGAGATGGGTGAGGCCGATCGAGCGGGCGCCCTCGACATAATCCTCCGTCTTGACCGCCAGCACCTGGCCGCGCGTCAGTCGTACGAAGACGGGGGTTGCCGACAGCCCGATCGCGATCATCGCATTGGTGAGGCTCGGGCCGAGGAAGGCGGCGAGCGCAATGGCAGTGATGAGGAAAGGCATCGCGAGGAAGGCTTCGGTGATGCGAGAGATGATCTGATCGATCCAGCCGCCATAGTAACCCGAGATGAGGCCGAAGGGCACGCCGATCGCAAGGGCGATGGCAACCGAGAAGACGCCGGCCATCAACGAAGCCCGCGCGCCCCAGATCATGCGGGAGAGAATGTCCCGCCCGAGATCGTCGCTGCCGAGCCAATGGGCGGCTGACGGCGCCTTGCGGATGGCGGACCAGCTGGTGGCAACCGGATCAGGGATCGGCAGGAGCGGTGCCAGCGCGGCAAGAAGAGTGAAGAAGGAGATGATCGAAAGTCCAACCAGCGCCCCCTTGTTGGCCCGCAGCTTGCGCCAGGCACGATTGGGGGCTCTTTTGATGGAAGCGCTTGCGGCAGTCGCCGGAATGATCGTGCTCATAGGGCTGCCCTCATGCGCGGATTGAGGAGGACGTAGAGAATATCGGCAATGAGGTTCATGGCGATGAAGCCGACGGCCGTACAGAGCACCACGCCCTGGACGACGGCGTAATCGCGGTTGAAGACCGCATCGACGATCAGCTTGCCGAAGCCGGGAATAGTGAAGATCTGCTCTGTGAGCACGGCACCGGCCAGAAGCTCGCCGAACAGCAGAGCGCTAACGGTGACAACAGGCAGAATGGCATTGCGGAAGCTATGCTGAAGCACGACGGCGGTTTCCGGCAGGCCCTTGGCGCGGGCTGTGCGAATATAATCGCTGCTGAGCACGCTCAGCATCGAAGAGCGCGTGTGGCGCATCAAAGTCGCCGCCAGCGCGTTGCCGAGCACAAAGGACGGCATCAGCATCGTCTGGATCGAACGCCATGGATCTTCGAAGAATGGCTGGTATCCCGAAGCTGGCAGCCAATGGAGCTTCACCGAGATTAGCAGGATAAGCATGATGCCGAGCCAGAAGTTTGGCACTGACAGGCCGCACAGGGCAATGATATTGGCTAGAAAGTCGATGACGGTGTTCTTCTTCACGGCCGCCAAGATGCCCATGGGAATGCCGATTGCGAAAGCGAAGATCATCGACATGACGGCCAGCTGGATCGTCACCGGCAGCTTTTCGGCAACGAGCGTCAGCACCGGCTGATTGGTGCGCAGCGAAACGCCGAGATCGCCCTTGGCGACGCCCTGCAGCCAATAGCCATACTGGTAGATGACCGGGTCGTTCAGCCGATATTTCTCGCGAAGCTGCTCCAGGACCTGCGGGTCGCGCTCCTCGCCGGCCATGGCAAGCACCGGGTCACCCGGCAGCAGCTTCTGCAGCGAGAAGACGAAGATCGAAATGATCAGCAGCGTCGGTATGGCGACCAGCAGCCTCTTTCCGATATAGCTATACATGGCAGATCCTTGCCGCGATGTCGGAGGAAAAGGGCCACGCGGGAAGAAACCCGCATGGCTTTGATCGCTCAGCTGCTCTTCTTCACGCCCAGGAGACGGATCATGCCGTCGGGGGAGGGCACGAAGCCGGACACCTTCTTGTTGTAGGCCCAGATCCAGGCCTGATGCCCGAGGAAGATGATGGGCAGGTCCTGGTTCAGGATCGCCTCCGCAGCATCGTATTTCTGCTTGCGCACGGCATTGTCCTGCGACTGGCGCGCTTCAAGCAGCAACTTGTCGACTTCCGGATTGCTGTATTTGGAATCGTTGAGGCCGGCGCCAGTCGTCACGAACTGCTGGATATTGCCGTCGGGATCGGAGCGGCCGGACCAGTCGGAGCGGCTAAGCTGATAATTGCCGCTCGACTGCGCGTCGAGCAGGGTTGCGAATTCGGTCGTCTTCAGTGTCACATCGAAGCCGGCTTCGGCAACCATCGACTGGATGATCTGCATCATCTGCATCGAAACGGGATTGTTGGTGACGGCGAGCTCCACCGGGATGCGGTCGAAACCGGCTTCCTTGACGAGCGCCTTGGCCTTGTCGACATCGCGGGCCGGTACCGGAATATCCTTGTCGAACCAGGGGCTGTTCGGTGCGAAAGGCTGATTGCCGGCAAGCCCGGTACCGTCGAAGACGATCTGCATGGCCGCTTCACGGTCGATCGCTAGCGAGAAGGCCTGGCGCAGACGCTTGTCCTTGCCGATCGGATTATCGGCGCGCGGACCGTTGCCGATATTGGCGTAGACGCCGAGCCAGCCGGTACCGACAGCATCGGCATAGACGAGATTGGGATCGCCCTTCACCGTGCCGGCATCGGATGCTGCGACGCGCTCGATCATGTCGAGATCGCCGGAACGCAGGTTTGCGAGGCGAACCGTCGTATCGGGGATCGGCAGATAGGTCACTTTGTCGATAAAGATATTGTCCTTGTTCCAGTAGTCCTGGAATTTTTCGAGCACGATACGGTCCTGCTGCACGCGCTCGACGAATTTGAACGGACCGGAGCAGACGGGATGATCGCCGAATTTGGCGCCGGCAGCCTTTGCCGCCGTTGGCGAGACCATCATTCCGGAGCGATCGGAAAGCTGGGCAAGCAGCGTGACGTCGGGTGCCTTCAGAGTAAAGGTGACTTCGTATTCGCCTGTCGCCTCGACCTTGGCAACGGAGGAGAGCTCGCTCTTGCGGCGCGATTCCGGCATGGTCTGGTAACGCTGGATGTTGTCGACGACGGCTTGGGCATTGAACGGTGTTTCATCCTGGAATTTGACGCCCTGGCGCAGCTCCATGACCAGCTGCTTGCCGTCAGCGGACCATTTCCAGGAGATGGCAAGCTGCGGCGCGAATTTCAGGTCGGGTGTCACGTCGACGAGCTTGTCGCATAGCGCGGTATAGACGATGCGGCCAACGAAGGTGCGCGATTGCGCAGGGTCCAGCGCGTCGGCGTCATCCTGCAGGCCGATTTTGAGCTCGACGGCAAAGGCCGGCAGCGCGACCAGGGCGCCGGCGGCAAGCGATGTCACGAATTTGGCGATCTTCATCTCGTTCTCCTGTTTATGATTGTCGTTCACCGCGTCCTCGACCGCTTTCCTCTTCGGTCGTTATTCGCCACGGTGTCGTGCGGATGCTTAGCCGACCTCCTCGGACAATTGCCGTTGTGCGCTTTGTCCATCGAGCGAGGTGATGCGGATCAGACTTTCCTGAAGCATCAGAAGATGTTCGCGCATGGCTTCTGCCGCTTTCAGCGGATTGCGCACCGCAATCGCATCGATGATCGCTCTATGCTGCGCATAGGAGACCGGACGGGTCTTGTTGATGCTGCGGGCCAATTCGCGAATGGTTTGCCAGGATTCGTCCTGGCGGACATGATTGATCACGTCGAAAATGGTCAGAAAGAACTGGTTCCCGGCACTTTGCGCAATCAGCCGGTGAAGTGCGCCATCCCAGAGTTCCCGGCTGTCGGCATCGGCACTGTCAGTGATTTTTCTTGCCAGTTCGTACATGCGGTCGATGTCGTCGGGCTTGGCGCGCATGGCGGCGAGCTGGGCGAGCTGCGGCTCGATGCGCAGGCGGACTTCCATGACCTCCATGAGATCCGTACCGGCGACAAGCGAGCTGACATGCCGGCTCCAGTCGTCCGGGCGCTGCCCGACATAGGTCCCTGATCCCTGACGCCGCCAGACACGCCCTTCCGTTTCCAGCACCTCCAAGGCGCGGCGGATCGCACGCCGGCTGACGCCGAGCGTTTCCGAAAGCGCCCTCTCGGCCGGCAGCTTTCCGTCCGTCGGCAGATCGGTGGAATTCAACAGCCCTCGGAGCCTTTCCAGGGCGTGAACCGAATTCTCCGGAAGGTTGCTGGCTGGCATGATAAGGAGTGAACCAATTTTTGATTGGTTCAATAGAAGTTCAACTCGATCACAGCGTCAAGCTCTTTTTTGTGCAATTCTGGCAATGCACAATGTTTGTGCGCGATGCGCAAGGCGGCCCGCGAAAAACGGACCGTCTTCGGAATCTCAAACCGGCTTTTGGTTGCTTGACTAGGATGTTCAGCGACCGATGGCGCGCGCCGAAATGGCCGGCACAGGCGTGAAATCGAAATCCTTGTCAAAGGGGTAGGTCGGCTTCTGCTTGCGCAGTCGCGGCAGCCGCTCGACGAACTGGTCAACGACGCCGGGCGACAGCGCCATCAGGTTCGGATTGGCGATCGGCGCCAGCTCGGGCGAAAGGTAGCCGGACTTGACGACAATGATCCTCGCCTTATGCGGATCGAGGCCGAGGCGGGTGAAATCGGCGATATTATGATAAGGGCGGCGCTTGGCCGATAGCACAAGGTCGATGCCGTCGATGGATACGACGGCCTGTCTGTCGCTAGCTTCCGTAGTGCCCAGCAGATACTTGACGGTGAAGCTGCCCTTCACCGGCGTGCTCCCCTGCGTGTCGAGCGATGCGCCGACGGAGAGATCGAGGGTGGCGCCGAGGCCGGCGGCATAGCAGGCGTCTGCCGCAGCCTTGTCGGCAATGCCGGCGAAGATGACACCTTCTGCACCCCTGGAGACGAGTTCGGCCAGCACATCGGCGCGGTCACCGACCCCACCGCCCGTCGGATTGTCGCCGGATTCCGCCAGAACCACCGGCGCGGTCGAACTTGCAATCGCTTTTGCGACACACTCCTCGATCGAGCCGGTCTCAGCGCCGAAAACGAAATCCCTGCGAACGTCCCAATAGGCCTGTGCCAGGCGTTTTGCTTCCCGCTCGAGCACGGCGCGATCCGTGCCGGTCATGATGGCGGCTGCCGTGGCACGCGGCTCGTCGGCCCAGACATAGCCGACCATGAGCGACGCATCCCAGACCCCGTCGATGGCATCAATCCCCGGCAGCATGTCGTAAAGGCTCTTGGCTGGCTCATCGACGGTGCTGGTGCGCTCGCCCGGCAGAACCACCGGAATCGGTGCCCAGAGCAGGATCGGCTTGACGCCGGTCTTCAGGCTTTCCGTCAGCATCTTGACGGCGCGGCGCATGGTCTCCTCGACATCGATATGCGGCGCCGTGCGATAGGTGGAATACATGTCGAGCGCGTCGATGATGCGCTGGGTGACATTACCGTGCAGGTCATAGCTCGCCGAAACCATGCAGTCATCGCCGACGACGGCGCGAGCAGCGCTGATCCAGTCGCCTTCGGCATCTTCCATGCCCTCGACATACATGGCACCATGCATGGCAAGATACAGGCCATCGAGCGGCAGCAATGCCTTCAATCCTTCCAGAAACTCCGCCTTGAACCCCTCATATGTGCGGCGGGCGACCGGACCACCCGCGATAGCTCTCGCATGAATGGTCGGCAGGAACTCGCCGTCATAGTCCTTCAGAAAAGCGAAGTAGGGCGAAGCAGTCAGCTCCGGGCCGCGCAGGACACAAAAATCCTTCTCCTCGTTCAATACGGGATTGTAAGTGCTGCATTCGATGTGAATGCCTCCGACGGCGATGCGCATGGGAACCTCGTTAGGGCGTGGGACCAATCAGGAAATTATGGGCGGCAATACTGGCGGCGCCTCGCGCCCAGACATCGCCATCGACGTGCTGCGTGCGGACCGGCGTCTGGCCGGCGCAGCGCGGCAATACGTTGGCCTCGGCCGCCTGCCGCATGACGGTGCCGAACAGGCCATCGAACCGGCCTTCGAGATGTGTGATCAGGATCAGGCCGGGATCGTTGAATTGGATAAGATGCGCAATTGCCAGCCCGAGCGCGTTGCCGGCGCGATGCAGGATGCGGATCGCGGCCGCATTGCCGAGTGATGCCTCCGTCTCCAGCTCGTTAAGGGACTGGCAGGCGAGGCCTTCCGTCTTCGCCATTTCCTTGATTGCCTTCAGCGAAGCTACGGTGTCAAGGCAGCCGCGCTTGCCGCACCGGCATGGCGAACCGTTGGGCTCGATGGTGCAATGGGCAATCTCGCCGGCACCGCCGTGATTGCCGCGATAGAGTTCGCCGCGGATAAAATGGGCGCAGCCGATCCCGTCATCGAAAGAGACGACGCTGAAATTCTGGATATCGCGCGCGATGCCGAACAGCTTTTCGCTGACGGCAACCGCCTTCGCGTCATTCTCAATGAAGGTCTGGATACCGGTTTTTTGCCTGATGATGCGTGCAAGCGGCACGTCCTGCCATCCAAGCAGCGTGGATTGGACACAGCTTTCCTGCTTTTCGTCGACGAAACCGGAAAGGGCAACACCGAGTCCGGACAGTTTTCGCGCCGCATCCTTTCGTTCTGCAAGCAGCTTCGGCAGCGCCTCGGAAATCAGCGCGGCAATGATCTCCGGGTCGCGCGACAGCGGCATGGTTTGGCGTGCGACGATATTGCCGTTGAAATCGCTGAGCACCAGGGGCGCGGGATCCTCCAGCAGCGAAATGCCGACGAAGAAAGCTCCTTCCGGATGGAGGTCCAACAGGATCGATGGGCGGCCCTGACCGTAGATCGTCTCCGTCTCGCGCAGCACGCCAAGCGCAATCAGATCTCGTGCGATCCCACTCATAGCCGCCTTGCTCAGTCCCATGGAGGCGGCCAGAACCGTGCGGCTGGACGGGCCTGATTGGCTGATGACCCGCAAGAGTTGTTGCTGGGAAGAGGTAAGCAATTCGATGTCCGTTTGAATTCCAACACATTTGCCGCAGTTAAATTCACAGAATGAACAAAGAGGCGGCACTTGGTTCATTAAGACCAATTTGCGCAATATCGTCAATGGCGTGGATCGGCTTGTTGCAACAAGCTCATGCCAAGCATGTCCGCGCTTAAACAGTTGACATCAACAGGCATCAATATGCAAAGCTTATTATAACGATTCCGCAGGCCTCGGGCCTCCGGTCGCCTTATCCCCGCTGCGTATTCCCTAGGTCGAAATCGACTTAGGGAACATGCAGCAATTTTAAAGCGCTGTAGCGACCTTTGCGCGTCATATATGAGGCGCGGCGCCGCAGACTTCGATCCCAGCAGTCAAGCGCTCGACCATGGCCGTTATGGCGGTCCATGCCTTTTCGACACGGGCGTAGCAGTCAGAAAGGAATGCCATGTCCAGCACGGTCGATCGTTCGAGGCGCCCGTTGGTCATCGTCTCGATCATGCTGGCGACCTTCATGGTGGCCATCGAAGCGACCATCGTCGCAACCGCCATGCCGCGCATCGTCGGGCAACTTGGCGGTTTCACCTATTATAGCTGGGTGTTTTCGGCCTTTCTGCTGGCGCAATCCACCACCACCGTTATCTATGGCAAGCTTTCCGACATTTTCGGCCGCAAGCCCGTGCTGATCGGCGGCATCATCATCTTTCTCATAGGCTCGACACTGGCCGGTTTCGCCTGGTCGATGGCTTCCCTTATCGTCTTCAGGCTGCTGCAGGGCCTGGGCGCGGGCGCGATCCAACCCGTAACGATGACCGTCGTCGGTGATCTTTACAAGCTGGAGGAGCGCGCGAAAGTGCAGGGCGCGCTTGCCAGCGTCTGGGCGATCTCCGCGGTCATCGGTCCGCTTGCCGGCGGCATCATTGTCGACAATCTCTCCTGGGCCTGGATTTTCTGGATTAACCTGCCGCTTGGCGTGCTTGCCATCGCCGGGTTCACCCTCTTCCTGCACGAGTCGGTTACTCCGCGTGAGGCAAAGATCGATTACCTCGGCACAGTCCTGTTTTCGATCTCGATCGTGTCGCTGCTCGTCATCCTGACGGAGACCAATGCCGGCTTTGCCGTGCTCTGTCCCTTGGCGATTGTCTTTGTCCTCACCGGCATTCTCTTCCTGCGGCAGGAACGCCGGGCGCCGGAGCCGATCATATCGATCGCTCTGTGGAGCCAGCGGCTGATCGCAACCAGCAATGCCGCCACCCTGCTTGCTGGCATGGCCCTGATCGGCCTCACCACTGTATTACCGATCTATGTGCAGGGCGTACTCGGTCGCTCGCCGCTGCAAGCCGGTTTCACGCTGACGATGCTGATCGTCGGCTGGCCGCTTGCGGTCATGCTTGCGAGCCGCTTCTTCCGTACCTTCGGCATCCGCAACACTTTGCGTGCCGGCAGCCTGATGTTTCCCTTCGGCTCCTTCTTTCTCCTGTTCCTGACGCCGGAAAGTAGCCCTGTGATTGCCGCCATCGGCTCGTTCCTGATGGGCTTCGGCATGGGCCTCATCAGTCTTACGAGCGTCGTTCTGGTGCAGGAAAGCGTCGAATGGTCGATGCGGGGCAGCGCCACCGCTTCGATCATCTTCTCACGCAGCCTTGGCAATACGCTTGGCGCAACGGCACTCGGGGCGATCATGAATGTCGGCATCACTCACTACGGCAGTGGTGAGCTGGCCACCAGGCTGCACAACATCCTCAACCAGCCGACCGGCCTTGCCGATCTCGTCGGCGACCCCGCGATCAGGGACGTCTTTGACGCGGCACTCCACTGGAGTTTCCGGGGCGTGGTCATCGTCGCCCTGACGACCTGCGCGACGATCTGGCTCATCCCGGTCGCGCGGGACGCCGGACGCAGATCGTCGACGCCCAAAGCGGAAACGCAGGAAGCCATGACCCATTAACATGGGCGAGAGCAGGCAGGACCAGAAGCCTCAGAAACCGTAGTCGCGGGCAAGCCAGGCTTCGAGCAGGTTTCGCGACGCCCTGATCGCGGCATCGGTGTCCTGCGCGACAATGGCGTCGAAGATGGCCTTATGAAAGGGCAGGGCGCGTTTCTGGCCTTCGGCGATATCTTCATGGCCGGAAAGCGTGCGATTGGCATAGATGCCGACGGCGATCAGATCGATCAGCTGCGAATAGATCATGTTGTGCGTGGCAGCAAAGATCGCCGTATGGAAGCGCAGGTCGGCATCGGCATTGCTGTTGATGTCGCCGATGGAGGAGGCCATATCTTCGTAAGCGGAACGGAGAGCGGCAATGTCGCTCTCGGTGCGGCGGAGTGCAGCGCGCGCGGTTGCCTCCGGCTCGAGCGCCAACCGCAGATCCTTGATCGAACGCATGATTTCGACCGACGGACCGGTTTCGTAATACCACACCATCACATCCGTATCGAGATGATGCCAATTGGAGCGTTCCTTGACGCGCGTGCCGACGCGGGTCTTGATTTCGACCAATCCTTTGCCGGCAAGGCATTTCATTGCCTCCCGGATAACGGTGCGGCTGATGCCGAATTGTTCGACCAGATCCGGTTCGTTGGGCAAGGTCGTGCCGACCGGATAATTCCCGCGAACGATGCGACGTCCGAGTTCGTGGACGAAATAGCCGAAAACGCCGCGCCGCGGGATCGTGCCATATTTTCGCACGAAGGCATCGAAGGGCGACTGCGTTGCGATCAGTTTCGACTCCGAGGTCGCCGGAGAAGTCATTGCGTCCTGGCCATGTTTCATTATGCGGGACTCTCGTTCCTTATTGATGCGCCGTTGCGAGATCCGTCGTCGGCTTATGTTTGGGGGGAAGCTTTACGCTGGTGTCTCGGCTTGTTTGAGCTGTTCCATAGTGTTCTGATGTCGATCCTGCCGTCCCTTTTGCGGCATGTCCCTATAAAACCCTAGCATGTCTTGCATGTGCGTGCCTACTGGCGCCGGATTGAGCAGCTCGTTAGCCGCATGAACGCCGATTGGCCATCTCGGGCCGTATGTTGTCACGGGCAGTACCATCCGATCAAATTGTGGGGCGTATGTTGAGCGAAACGTGATCGCCCAATCGATTGATGAGATGATTTCGATCTATCGTAAACGTTACCGAACCGGTTAAATGCAGCCGGGATGTGAGGCGGATTCGGAGTGACTGACAGATGAATGAGATGTCCACGCGCGGGCAGAGGGAGGAGCGGCAGGAGACCGGGTCCCGGTCACTGCTGATTGCATTGCTTGTGGCCGGGGCCTTTTTCATGGAAAATCTGGATGGCACCGTTATCGCCACCGCCTTGCCGCAGATGGCCGTTTCCTTCGGCGCCCGTCCAGTCGATCTCAATATCGGCATGAGCGCCTACCTCCTGACGCTCGGTATCTTCATTCCCATCAGCGGCTGGATCAGCGATCGCTTCGGCGCGCGACTGGTCTTCACGACGGCCGTCGTCGTCTTCACGCTCGCCTCCGTTCTCTGCGGTTTTGCCAATGGCGTCGGCTCCTTTGTCGCCATGCGCATTCTGCAAGGGATAGGAGGGGCGATGATGGTGCCGGTGGGGCGGCTCGTCGTCTTGAACAATACGCCGAAGGACAAGCTGATCTCGGCCATTGCGACGATCACTTGGCCGGCGCTGGTTGCGCCAATCCTCGGGCCACCGCTCGGCGGTTTCATCACCGACCATGCAAGCTGGCGCTGGATCTTCTTCCTCAATCTGCCGCTCGGCATACTGGCCTTCGTCTTCGCACTTATGCTCATTCCCAAGACCCGGAGCGCGGCGCGTCCTCCCTTCGACTGGGTCGGTTTCATTGTCAGCGGTATCGGTCTGGCGAGCCTGATGTATGGGCTGGAGCTGATCGGGCGCCCCGATCCCGTCTGGCTGGAAGCCTCGACCTATGTGATCGTCGGTTTCACCCTGCTTGCGGTTGCGGTCGTTCACTTTCGCCGCACCGAACATCCGCTCATCGATCTCTCGGGATTGAGGCTGCCGACTTTTGCCATCACCATCTCGGGCGGATCGTTGTTCCGCACCGCTATCGGTGCCGTCCCCTTTCTGCTGCCGCTGATGTTCCAGGTCGGCTTCGGGCTCAGCGCCTTTCATGCCGGCATGCTGACGCTTGCGGTTTTCGCCGGAAATCTGGCGATGAAGCCGGCAACGACGCCCATTCTGCGCCGCTTCGGCTTCAAGCCAGTGCTGATCGTCAACGGTCTGTTGAATGCCATCTTCATTGCCGCCTGCGCACTGTTTTCGCCCGATACGCCGCTCTGGTTCATCGTGCCGGTGCTGTTCATCGGCGGCATGTGCCGCTCCATGCATTTTACGGCGCTGAATACGATCGCATTCGCCGATATCCCGCCCCAGCAGATGACAGGCGCCAATACGCTGTTTAGCACGGTCTTTCAGTTGACGATGGGCATGGGCATCGCGGTCGGTGCGATCGGCATTCGCATCGGCCAGGCGATCAGCGCGCCATTGGGCGCCGGCAGTATCGTCGCCATCGAGTTCCGCCTTTCCTTCGTGCTGCTCGGCCTCATTGCGCTTCTTGCCGTGCTGGATTGCCTGCCGCTGGATCGCAGGGCAGGTGACAATGTCTCACGCAAGCCGAAGCCTGTGGCAAAGAAGGCGGCCTAGCGGTGTCTTCTTTCGAGGCTCAGTGCGGATATTGGATGAGATTATAGTGCAGCAATATTGCGGGTATCGCCATCAGGATGATCAGAAGCATTGCGACGCTTGCCGCGCGCACCATTTTCATCCGGCGGGCGCGCTGACCGGTCCAATCGTATACTGCCATAGTGAGCCCCTCCTTCTCCTCGACTATTAGAAAGGCAAGAAATGGGGCCTCAGTCAATATCGGCAATGGGGAGCTAAATAATAAGTAATATCTAATGCTGCTGTTCGAGGCGGGTTTCCGATTGCCTAAAGATACCGCAGGACTTCAGCCGTCTGGCAGAAAGATCGTTTTGCGGGGCTTGTATACACGATATAACGAATGCGGATTTTGTCCCTGCGACGGCAGGACTTCGGTGCTTTGATAAGAGGAAAGACGCGATGAGCAAGGTGCGTGCCCTGGTGTTGGAACGTCAGCATGAGCTGGCAATCCGTGAGATCGATCTGCCGCAGGAGGTCGGGCCGGGTGAGGTGAAGGTCAAGATCCATACGGTCGGTGTCTGCGGGTCGGATGTGCACTATTATACCCATGGCAAGATTGGCCCCTTCATCGTCAATGAGCCGATGGTGCTGGGGCACGAAGCGGCAGGAACAGTGGTCGAGGTCGGCGCCGGCGTGACGCATCTCAAAGTTGGTGACCGCGTGTGCATGGAGCCTGGCATTCCCGATGCCAATTCCAAGGCCAGCCGTCTCGGCATGTACAATATCGATCCCGCTGTCACCTTCTGGGCGACGCCGCCGGTCCATGGCGTGCTGACGCCCTTCGTCGTGCATCCGGCCAATTATACCTTCAAGCTGCCCGATAATGTCAGCTTTGCGGAAGGGGCGATGGTCGAGCCCTTTGCGGTGGGCATGCAGGCGGCGACCAAGGCGCGTATTACGCCCGGCGACACTGCCGTCGTGCTCGGTGCCGGTCCGATCGGCATCATGGTGGCGGTGGCGGCCCTTGCGGGCGGCTGTGCGCGGGCCATCGTTGCCGATCTCGCCCAGCCGAAGCTTGATATCGCCGCGCAGTACCAGGGCGTCATCCCGGTCAATATCCGCGAGAAGAACCTAGTGGAAGAGGTCAGCCGCCTGACCGATGGCTGGGGTGCGGATGTCGTGTTCGAATGTTCAGGTTCGCCAAAGGCCTGGGAAACGGTGATGGAGCTGCCGCGTCCGGGTGGCGTCATCGTCGCCGTCGGTCTGCCGGTCAATCCGGTCGGCTTCGACGTTTCGACGGCCTCGACCAAGGAGCTCCGCATCGAGACGGTCTTCCGCTATGCGCATCAATACGAGCGTTCGATCGCACTGATCGCGTCTGGTCGCGTCGATCTCAAGCCCTTGATTTCCGAGACTTTCACGTTCGAGGATTCCATCAAGGCTTTCGATCGTGCCGTCGAAGCCCGACCGACGGATGTCAAACTGCAGATCATTCTCGATCACTGAGCTTCAGCTGTCGCATCGCCTTGCCTTAGCTTGTCCCGGCAAGGCGATGTTGTTCTTCAGTTTCACATCACCCGTAGACGGCCCGGCAAAAGCGATGCTAGGTAGCCTCAAGCAAAGGGAATAGGCTTTGACGCCGTGAAACGGGAAGGACTGCCGTGCCGCACGACGTTGCATTGATCGCATTGATTGCTGCGGGCTTCGTGTTCGCAGCCATTTTCGGCTATCTGGCCGACAGGCTGCACCTGCCGCCGCTGGTCGGCTATCTGGTGGCCGGCGTCATCATAGGCTCCTCCACGCCAGGTTTTGTGGCCGATGTCTCGCTGGCATCGCAATTGGCGGAGATCGGCGTCATTCTCCTGATGTTCGGCGTTGGCCTGCATTTCTCCGCCGCTGATCTCTTGGCGGTGCGCGGCGTCGCCATTCCCGGTGCCATCGGGCAAATCGCGATCGCGACCATGCTGGGCGTGGGTTTGACGTCGCTATGGGGCTGGAGTTTTGGAGCCGGCGTGGTTTTCGGCCTCAGCCTTGCCGTTGCCAGTACCGTCGTGCTCCTGAAGGCACTGGAAGAGCGCAATCTCGTGAGTTCGACGAATGGCCGTGTCGCCGTCGGCTGGCTGATCGTCGAGGATCTGGCCATGGTGCTTGCGTTGGTGCTCTTGCCGGCTTTTGCCGGTGTCATGGGTGGTCATGCGGATGCCGGCGGCCATGCGGCTTCCGGTTCGATCTGGCTGACGATCGGTATGACGCTCCTCAAGGTGGCGGCGTTTGCCGCAGTCGCGATCTTCATCGGCCCGCGTGTAGTGCCTTGGCTTCTGACATCGGTTGCGCGCACCGGTTCGCGCGAATTGTTCACGCTGTCGGTTTTGGCGATCGCGCTTGGTATCGCCTTTGGAGCTGCGGAAATATTCGGCGTCTCCTTTGCGCTGGGTGCCTTCTTTGCCGGTCTGGTGATGAGTGAATCGCATCTCAGCCATAGAGCCGCCGCCGACTCCCTGCCGTTGCAGAATGCCTTTTCGGTTCTGTTCTTCGTGTCCGTCGGCATGCTTTTCGACCCGACGGTCCTGATCCGCGAACCGCTGATGATCATCGGCGTGCTTGCATTGATCATGCTTGGCAAGTCATTGATCGCTTTGTGCGTCGTGCTGCTGCTGCGCTATCCCGCCAGTATCGGCTTTGCGGTTGCGGCGGGTCTGGCGCAGATCGGCGAATTTTCCTTCATTCTCGCCGGACTTGGCGTTTCGCTGGGGCTGCTGACAAGGGAAGGGCAGGATCTCATCCTTGCCGGCGCGATCTTATCGATCACGCTCAATCCGCTCGCTTTCTTTGCCATCGAGAAGCTGGAGAAATGGACGCTTGCCCGCTGGCCATTCCTGGCCAACAAATATGGCATGGCCAAGCAGGAGGGCCTGCGCCGTCAGTTGACCGCGATCAATAAGCAGCGCGAGGAGCGCGACCGCCAGCATCATCTCGAGATCGAGCAACTCATCGAAACCTTCCCGATGTTTGCCGAACTTGATGATAACGAGCATGAGGAGCTTCTGCTGCTCTTCCGCCCGAGATCGGCCTCGCCCGGCGATCGGGTGATCAGAACCGGCGATCGCGGCGACAGCATGTTCTTCATCGCCTCCGGCGCGGTTGAGGTGCAGCTGGAAGATGACGAAATCCGGCTCGATGCCGGCGCCTTCTTTGGTGAAATGGCGCTGCTGACGGGCGCGCGCCGTACGGCCGATGTCGTGGCCGTCGATTTCTGTCAGCTGTTCGTGCTGGACCGCCGCGACTTCAATCTGTTCATGTCGCGCCATCCGCAACTGCGTGCCGCCGTCAGCCGCATGGCGCGGGAGCGGCAGGAAAGCAACGTGTCGCGCCAGCGGCGCGACCTGTCGCAGGACGTGAGCTGATAGCCCGCCCGGGCGTCACCGGTGCTTCAGCCAGGATTTCGAGACGCGGCAGGCCATCGTATAGGCGGGATCGAAGACGTTGCCGACATCGTAGCGCACGACCTGACCGAGAAGATGGCTGGCTGCGGTCTTGTCCAGGCCATAATCGGCGCCGAGCCAGCGCAGCATTTCGCTGGTGGCGTGCTGCAGGGCCTGATCGAGCGGCCGGGC
>JBCNPI010000107.1:0-16666 GCA_039593415.1 Rhizobium sp. | reverse complement strand
GCGTGCCGGCGGGAAATAAAGTCGTCAATCGCCTTTGCCTTCTCCTAGCCATATAGGTTAAATAGACGAAGCTTTCGAGAAAATTCCGGACTTCTGAAGGATAGATCGTGCCGACGAAGCAGAATCGTTTGTATGCCGCCCTGCGGCTCGTCCCTATGGCCGCAGCAGCATCCATGCTTTTTCTGTCGACCGCTGAGACGGCCGGAGCCAATCCGCATATTCTCGTCGATGTCAGCACCGGACGCGTCCTCGACCAGCAGGAGGCCTTTCGCCGCTGGTATCCCGCCTCGCTCACCAAGCTGATGACGACCTACGTCACCTTCCGAGCCATCCAGTCCGGTCAGGTCCGGCTCGATACGCCCGTGGTCATGTCGAAGCTTGCTGCCGCACAGCCGCCGGCGAAGATGTACTTCAAGCCGGGCCAGAAGATGACGCTCGACAATGCCTTGAAGATGATGCTGGTCAAATCGGCAAACGATCTTGCCATGGCTGTGGCCGAGACGGTCGGCGGCTCGCAGCAGGGCTTCGTGGCGCGGATGAATGCGGAAGCCGCACGCCTCGGCATGCGCGACTCGCATTTCATCAATCCGAACGGTCTCCCCGGCAAGGGGCAGTATACGACGGCGCGCGATCTCGCCATCTTAAGCGTCGCGCTGCGCCGCGAGTTTCCGCAATATGCCGGCTATTTTTCGCTCGAGGGCTTCACCAACGGCGTCAAGCAGGTGCCGAACATCAACATGCTCATCGGCCGCTTCGACGGCGCCGACGGCATGAAGACCGGTTTCATCTGCGCGGCCGGCTTCAACCAGATCGCATCGGCAACCCGCAACGGCCGCACGCTGATCTCGGTCGTCCTTGGCACCGACAGTCTGGCGGCACGCGCCGACGATTCCGCCAATTTCCTGGAAAAAGGCTTCCAGAACCAGCTTTCCACCCGGGATACGCTGGCGACCCTCAGGCCCGATGCGCCGGTTACGAGCGAGGTTGCGGATGTTACCTCCGAGATCTGCAGCGCCAAGGGCGCGCAGGCACGCAGCGAGACTCGCGATCCGTTCGGCCGGACCAAGGTGCAGTCGCCCTATATCCATGAGATGGATCACGAGCCCAATTTCGTCTATGCCGGCCTTATCGGCGGCCAGGACGTTGCGACTGCCGCCAAGGGAGACAACGACGACCCCACGGCCCGAGGCGACAAGGCGATCAAGGACAACAAGATCGCCGTTTCCGGCGGCGCGTCCAATGTCCCGATCCCGATGCCGCGGCCCACTTTCTAATATCGGATTGGAATCATGAGCGTTTCGCAGGAAAGAGTACCGGTAGCCATCCTGACCGGTTTTCTCGGCGCGGGTAAGTCGACCCTGCTCAACCGCATCCTCAAGGATGAGGACATGCGCGATGCGGCCGTCATCATCAACGAGTTCGGCGATGTCGGCATCGACCATCTGCTGGTGGAAAGCTCCGGCGATTCCATCATCGAACTTTCCGACGGCTGCCTGTGCTGCACGGTGCGCGGCGAGCTGGTGGATACGCTGGCGAACCTCATGGATGCCATGCAGACCGGCCGTATCCGGCCGCTGAAGCGCGTCGTTATCGAAACGACCGGCCTTGCCGATCCTGCTCCCGTCATGCAATCGATCATGGGCAACCCGATCATTGCGACCAATTTCGACCTTGATGGCGTCATCACCGTCGTCGATGCCGTCAACGGCCTGCAGACGCTCGACAATCATGAAGAGGCGCGCAAGCAGGTGGCGGTTGCCGACCGGCTGATCCTATCCAAGACAGGGATTGCCGGCGCCGCGCCTGAAGGGCAGCTGGAGAGCAGGCTGAGATTGCTCAATCCGCGCGCGCAGATCATGAACGCCGATAGCGACCAGGCTGGTCGCGCCGCCATTCTGATCAACGGCCTCTATGATCCGGCTTCCAAGATCGCCGATGTCGGCCGCTGGCTGCATGACGAACTGGAGGCGGATGATCATCACCATCCTCACGATGACCACGATCATGATCACCATCATGGCGATCACAGGCATCATCACCATCATCATGGGCATCACCACGGCCATCGGCATCACCATGCCCATGACGTCAACCGCCATGACGGATCGATCCGCTCTTTCTCGATCGTCGAGACCCAGCCGATCGATCCGATGGCGCTGGAGATGTTCATCGATCTCCTTCGTTCGGCGCATGGCGAGAAGCTGCTGCGCATGAAGGCGATCGTTGCCATGTCCGACCGGCCGGAGCGCCCCGTCGTGCTGCACGGCGTGCAGAATATCTTCCATGCTCCGGTGCGCCTGCCCGCCTGGCCCGATCCCGAAGATCGCCGCACCCGCATGGTCATCATCACCAAGGACCTGCCGGAGGATTTCGTGAAGGGCCTGTTCGACGCCTTCCTCAGCAAGCCGCGCGTCGATACGCCCGACAGGGCGGCGCTGCAGGACAATCCGCTCGCCGTGCCGGGGATGAAGTTTTAGTTAAATCTCGATGAGATCCAACAATCCGCCTCGCCCTTCGACAGGCTCAGGGTGAGGCTGATCTCGGCTGCACTGTCGCCCATGATCGGAGAGAAAGCGGCGCGATAAGAGCAACCCGAGGTCGCGCCATCCTCATGGTGAGGCGGAAGCGCAGCGACCCTCGAGCCACGAGGATGGCCCCCGGACTTGTCGGCGATCAGCCTTTGCGGATCACGAAGCGATGGCCGCTGTCCGTCTTCTCGCTCAAGAGAAGCGTGTGGCCCTTTTCATTGCAGAGATGCGGAATGTCGATGACAGCGAGCGGATCGGTCGTTTCTACGGTCAAGTTTGCGCCGCTTGCCATGGCGCGCAGGCGCTTTTCCGTCTTGATCGCCGGATAGGGGCATTTCAGGCCGCGCAGATCGTAAATCTCGCTATCCGGACTATTCACTCTTGGCCCAGAACTTCCAGAAGGGAGGCTTCTTGGCCTCGGTCTGCGCGGTCTCGACAGCGGGGGCCGGTGCATAGGCGAGCGCATTGAGGCCGGGGTTCATCGGGTTTGCCGTCGGGATCGGCACGTTCGCGGGAATGTTGGCCGCAACGATCGGGCCGGCTGCTGGCTGCTGCGCAGTCGCCACCGGTGCGCCTGCCGCAGGGCTCGCTGCCGCCACGCGGATACTTGCCGTCGTCGGGTTGCTCGTCGGGCTGGCAACGGTGCCGCCGCGCGCCACTTGCGAGGCAGACTGGTTGGACATCATCGATTCCAGGTCGGCCACCTTCATCATCTTGCCGGCAGCAAGTGCTGTGCCTGTGGGAGCATAGGCAAGATCATGACCCTTGCGCTGCTTGGCGACGACTGCCTTGCGCTCGGCCTCGGTCGGATCGTACCAGGCCATGCCGTCGAACTTCTTCGAGGCCATGGCGTAGTCTGCCTGATACTGCTTGTCATAGGTCGCAAGCGCCATCTGCAGGGCAGGCGGCGTCGTCATCACCGGGCACTTGCCGCCAGCGTTGAACGGTCCGCTGGCCTGCTGGTTGAAGACATATTTCTTCTCGCAGACTTCGACCTCGGGCGGCCGTTTGGTGACTTCGAAATTGTCGTAGCCGACCTTCAGCATCTTCCAGAATTCGATATTGGGGCTCAGCCGGTGCTTCCACATGTTCTCCGCCGTCATGCGGAAAGGGAAGGCTTCGAGCTGGATTGCCTTCTGGCCGCCCTTGAAGGCGTCGCGGGCGAAGGCATAGATTTCCAGCACCTGCTGGTCGGTCATCGAATAGCAGCCGGACGACGAGCAGGCGCCGTGGATCATCAGATTGTTGCCGGTGCGGCCGTTGGCGGCATCGTAGCGGTTCGGGAAGCCGGTGTTGATGGCGAGGTAGTATTTCGAATTCGGATTCAGGTTGGCCGGCGTCAGCATATAGAAGCCTTCCGGTGCCTGCCGGTCGCCTTCCTTCACCTTGGGGCCGAGACGGCCGGACCAGGCGCAGATCTTGTAGTCCGCGATGACTTCGAAGCGGTTGCTCTGGTTCGCCTTCAGGATCTCCATCACGCCTTCTTCCTTGAAGATGCGGATCATGATCGGCGAGTTGCGGTCCATGCCCTTCTTGGTCATATCGGCAAGGATATGGCTCGGAAGCGGCTGCTCGACCTTGTTCTTGACCGTCGACAGGTCGATCGAGGCGGTGTCCAGTGCCTCGTTGCAGCCGGCGAGCGCCAGCGCCATCAGGGAAACATAGGCAAGGTGACGGATGCGCATTCTGACTTGGCCCATAAATGCGAAGAGCGGCAGCTCGATCTGTTTCGCCACTCCCCTCGAAGCATGAAACGGAATCATAGACGGCTTATACTTGAAAATTCCTTACCAGCCTATGACCTGCCCGCAGCGCGTCGGCAAGCTTTTCTTTGCCATAAAAGCTTCGATAACGAAAATGTGGCCAAGGTTTGGCCTCATTCACGATTTTGGCCCGCTTTTAGCGATCACTTTTTCCGAATGCGGCTTAGAGATTGCGACCGATATTGAGGAATTTCTGGCGGCGGTCGCCGCGCAATTGTTCGCCCGAACGGCTGGAAAGTTCGGCAAGCGCGTTCGCAATCGTCTCGCCCGCAGAGCTTATCACCGCATTCGGATCGCGATGTGCTCCGCCGAGAGGCTCGGGGATAATGCCGTCGATCACGCCGAGGCCTTTCAGGTCGTCGGCCGTTATCTTCATGTTGGTTGCGGCTTCCTTGGCGCGGGTTGAATCGCGCCAAAGGATCGAGGCCGCACCTTCGGGCGAAATCACGCTGTAGATCGAATGTTCGAGCATATAGACGCGGTTGCCGACGGCAATCGCGATGGCGCCGCCGGAGCCGCCTTCGCCGATGACGATGGAGACGATCGGCACTTTCACGCCGAGACACATTTCGGTGGAACGGGCGATTGCCTCTGCCTGGCCGCGCTCTTCCGCGCCAACGCCGGGATAGGCGCCTGCCGTGTCGACCAGCGTGATGACAGGCAGCTGGAAGCGGTCGGCCATTTCGAGGATGCGGATTGCCTTGCGATAGCCTTCCGGCCGGGCACTGCCGAAATTGTGCTTCAGGCGACTCTTGGTGTCGTTGCCTTTTTCCTGGCCGATGAGGGCGACCGGCTGGCCACGGAAGCGGGCAAAGCCGGCCTGAATGGCGGCGTCTTCGGAGAACTGGCGGTCGCCGGCGAGCGGCGTGAATTCGGTGAAGAGCGCATTGGCGTAATCGACGAAATGCGGGCGCTGCGGGTGGCGTGCGACCTGCGTCTTCTGCCAGGCATTGAGCTTGGAATAGATGTCGGCCATCGCCTCGCGGACGCGAATTTCAAGCCGGTCGACTTCGTCCGATGTGTCGATGCTTTCGTTTTCGCTCGCCAGTTTCTTGAGCTCGTGAATCTTGCCTTCGAGATCCGAGATGGGTTTTTCGAAGTCCAGATAATTGTGCATGAGGTGCGTTTCCGATCCTTTTGCCCGCGACGAGAGACGGCAGCTTTAGCCTGTATGCCGGTCCTAATCCTGTTTTTTTGCCTGTTTGGCAAGGGGGTGATGCGTTTGGACCAGCTGATGAAGGCGTTCTTCCAGCACATGTGTGTAGATTTGTGTCGTCGAAATGTCCGAATGACCGAGAAGTTCCTGCACGACGCGCAGGTCCGCGCCATTGGCGAGAAGATGGCTTGCGAAGGCGTGGCGCATCACATGCGGCGAGATCATCGAAGGCGTCAGACCGGCGCGGATGGCAAGATCCTTGAGATCGCGCGCGAAGACTTGACGCGGCAGGTAGCCCTGCTTCGAAGCGGCGGGAAAAAGCCATGGATTTTCCGGCGCGGGCTGTTTGGCGTTTGCGGCGATCGCGGCCTGCAGCCGCCCATAGGCTTTCAGGGCCGAAATGGCCGATTGGGATAGCGGCACCAGGCGCTCCTTGTTTCCCTTGCCGCGGATCATCAGGAAGCGGCCCTCCTGATCCAGCACCTTCGCCGGCAGAGAGACGAGCTCGCTCACGCGCATGCCCGTGGCGTAGAGCATTTCCAGAAGCACCAGCATACGCAGGCGCTGCAGCCGATCGGGTCCTTCGACCGCCGCTTCCTGCTCCGCCTGGGTCAGAAGCTTCGTCACCTCCTCGACGCCCATCGTCTTCGGAAGCGCGCGGCCTTTCTTGGGGGCATCGAGAATTCCGGTAGGGTCGTCCGTCCGCAAACCTTCGGCATAGAGGAACTTGTAGAACTGCCGCATTGCGGAGAGGCGGCGGGCCTGGGAGGATGGCTTGAAGCCCTGGCTCGACAGGCTGGCGAGATAGGCGCCGAGATCGCTTGGACCAGCCTCCGTCAAGCGGACACCCTGCCCGGACAGGAAGGAATGGAGATCGTCGAGATCGCGCTCGTAGGATTGCAGCGTGTTGATGGCCGCACCCCGCTCGGCGCTCATCATCTCCAGAAAGGCTTCCAGATGCGCGCGCCCCAGATCCCTCTTGCCGGCTGGCACATTCTCGGCTTGCCCGCTCATGGTTTCAATGAGCCCGTTGCCGGCGGGTTGAGGCGCTCGGGCGGAATGCGGATCGTCACGTCGCGCGGCTGGGGATCGACGAAGAGCACGAGCGCCCACATCGCTCCGTATATCGATCCCGCGATGACCGCGCAGATGACAAGGAAGCGAAACAGGGTTGGCATTCGAAAACTCTCCTTCGCCGTTCATTGGCGCGGCGATACGCAATAATTATGTCCTTCAAGAGTTAGCCGAAGGATAATGCAGATATGTTTACGGCAGCGGCGTCTTGACGCTACCGGTGCATTTGACGATACCGTTTCCAAAGAAATTGTGAATGGGCCGATGAGTGAACAAGTTCTGACCCTTGACGAAAGCCTCAAAGACAGGGCGCGTGCTGCGCTGGGTCAGCGCAATCTCGTCTTCGTGGGGCTGATGGGAGCAGGAAAATCCTCGATCGGCCGGCCCGTAGCGCAGCAGCTCGGCCTCCCCTTCGTCGATACGGATATCGAGATCGAGCGGGTGTCGCGCATGACGATCGCCGAATTGTTTGCCGCATACGGCGAGCAGGAGTTCCGGGCGCTGGAAACGCGCGTCATCAAGCGGCTCCTCAAGGGCGGCCCGCGTGTCATTTCCACGGGCGGTGGCGCCTTCATCAACGAAAGCACACGGCTGCATGTCAAGCGCGGCAGCCTTTCCATCTGGCTGAAGGCCGATCTCGATGTGCTGTGGGATCGGGTGAACAAGCGTGACACGCGCCCTCTGCTCAAGACCGAGAATCCGAAACAGACCCTCGAGAACCTGATGAATGCGCGCTATCCGATCTATGCGGAGGCCGATATCACGGTTCAGTCCCGCGATGTCGGCAAGGATATCATGGTCAATGAAGTTCTTGCCGCCATAGCCGAAAGAAAGAAAGCAGAAAGCAAAGTACCATGAATGCGATCACACCGGCTCCAGCAGAGCGGCTGGTGCGCGTGCCTCTTGGGGAGCGCGCCTATGACATCCTGATTGGCCCCGGCCTGATCGCGCGTGCGGGCCAAGAGATCGCAGCGCGGCTGAAGGGGCGCAAGGCCGCTGTCATCACCGATGAAAACGTCGCGCCGCTCTATCTCGACGCATTGGCCGCCAGCCTGGAGGCTTCCGGCATCCAGGCCTCTAGCCTGGTCCTACCCGCCGGTGAAAAGACCAAGAGCTTCGAGCATCTGATTACTGTTTGCGATGCGGTGCTGACGGCGCGTGTCGAGCGCAACGATGCGGTGATCGCGCTCGGCGGCGGCGTCATCGGCGATCTCTCCGGCTTTGCCGCCGGCGTCGTGCGCCGCGGCGTCCGGTTCGTCCAGGTGCCGACATCGCTGCTGTCGCAGGTGGATTCGTCCGTCGGCGGCAAGACCGGCATCAACACCCATCATGGCAAGAACCTCGTCGGCGTCTTTCACCAGCCCGACCTCGTGCTTGCCGATACCGATGTGCTGAATACGCTGAGCGAACGCGAATTCCGCGCCGGCTATGCCGAAGTCGCCAAATATGGTCTGATCGACAAGCCGGATTTCTTTGCCTGGCTTGAGGCGAACTGGAAGGATGTTTTTGCCGGTGGCGCGGCCCGCATCGAGGCGATTGCCGCGAGCTGTCAGGCAAAGTCCGATGTCGTCGTTGCCGACGAGCGTGAAAACGGGCCGCGCGCCTTGCTCAATCTCGGCCATACCTTCGGCCACGCGCTGGAAGCCGCCACCGCCTATGACAGCCGCCGGCTGGTGCATGGCGAGGGCGTCGCGATTGGCATGGTGCTGGCGCATGAATTTTCCGCGCGCCTCAATCTCGCGAGCCCCGATGATGCGAAGCGCGTCGAGGCGCATCTGAAGACGGTCGGCCTTCCGACCCGGATGGGCGATATTCCAGGCGAGCTGCCGCCGGCGGAAACGCTGATGGATGCGATCGCGCAGGACAAGAAGGTCAAGAGCGGCAAGCTCACCTTCATCCTCACCCATGGCATCGGCCAGTCCTTCGTTGCGGATGACGTTCCGTCGTCCGAAGTCTTGAGCTTCCTGAAGGAAAAGCATCCCTGATGACCGTCGAGGGCACGCTGGCTGTATTGTTGGAATATTGGCCCGAGATCGTCTCGATCGTCGTGCTTGTTCTGCTGTCGGCCTTCTTCTCCGGATCGGAAACGGCGCTTACCGCCGTCTCGCGCTCTCGAATTCACACGCTCGAGGCCAATGGGGATGAAAATGCGGGAATCGTCCGCCGCTTGATCGAGCGGCGCGACCGGCTGATCGGTACCCTGCTGATCGGCAACAATCTCGCGAACATTCTGGCCTCTTCGCTGGCGACCAGCGTTTTCCTAGGCCTGTTCGGCAATTCCGGTGTCGCATTGGCGACGGCCGCGATGACGGTCATTCTCGTCATCTTCGCCGAAGTGTTGCCGAAGAGCTGGGCAATTTCGACGCCGGATCGCTTCGCGCTCAATGTCGCCGGCCCCGTGCGGCTGTTTGTCGCTGTCGTCGGGCCGATTTCAAGTTTCGTCAACGCCATCGTCCGCTGGATCCTCGGTCTGTTCGGCATCAACCTCTCCAGGGAGGTCTCGATGCTGTCGGCACATGAGGAGTTGCGCGGCGCCGTGGACCTGCTTCACCGCGAAGGGTCCGTGGTCAAGGCCGACCGTGACCGTCTGGGCGGCGTGCTCGATCTGGGCGAACTGGAATTGTCCGACATCATGGTGCACCGCACGGCGATGCGCGCCATCAATGCCGACGATCCGCCCGAGGTGGTGGTGCGCGCGATCCTCGATAGCCCGTATACGCGCATGCCGCTCTGGCGCGGCACGATCGACAATATCATCGGCGTCGTTCATGCCAAGGATCTGCTGCGGGCGCTGGCGGAGCGCAATGTCGAGCCGGAAAATCTCGACATCGTCAAGATCGCGCAGAAACCCTGGTTCGTGCCCGACAGCACCAATCTCGAGGACCAGCTTAACGCCTTCCTGCGCCGCAAGCAGCATTTTGCCGTCGTGGTCGACGAGTATGGCGAGGTGCAGGGCATCGTCACCCTGGAAGACATTCTGGAGGAGATCGTCGGCGATATCGCCGATGAGCACGACCTCGATATCCAAGGCGTGAGGCAGGAGGCCGACGGCTCGATCGTCGTCGACGGCGTCGTGCCGATTCGCGACCTGAACCGCGCGCTCGACTGGGACTTGCCCGACGAAGAGGCAACCACGATTGCAGGCCTCGTCATCCACGAATCGATGACCATTCCGGAAGAGCGGCAGGCCTTCACCTTCTATGGCAAGCGCTTCATCGTCATGAAGCGGGAAAAGAACCGCATCACAAAGCTGCGCATTCGCCCCGCGGAGACGGAAGAGGTAAAGCCGTCCTGAGACGCGCTTGGTCCGGCTACCAGCGTACAATTTCGCCGGGGGCGGCGGGTTCCACGGCCAGCGCGTGCAGGCCGGCGTCCAGCTCCGGCTTCAAAAGCTCATTGATCGCCCTGTGGCGCGCAAGGCGTGGCATGCCCGAAAACTTGGCGGAAACGATGCGAACTCTTATATGGGTTTCGCCTGTTCCGGTCATGTCGGGCTGGTGGCCGGCATGAAGGTGGCTTTCATTGATGACGGCAAGGCGCTCAGGCGCGAAAGCGTCAACAAGCTTGCGTTCAATGCGGGATTGCAGTGTCGTTTCCATATTCCCGCTTCGACCTCGCTCACGAAAAAGGCTCCCACAAAGCCTGTAACATTCCTGTTTGTCAATTCTTGTTGTGGGGTATCCAAGGCCCCATAATTAGGACGCCATGAGACTTGATTCAAAATATTTCGATCGTATCCGCACCCGCCGCAAGCGCGCGCAGGAGCCTGAGCAAGGCCCGCCGACATGCCAGTGGGACGGCTGCGACAAGCACGGTACGCATCGCGCCCCTGTCGGGCGCAATGCGGAAGGGCAGTTCTTTTTGTTCTGCTTCGAGCATGTCAAGGAATACAACAAGGGCTACAATTATTTCTCCGGCCTCTCGGACGGGGAGATTGCGCGCTATCAGAAGGAAGCCATAACCGGCCACCGCCCGACCTGGACAGTCGGGGTTAACAAGGCGGCGAAGAACAGCCCCCTGCAGTCGGATATCCGCTCTGGCGCCTACAGCAGGGTTCGCGATCCATTCGGGTTCGTCAAGGATGGCGATGGCCGCGGCGGCCCGCGCTACCCTCAGCAGCGCAAGCTTAAGACGCTGGAGGCGAAAGCGTTCGACACGATGGGGCTCGGCGCCAACGCTTCGGCGCCGGATATCAAGCGCAGATACAAGGAATTGGTGAAAATGCATCATCCCGATGCCAACGGCGGCGATCGCGGCTCCGAGGAACGTTTCCGGGAGGTCATACAGGCCTATCAATTATTGAAACAGAACGGTTTTTGTTAATTCCTGTCCTTGCTCTCCGCCTTCAATCAGGTATGGTCCAAATCGGCTGAACTGCGGGCAACCGCGGCAGGGTGCGCATTTGGCTGGCTGCACCTCGGCCAACTTTCCGGACGCGGCGTTTCTTGTCCGGGACTCTGTTCAAGGATGCTCGCAAGCGATCATTTCATCGCGCCGAGATTTTGCTTTAGTCCCGGAGAAGTATCGCCGCTGTTCCGACCGAACGGATGCGGGCAACAAGCTGCGGCGTTTCGGATAAATCGGCTGAGTTTGATATGGCAGGGTGAGAGCCACCCGCCCTGGAGACATGATGAGCAAGATTGACCTTGATATTTCCGAGATCCCCGATACCACCGTTTCGGTCCGCGAGGTTTTCGGCATCGATTCCGACATCCGCGTTCCGGCCTACAGCCAGGGCAGCGCCTACGTGCCCGATCTGGATGCGGACTACCTCTTCGATCGCGAGACCACGCTCGCCATTCTCGCCGGCTTCGCTCACAATCGCCGCGTGATGATCTCTGGCTATCACGGCACCGGCAAGTCCTCGCATATCGAGCAGGTCGCCGCACGCCTCAACTGGCCGTGCGTGCGTATCAACCTCGACAGCCATGTCAGCCGTATCGATCTCGTCGGCAAGGATGCGATCGTCGTCAAGGATGGCCTGCAGGTCACCGAATTCAAGGACGGCATCCTGCCCTGGGCCTATCAGCACAATGTCGCGCTCGTTTTCGACGAATACGATGCCGGCCGCCCCGACGTGATGTTCGTCATCCAGCGCGTATTGGAATCCTCGGGCCGTCTGACCCTGCTCGACCAAAGCCGCGTCATCCGTCCTCACCCGGCCTTCCGTCTGTTCGCGACCGCCAACACCATCGGCCTCGGCGATACCACCGGCCTTTATCACGGCACGCAGCAGATCAACCAGGCGCAGATGGACCGCTGGTCGATCGTGACGACGCTGAACTATCTGCCGCACAACAATGAAGTCGATATCGTGCTGGCGAAGGTGAAATCCTTCCGCAACGACAAAGGCCGCGACACCGTCTCCAAGATGGTGCGTGTGGCCGATCTGACGCGCGCGGCCTTCATGAACGGCGATCTGTCGACCGTGATGAGCCCGCGTACTGTCATCACCTGGGCCGAGAACGCCGAAATCTTCGGCGATGTCGCCTTTGCCTTCCGCGTCACGTTCCTCAACAAATGTGACGAGCTGGAGCGCCCGCTGGTCGCCGAGCACTATCAGCGCGCCTTCGGCGTCGAGCTGAAGGAAAGTGCCGCCAACATCGTGCTCGAAGCCTAGAACATTTCCGCTTTTCTTCGAATCGCGAAAACGTTCTATCTTTTTGTTTTGACGCAATTCCGGATAGAAAACTGCCATGCATTTTTCCTGGAATTGCCTTAGGGAAAAGCCGATACATCATGTCAGGTCGCGGAGATAATTCCAAAGCGAAGCCGGGCGCCCCGGTGGACATGGAGCCGTTGCGCCGGGCGATTACAGGCTGCGTGCGCTCGATCGCTGGCGATGCCGAGGTCGAAGTGGCATTCGCCAACGAACGCCCGGGTATGACCGGCGAGCGCATCCGCTTGCCGGAGCTTTCAAAGCGGCCGACAGCGCATGAGCTCGCGGTGACCCGCGGGCTTGGGGATTCGATGGCCCTGCGGCTGGCTTGTCACGATGCGCGTGTGCACGCTGTCATGGCGCCCCAGGGCGCTGACGCCCGCAGCATCTTCGATGCCGTCGAGCAGGCCCGCGTCGAATCGATCGGTTCGATGCGCATGAGCGGCGTTGCCGCCAATCTCAATTCGATGAATACGGAAAAATACGCCAAGGCGAATTTCTCCGGCATCGAACGGCGTGAGGACGCGCCGATCGGCGAAGCCATGGCGATGATCGTGCGCGAGAAGCTGACCGGCCAGAAGCCGCCGGAAAGCGCCGGCAAGGTGCTCGACCTCTGGCGCCCCTTCATCGAGGAGAAGACCGGCGGTCAACTCGACAATCTGCTTTCGACCATCAACGACCAGCAGAGCTTTGCCCGCGTCGTGCGCAACATTTTGACGGCTATGGAAATGGCCGAGGAATACGGCGACGAACAGTCCGAGCCCGACAGCGAAGAGCAGGCGAGCGAAGAGGACAAGCCGAACGGCGAGGACCAGGATAACGACGACGTCAAGGAAGACGAAGGCTCCGACGCGGCACCCGCCGAGGACAGCGAAGCATCCGACGAGCAGATGGAGGATGGCGCGACCGAAGACGGCGGCGAGATTTCCGATGACGATATGAGCGAAGAGGGCGAGGAAGACTCGGAAACGCCGGGCGAAACCCGCCGCCCGAATACGCCCTTTGCCGACTGCAACGAGAAGGTCGACTACCACGTCTACACGGAGGAGTTCGACGAGACCACGACGGCACAGGAACTGTGCGACGTGGCGGAGCTCGAACGCCTGCGCGCCTTCCTCGACAAGCAGCTTGCGCATCTGCAAGGTGCCGTGGGCCGGCTTGCCAATCGTCTGCAGCGTCGCCTGATGGCGCAGCAGAACCGCTCCTGGGATTTCGATCTGGAAGAGGGCTATCTCGATCCGGCCCGGCTGCCGCGCCTGATCATCGATCCCATGCAGGCGCTGTCCTTCAAGATGGAGCGCGACACGCAGTTCCGCGATACGGTCGTGACGCTGCTGATCGACAATTCCGGCTCGATGCGCGGGCGGCCGATCACGGTTGCCGCCTCCTGCGCCGACATTCTGGCGCGTACGCTGGAGCGCTGCGGCGTGAAGGTCGAGATTCTCGGCTTCACCACGAAGGCCTGGAAAGGCGGTCAGGCGCGCGAGAAATGGCTTGCCAGCGGCAAGCCGCAGACGCCGGGCCGGCTGAACGACCTGCGCCACATCATCTACAAGTCCGCGGACGAGCCTTATAGACGGGCGCGCAGCAATCTCGGGCTGATGATGCGCGAAGGCCTGCTGAAGGAGAATATCGACGGCGAGGCGCTGATCTGGGCGCATAACCGCCTGCTTGGCCGTCGCGAGCAGCGCCGTATCCTGATGATGATCTCGGATGGGGCGCCGGTCGATGACTCCACGCTGTCCGTCAATCCGGGCAACTATCTGGAACGGCATCTGCGCGCCGTCATCGACCAGATCGAGACGCGTTCTCCGGTGGAACTGCTGGCGATCGGTATCGGCCACGACGTGACGCGTTACTATCGTCGCGCCGTCACCATCGTCGATGCCGATGAGCTTGCGGGCGCCATGACGGAGCAGCTTGCCTCGCTGTTCGAGGATCAGACAAGCATGCCGCGCTCGCGCATGCGTCGCGCGAGCTGAGCCCGTTGCCGCGCCTTCCGGCACCGGCTCTGGGGCCGGTGCCCCTTCCGCCCGGAGGCACTGCATTCTCAGGCCGGGGAGCGCGCAGGGCATGTGCCGCTTTCGTGGCGGCCGTTTTGACAGGGCTGCTCGCCGGATGCAGTTCCGGCGACGATAAGGAGGACGGTGGTCCGGCAAATATCCGTGCCACCGTAATTTCCACTTTCAGACCAGGCACGAGTGAAACGAGATTCGGTTCGCTGGAATTCGTCGGCGGCCTCGAACTCAGCTCGGACAATGCGTTTCTTGGCGCCATCTCCGCCATTCGCTTTCGCCCTGATCGGCTGCATTTCATTTCCGTGCTGGATACCGGCCATTGGCTGACCGGAGCCATCGAGCGTGACGAAGATGGCCGGCTGAAGGGCATCAGCGATGCACGCATCATGCCGATGATCGACCGCCACTGCGGCACCGAGGCCGGCAAGAGTGCCATGGATTCGGAGGGATTGGCGCTACGCGGCGATCATGTTCTCGTCAGTTTCGAGCAATTTCATCGCGTCGACGTCTATCCCGACCCGGGCTTCGAGATTTCGCCGCCGGATGGCACGATGCCGATCCCGATCCCGAAAGTTGAGTGGCGCGCCAATCGCAGCCTCGAGGCGCTGATGATCGCGCCGCAATCGAGCCTGCTTGCCGGAGGCGCCGTCATCGTCACCGAAGATAGCCTGGACGATCAGGGAAATATCTCTGCTGCCGTGCTGGATGGACCGTTACAGGGGCGTTTCACCGTCCGGCGTTACGGCGGTTTCGGTGTCAGCGACGGCGTCTTTCTGCCCGATGGGGATCTCTTGCTGCTGGAGCGCCGTTTCGGACTGATGCACGGTCTTGGCGTGCGCATCCGCCGGATAGCAGGCGCCGATATCAAGCCAGGCGCGGTCGTGGACGGCAAGGTGATCTTCGAGGCTGGCCCCAGAGACCAGATCGACAATATGGAAGGCTTGGATGTGTTCCGCGCTGCCGATGGCGCGCTTCACCTCATCATGGTCTCGGATGACAATCATTCGATCCTGCAGCGCAGCCTGATGCTGGAATTCAAGTTGATCGACGAAAACCTTGTCAGCCGGAATTAGAGCGCGTGGCGCAAAAGTGCGCCGTGGTTTCGCGACAAAGACATATGCAAAGTCAAAGACCTAAAGCGCCAGAAGCGAATCTCCGAGTTAATCGAATCACTGACGAGCGTCGAAGGCAATTTCCCGTCTATCTGATTGCCGGACGCCCTTCGGCGGAAGGTTGCGATGTTCCGGACTGGGCCAATGCCCTCTGCACCGCGCGGCTCAATATTGCCGATACGGGGGCCATCTGATGATGGCAGAAGATCGGCCGCATCCGCTGTCCTGACCTGCCTGTCCTATCGGTAAAAAGAGTTTCGGCGCGCATCGGTGGCGATCCGCGCCGACGATCGATTGCTTAGGCAGTCGGAGCCTGCGGTATCGGCTTCAGCATGTTCATCAGCGCGCCGTAAGGCAGCAGCATGACGAGGCCGACTGTCATCTTGACGGAGAAATCGCCGATCGCCCAGGAAATCCAGCGCGGTGCCGAGCTGGAGAAGGCACCGAGGATCGGCGCCCATTCGATGGCGAAGGGATCGTTCGGTCCGAAGAAGATGAAGAAGGGCGCGAAGGCGAAGGAGAAGAAGATCAGCGTATCCAGCATCGAGCCGATCAGCGAACCGAACAGCGGTGCGCGCCACCAGGCCAGACGGCGAAGGCGGTTGAAGACCGAGATATCAAGCAGCTGCCCGGCGAGATAGGCCGAACCGGAGGCGATCGCAATGCGCGGCTGTGCCGTATAGAAGGACAGCGCGACGCCGACGACGAAGCCGGCAAAGACGACCTTGCGCGCGGCCTTGGGGCCGAACTGGCGGTTGGTCAGATCGGTGATGAGAAAGGCGACCGGATAGGTAAAGGCGCCCCAGGTGAGGATATCCGCAAGATTGATGCCGGCGAGTGTCGCCTGCAGCGGATACTGCACGAGGATATTGGAGGCGACGACGACCAGCGTCATCAGCAGAACGTAGATAAGGGTATCGCGTGTCGTCAGCATTTTTTTATCCTGGGTGATGCCACCAGTTGAACAAACCGGACATGGAAAAAGGCTTGAGCGGAGATGATCCGTGCAAGCCTTTTAGACCGTATGAATATCGCGAAGCGCTAGAGCTTAGGCAGCGACTGCGGCTTCAGCGGACTTCTTGACGATCTGGCGACGCAGCAGGCGGGCGCGCATGCTGAGTTCGTTTTCGCTCGCCTTCAGGAGGAAAGCGTCCAGACCACCGCGATGCTCGACCGAACGCAGCGCTGCAGCGGAAACGCGCAGACGATAGCGCTGGCCGAGAACGTCGGAAATCAGCGTGACCTGGCAGAGGTTCGGCAGGAACCGACGCTTGGTCTTGTTGTTGGCGTGGCTGACATTGTTGCCCACGAGGACGGCCTTGCCGGTCAATTCGCACATGCGGGACATGGTACACC
>JBCNPI010000106.1:0-16717 GCA_039593415.1 Rhizobium sp. | reverse complement strand
GCTCAGCTCAATACCGTCTGGATCGTGGTGAATTCCTTCAGACCTTCCACGCCGAACTCTACGCCGACGCCGGACTGCTTCACGCCGCCGAACGGCGCATTGGGCTGGATCGTGCCGTGCTTGTTGATCCAGACCGAGCCGCATTCGAGCTGCATCGCATAGCGCTTTGCCTTTTCCCCATCGGAGGACCAGACGGAGCCGCCGAGGCCAGCAGGATTTTGATTGGCGCGGGCGACCACCTCGTCGATGTCGCTATAGCGGATGATCGGCAGGGCCGGACCGAATTGCTCCTCGTCCACCAGCCGCACGCCATGATCGACGTCGGCGACAAGCGTGATCGGATAGAAATAACCCGGGCGATCCATGGGCGCGCCGCCGATCAGAATGCGACCACCATGGGCACGCGCATCGTCGACGAGTTCGCATACCTTGTTGAACTGCATTTCGTTTTGTATCGGACCGAGAATACTTGCCTCATCCAGGCCGTCGCCGACGACGATCCTCGAAGAATAATCCACAAGGCCGCGGCAGACCTCTTCATAGATGCTATCGTGCACATAGAGACGCTTCAGCGCCGCGCAGGTCTGGCCGTTGTTGATGAAGGCACCCCAGAAGAGCCCTTCGACGATGGCTTTCGGATTGGCATCGGGCAGGACGATGCCGGCATCGTTACCGCCAAGCTCCAGCGTCAGCCGCTTCAAGGTGGCAACCGCCGAGGCCATGACCTTCTTGCCGGTCTCTGTCGAGCCGGTGAAAGTCACCTTGGCAATGCCGGGATGAGCGGAAAGAGCCGCACCAATGCTATTTTCGCCGGTAATGACGTTGACGACGCCGGGCGGCAAAATCTCGTTCATGATCTCCACGAGGCGGATCGTCGAAAGCGGCGTCAAAGGCGACGGCTTGATGACGACCGTGTTGCCGGCTCGGATTGCTGGAACGATATGCCAGCAGGCGATCATCACAGGCCAGTTCCAGGGTGTGATCGAACCGACGACGCCGATCGGCTTGCGATGAAGCTCTACGCGACCTTCATTGTCGTCCTGCAGGACCTCCACAGGCAGGTCGAGTTCGGCCGTATGGCGGGTCCAGGCAAGCGCCGCGCCGATTTCGAAGCGCGAGCCGAGGCCGTTGAGCGGCTTGCCCTGCTCGCGGGTGAGGATCTGGGCAAGCTCCTCGGCCTGCTCGGCGATCGTTTCGGCGATGGCCAGGCATGCCATGGCGCGATCTTCGCTCGAAACCTGCGACCATGTCTTGAAGGCTTCGGTGGCCGCGGCAATCGCGCGGTCGAGATCCGCTTGGCTGGCGAGCGGCATAAGGCCGACAACGTCACCATTCGACGGGTTTTTAACCGGTACATGATAAGATGTGGCAACAGGCTCGCCACCGATGAGCAGGGTGTACTGCTTCACGACATTTTCCTCCCGCAACTTTTGAGAGGACTATGAACCCAGCCGCAAAGCCGGTCTTGGGGAGAAACGCGCCTCGTCTTGGACGGAAACGCACGCCCGAGATTCAGTCCGACCTGTGTGCCGGTTCCGGCGTGCGAAGCAACTCGCTTGGCGCGCAATCGAACAGCTCCTTGAAGCTGCGATTGAAGTAGGAAATATCATTGAACCCGGCGGAATAGGCGACTTCGGCTATCGTTATCGGATTGCGCTGCTCCTTGAGCTGTTCGATCTTTTCCCGGGCGAACCGCAGCCGCTTGTCGCGGATGACGGTGGTACAGGTCATTCCCATGCCCTGGAAATCCTGCTGCAGGGTGCGGATAGACACTCCCAGCCGCGTCGCCAGCCATTTGGCGCTGAGATCGCTGTCGGTCAGATGCCTGTCGATGAGAATGTCGACCATCTGCATCCGTCGGCTGGCGCTATCATGCAGCGAATTCAAGCCTGCCGTCTGGGCACCGGTCGAAAGGAACGCCTGACGGGTCGTGTCGAACATCAGTTGGCGCAAATGCGGGGAAGCCGCATCGCTTTCCGCCGTCGTCATCATCTTGGCGATCAATGCACGCAGCATCACAGCCATCGGATCGTTCGCCGGAAGCTTGCGAGCCACGTCAAAATCGACCCTGCTGTTCGAATACATCAGCTGCCTAGGCAAATGCAGCGACAGATGGTTGGAGAAATGACCGCGAAAATAGAAGGTCGTCGGCCGCGTGGAATCGACAAGAATACATTCGCCGACGTCGAGGATATTCTGCTGGCCGGAATGCTCGACCCCGCATACGCCTTCCAGCTGCAGGATCAGGAACAGATGCTCGTTGGCATCACGGCGAATGTCATCCCAATCGCGGTGGACATAGTCGAGATCGTTGGAAATATGGGCAAATTCCATGCCGCAGACGTCGATGCGGCTTGCCGTGCCGACGACGCTGTCCCCGCGCTGCATCAAATACGGGTTGAAGTTGCCGCAAATGCTTTGAAGATCGTCAACCCACTGGTCGTAAGGTGTCGGCGACCAAGTCCGGTCAACCAGGCTACGGTTCTGCAACAGCTCCAACTCCGCCTCCCAACAGTGTCAGCACTGCGGGAGACTGCTACAGATCCTTTGGGTCGTCAATCAAATACTTAACATATTAATAAAATCAGAGAATGGCTTTACTCCTCGCTGACCGATCCGTTCTCCAATTTCAGCGACGCCAGTTCATCTAGCATATCGAGAAGCTTCTCCACCCGCTCGGCACCAAAACGGGCATCGATATCGGCATAGACGTTCAAACTTTCCGGCATAACGTCTTCAACGATCGCCTGCCCCGCCGGCGTAATCTGCAGCAGCACCCTGCGGCCATCGGCATCATCCTTGTGCTTGGTGATGAAGCCGCGCTCTTCGAGCGAGCGGATCATGCGCGTCAGGCTGGGCGCAAGAATGGATGCCTTATCCGCCACCTCTGTTGCATCGAGCTTGCCTGCCTCGTAAAGGACGCGGATGACACGCCATTGCTGCTCGGTCACGTCATGAGCAGCCAAGATTGGCCGGAAGTGGCTCATGACCGCCTCGCGCGCGCGCAGAAGCCCTATAGCTAGAGAACGGCGACGGTCCTGATGCGGCCGGCCAGGCGTTGCCGACAATGTACCCAGCTCTGACGGTTCTCTGAAGTTATCGTGAATTTTCTTTTTCATCTTGCGTGCCTGGTTAGAATTGGATCGTCAGCTGATTAACATGAGAATAATGCCGTGCAAGACAATGCCGGGAATCTCATTGCTGACGATTGCTGATAAACGCCAGCGCCATACTCTTATTTGCACTCAAGCGACATTGGGTGAGATGAAGTGGGGATGACCTAAAGCCATAGGCGACAGCAGCCACAACCACGGCTGCTCGGAACACGATTGCGACACGACTTTCTCGACGAATTCATCAAGATCGCCGGGAGTCAAATGAGGCGCAAAGACGAAGTCATCCGTCGCATTGGCCTGCGCACAGCGATTGATCTCATCGCGGAGACGAACCTGCAGGGCGAGGCTTTGATACCTCCCGAGACATAGCGAACGCCGAACGGCGAAAGCCCATCGAGAAATCTTTGAGCCTTCAGCTTGAAATCCTCCGTGCTGCCGGCCGCAAGCTCGAAGGAAAACATGCCGCCGCCTCCCTGTAGCCACACTCCCATACGCCGTGGCCGGGCAAGCGAGACAACCGCCGGGGTAACGCCAAGCTAGGCTGCGAAGCCTCGCTTGGCGTCAGGCCCATCAGAACTCCGACCACTCCTGCTGGAGATGCTTGAGCGCGGCATTGCCCTGTGCGACGGGAGCCGCGCGTGCAGCAAGCCGGCCCGTTGTCGGGGCCGAGACAGGTCGGGCAAAGGGCTTTGCTTGTGGCTCCAAGCGCTGAGCTTCGCCCGTGCGGAAGGCGCTCAAGAGTTCGCCGAGACGCTTGCTCTCTTCGGCCAGACCTGCGCCGGCCGCGTTCATCTCTTCGACCATGGCGGCATTTTGCTGTGTCGCCTGGTCCATGTGATTGACGGCGCTGTTGATCTCCGAAAGACCCATCGACTGTTCCTGAGCGGCGGTGGCGATCGCATCCATATGCTGATTGATCTGCAGGACCAGGTCCGCGATAGCGGCAAGGCCCTCGCCGGTGTCGTTGACGAGCTTCACACCCTCGCCGACGGCAACTTCGGAATTGCCGATCAGAACCTTGATCTCCTTGGCGGCATTAGCCGAACGCTGGGCAAGCTCACGCACTTCCTGGGCAACCACGGCAAAGCCCTTGCCGGCTTCACCCGCACGCGCCGCCTCGACGCCGGCGTTGAGCGCGAGCAGATTGGTCTGGAAGGCGATTTCGTCGATCACGCTGATGATCTGGCTGATTTGTTTGGACGAATGCTCGATCCTGCCCATGGCGTTGACGGCATTGCTGACGACCTGGCTAGAATTTTCCGCCCGCAGCCGGGCGCCGCGAACCAGATCGCGTGCATCTCCAGTCCGCTTGGAGGTAGACTGGACGTTGGCCGTAACCTCCTCGAGGGCTGCCGCCGTCTCCTCCAGCGATGCGGCCTGCTGCTCGGTGCGCTTGGAGAGGTTATCGGAAGCCTGCGAGATCTCGTAGCTGCCGCTATTGACGAGCGATGCGGCCTGGCCGACCTGGGTCATGGCGGCGCGAAGCTGGCTGACCGATGAATTGAAATCGTGACGCAGGGCTTCGAACTGCGCAGCCAGCGGCGTTTCGATCTCACAACGCAGGTCGCCGGATGCCAGATGACGAAGTCCTGTCGCAAGCGAACCCGTAGCCTGCAGCAGCCTCTCTTCGGCTTCCGCTTCGGCACGGCGCTGGACTTCGACGCGTTCGTTCTCCGATGCAACACGCGCGTCGGCTGCTTCCGCTTCGAGCGCCTTGTTGCGCAAGGCTGCCTGCTGGAACACCTGTACGGAGCGCGCCATGGCACCGATCTCGTCACGCCGTTCGACGCCGCCGATTAAGACCGAGAGATTACCTTGCGCGAGTTCGGTCATGGAATGGGTCAGCGCTCCGACGGGCTTGGTGACGCGGAAGACGATGACGCAGATGCCCGTAATGCTCAGAACTGCCGCGACGAGGAAGGTGAGCCCGTAGGCGATCAGGTTGACGAATGCATCATCCTGGCTGGCGGCTGCCTTCGCGACCATGCCATCCGCGGCTGCCGCGGCGGTATTCGTGATGGTGAGAAGGGCGGCGTTGCCGAGCGGACGCCAGTCGTCGAGGGACATAGCCTTCTTCTCACCGGCTGCGAACTTCGCAAGCAACGCGTTGTGTTTTGCCGCGAAATCACCGTTGAAATAGGTCGTGCTGGCGACTTTATAGGCATCCTTGACCACCTGCGGTGTCGACGGATGATTGACCAGCGTGCCGATCTGTCCCCAGGTGAAGTTTGCAGTATAGTCGAACTGCTGGATCTTGCCGATTTCCTCAGGCTTCATCGCCTCTCCGGAGGCGAGCGTGTTGACGAATGACAGGTTTGCAGCACCGGCTGTCGCGCGGGTGTACCACGTCAACGCACGGATCTGAATCAGCGCCGCCATGGAGGGATCATTCGCGCGGATCTCGCTTTCAATCGCGGTCGAACCCGCTTCAAGGGCAGTCAGGAACTGCTGGCCGATGTCCAACGTCGTGGCCTGAAGGGTCGGGTCGCGATCGGCGAGCTTCTTGACGACTTCGCCATCGAGCTTTGAACGGAATGCGACGACCCGATCATATGCGCTCATGACGTCCGCAATCGGCGCTTTGAGCGTTGCGCCGTCAATGCTTGCAGAGACCGATTTCGCGTCAGCCATATACTTGTCAACGATAACCCTGTCCGCTTTCAACAGGGCAAGCGTCGCGTCTTGCTTACCGAGGTCAAGGCTGGCGAGCGACGACCCGTCACCTCGCTCGTTGCGAAAGTTGGCGAGCGTCTGGAAGAGCGCGCGGTCGAGCATGGTGAGCCTCGAGACGTCGGCATAGGTGCTTTCGCCGCGATAGGCATGGAGCATGGACGATCCTGTCAGCACACACAGAGCGATGCTGAGAAAAAGGAAAATTCCCACAAGTATATTCCGAAGAGAAAAAATCATAATTGCTCACCTACGTTCGGGGTGCCGTAACGCTAACCCGCTTCGCCGAAACCTGTATTTCTGGAGCTCTTATGGGGGAATTTCTGAAAGAAAAGCAGTCCGTGAGCCGTCGAGGCGCCGCCCGAGCACAGGCGCTTCATGCCCTGTCCCATCACAGCCGAAATTAGCCGGTGTTTATTGAGACGGAATTAATAGCGCCCCCTGAAAATATACTGGAATAGTCACAGTCCGGCTTATGCTTCCGCCATGCAGGCGAGTGTGGACAATATGATATGCCTTCTACCAAAGTCAGTAAAAACTAATGTACAGAATATAAAAAATAGACCGGAATTGCTGAACACCCTATTTGACGGCAGGTATTCTCACTCAAATCCATCATGGAGCCGCCGGCAGAACATCTGACATTTGGACGCGTTGGCTACCGGGCGATCGGAACGGCCATATTCTCGGCGAAATCCTCCAGCCCCGATGTCAAAGCCGCCAAGGAGATTGACGGCCGACCGACGTGCCATGACATTCCGAGCCAGCGACCGGCCCCGGCGGCATCCAGGACGATTCTCTCGCCTTGAGGTTTCAACGCCGCGGCGGCACTCTTGTCTTGATCGAAGTTAACCCATATTGACTAGCGAGCCGGCATCTAAAAAACGAGTTATCCATGGCCCCCGCGTCTCGCTTGCGCCTGCTTGTTGCTCTCGGTTTTGGTCTTTTCCCACCAGTTTGCCAGGCGCAATCTTTTGATTGCAGCAAGGCACAGACCGCGATTGAAAAGACGATTTGCGCCTCTCCCACCTTGATTGCCAAGGACACGGCCTTAGCCGCGTCATACCGACAGGCGGCAAACGATCTCAGCGGCGATCCGACAAAGCTGACGGAATTGAAGCAGCAACAGCGCCGCTGGTTATCCGACCGAAACAAGTCATGCACGGATTCCAATCCGGATCGTTTGGCGAAGTGCTTGATGACAATCTACCAGGCGCGAATTGCCGAGCTGAGCGCGCCAAGTTCTCCGGCCGAACGAAGCCCGCCGAGCTCCGGGCGATCCCCGGAGCCCTTCACGTCGACCGCGGCAGAAACGCAGGTCCCCGGAGGGCGGTATCGGGTAACGCCGCCGCCCGCTGCAATTGCGCAATCCTCCTCCACGTATCCATCCCCACAGCCCGCAACCCAGCCCCATCTGGCATTGGATCAACTCCCCGCCGATCAAGACGGAAGCACGCTGATGACGGTCGACCGGCCAGGTCGGGTTGCCATCAGCAGCCATAGCAGCTCCGGTGTCGCGCTGCAGCTCATCGACATGATGACGGGGCCTGGAGAGCAAACGGGAGCGCCCGGCGTCAGCGACGGACGGATCGATACGCTGCTGGATAAGGGCACCTACAAGATACGCGTTTTCGGCGCCAAGGGAGCAATCGGCAAGGTCGAGCTTCAAGCGCAGTCCTATCAGGAGCTTCAGCGGCCCGATACCGTCCTAACTGCCGACGTCCCGATCGATGCTGATCTCGGCGATCTCCAACAAAGATCTTTCTGGATCGACGTTCCCGATTCCGGACGTGTCGACGTGGAGGCCGTTGGACGCTCCCTTCACGATTTGCGGCTGTGGCGCAGTGGAAGCAGCATCGTCCAGCTTTCGCCGGCAATTTCGGTATTCGAGCTGAAGCCGGGTCTTTCGATGACGCGAGCCGCGTTGGCCGGCATGGTTGAACCTGGGCGTTACCTTGTGACTGCCTACGGCGGCGAGAAGCTCGCCTGGGCAAATTCGGATACCGCCGAGCCGTTTCATATCCGCACCGGCGTCACGATGTCGCTCGCGGCCGGGATCGCCGAAGGCGTAATCGGGCCTTTCGGGTCGATCCGTTTCGAGGCACCTGCCGATTTCGACCGATTCCGTCTCGATCTACCCCAATCGGCATCGGCTATGCTTCGCGCAGCGCGGATTTCCAATTCTGCCCCTTCTTTCCGAAGTGCGGCAATCGGCAAGTCGAACCGCGAGCCGGTCGCGATGCTGGCGCTGCCGGCAGATGGCCAACCCAGCATCGTCGAAATATCGGGATATGAAGGTCAGCGCTTTCAGGTTCGCGGGCTGCGTTTCGGCAATCAGACGCAATTCGACGGCTCTGTGCCTAATCTCATCAGCCTGGACGTGGCGGGCGAAGGCGGGGACGAAATTGCTGCGACGTCCTTGCTCATCCGCCAGGACAATGGCGGCAGAGCAAGCGTCGTTGCCTCAGACATGCCTCGCATTGGTCCGGGCCAGGCGTTGAGACGACGTTTCAATTTGCGTGGACCGACATCGCTCCTGTTCGAGATGACGCAGGCAGGCCAGATCGCCGTCCACGCTTCGGGTGTTGCCCTGCACTCCGAAATCAGTCCGGTTCTTCTTGGCAATGTCCCGCATGCGGACGGCCGCGTGTCCGATCGCTATGATCTGGACGCCGGCTACTATCTGCTCCGCCTCGTGCCCAATGCGAACGCGAGCGGCGTCATCGATCTTACGCTCGGGACTCCAGGTCTTGTGCCGCCGGTCCAGCCGGCTGCGCCGGCGCGCACGACGATTTCCTTTGGCGTCCAGGAAGCCCGATCGGCCACGAGCCTGGAGATCATCACCAATGCGGCTCCCACGCTCTTAACCGGGCCGCGTGCCGTCGCGCTGCCTGCCGATCTTGAAACCCGGCCGCTGGCACTCTGGCAATCGGCGGGCCCATCACCGCAAACCGGGGCGGATCAGCCGAAATCCGTCACTCCAGAGCCGGTGCCGCCAGGTTCGGGCAAATCCGACGACGGCGAAGCTGCCCTTCTGCGGCCAGCATCGCCGGCGGATCTGCGCATCGACGTTCATGCCCCGCCTGGCGGCACCATTTCCGCCTTTGATATGCGCAATGCTCCCGTCGCCTTCGCCGTCAGCAACGAGCATGCCGATGCGGGAGGACGGAGGCTGACGCTGCGTTTTCCTGCCGTTTCCACCTCCCGTGCCATAGGCGTTAGCTGGCGCCCGGATGCGAGTGCTCCGCGCAAGAGTGGGCGGCCGGTCGCGGCATCCCCATTGACCGCCGGCCAAAAGCAATTCCTCGATCTCCCCGAAAATGGTCACAAATCCTATCAGCTTAACGTGGCGGAAGGCGGCCTTTATCGTATCGAAACTTTCGGGCGATTGCAGACGTCTCTCGATCTCGGCACGTCGATCGTGCCATCTCTCGGAGAAGCATCCGACAATGGCGACGGCCACAATGCTCTGCTACTGACCTATTTGCGAGCCGGAACCTATCAGATCGATGTCTCGGCGCAGAATTCATCCGGCCATCTTGGCGTCGGTGCCATGCAAGCCTTGCTCACGCAAACGGCGACCCTGGTTCCCGACAGCAGCAGTCGTGGTATTCTGTCGAGTTCGAGCGGCGCCGTTGTGCCGATAGAAATTACGAAAGCCGGACCCTACAGGCTTGAGCTCTACGCACTTGGCGGCGATCTTTCCGCGCGTCTGGAGGATGCGGATGGGTGGCCGCTGACGGCCCCCGGTCCTCTCTCTACGCTCAGCAAGGATCTGGCACCGGGGCGCTATCGTCTCGTGATCCAACCGCGTGAAGTCGACGCGCACTTTGTCGCCCGGCTGACATCCATCATAGACCCGCCGCAACCGCAGGGTCACGGGCCGCATCCGCTGGCTTTCAATCAGGCTCAGAAATTCCAGTGGCGCGAGCCGCAGAGCAAGAGCGACACCCGCACCCCCGACAGCTGGACATTCGACCTCACCGCAGACGCCGATGTCAGCATCGATTTGACCGAGGGGATGATCGCCACGCTGATCCGCGACGAGAACGATCAGATCGCGAGATTTGCCGCCAAGCCGCAATTCAGCACCAGGCTGACGGCCGGGCACTATCGTATCGACCTCAGCAGCCTCGCTCATGACGACCGGCTGGACTATGAGATCACCCTGAACGTAAAGGATCTGCAGCCCGGCGAAACGCGCTTCGTCGACCTGCCGGCCGTGCTTTCCTTCAATGTGGACAAAGACCGCGTCGTCAGCCTCGGCACCTTCGGCCGCAGCGAGATGAAAGGTGTATTGAAGGACGCCACGGGCGGCGTGATCGAACGCCTCTCCGGCCGCAGCGACGATTGGAATATCGCGCTTTCCCGCCGCCTCACTGCCGGCTCTTATACGCTTGGACTCGAGGCGACGGCACCTGCAACAACGGGCGGCCAGACAAATAACGGTTCAGACGATCAGCAGGCTTCGTCAAATGATGGCGATCAGCAAGATGGCGGCGGCGATCAGGCCAATGGCTCGAATATCGAGGTTCAGCTCGCTCTGCCGCAGGAACTGGAGCAGCCGGCACTCGCCGTCGGCGGGACCACAAAAGTCAGCGGAAGCTCCGTCTTCACATTCCCCTTACCCGCCGGCGAGAAGGACCGGCTCTCCCTCGTCGCGGCGCAGTCCACGAGCGAACTGGTTCTATCCGTCGAGACCCGGGAAGCTGATGGCACCTGGAAGCCGCAGGCCTTTGCCCATGGCCACGCACCCGTTCTTGCCTGGCCCGCTTCTGCGGATGGGCCGCAATGGCGCGCTTCGGTATGGACCCTCGATGGCGGTTCGGCCGCGATAAAAATTGGCGCGCGCAGCATATTCCGCGACATGCGCGCGCTCGGCGATATTTCCCTGGAGCCGCTAACCGTCGACGGCCTCGGCCTTACCTTGAATGTCGCGCTCGTGCATGTGCCATCGGCAGGCCTGATTGAGCTCGAGACCACCGGCGATCTGCTTGCGGGAGCAAGCATGGATCATCCGCTTCGCGCTGCCGCATCAGGGCTGCTGGCTCCACAATCGGATCGTTTATGGCTGGTCGCCCGCAAGGACGGCCCGGTGCGGGCAACTCCCGCCAAGCTCGATGGGGAGGTTGGGCTGACGCTTGCCGCAGGGGATCAGGCCGTTGTCCCTGCCGCGGCCTCCTTACCGGGCAAGACCCGTCTGTGGCTTGCTGATTCCGCCTTTGGCCAACCCGGTCTCAGCGCCGGACGCGGCATGGGCGTCAGCGTCAATAGCGCCGTCGCCTTGGCTAACGGCCAGGATTTGCTTGTATGGAATGCCGGAGGCGATGAAAGTCTGCAGATGCGGCTGAAGCCAATCGACGCAGCTGAGCTCGACGCGATCATGCTCGACGGCACCTATGCCGCAGCCATACCGGCGTTCAGCGCGCGGCCGGTCACGTTGCCGGCAGGGGTAAAGCGGCTGACGCTTGATCTGGCGCCCGGCATTGCCGTGGTTTCCGGTTCGTCAGATCCAGAACTGCTGAACGTCTGGTCCGGCACCGCACCGCTCTCACGCAACATCACGACATCAGCCAAGGAAGTCCGGCTCGTCAACGTCACGAGTGAAGCAGCCTCCGCCCGCGTCAGCCTGTCGCCCGGACAGGCCATGACGCTTGGCGCCGGTCAGGTTCTGCGCCGATTCTTCGGGACGGCTGGGTCCGAGGCAATTGCCGTGGATGCAATGAGAGGGGATCTCTTGAAGGTTTCCGGCGGCACGGCAACCTTTATCGGAACCGATGGCAGGGTGTTGCGTGGCCAGAACATTGCAGCGTCAGGCGCTGGCCAAGTAATCCTCGACCATGGCGCGGGACTGGTGGTGCTGTGGCTGGAGCGGGAGGGCAGATCGCCCTGGCCACAGCCCGAACCGAAGCCGATCGGTCTGCCACAAAATGCAATGCTCCAGGGGCAGGCGATGGCCTTCCGTCTCGATCCGGTCCAGCCGATGGTCCTCAATGTCAGCACCGATGCACCGGTCATCGTTGATTTGGAGCAGAACGGCCGCCACGATCTGCAGCCATTCCCGATGGGCGCTGAATTTCATCGCTATGTCGCGGCCGGCGAGGCGGTGCTCAGGCTCTACTCGACCCATGAGGGGCCCTTGTCCGGCACGCTGGATCTGTCGGCAACACCTGTCGTTCCTCTTTCCGAAGGGGTCGGTACCCCAACCGTGCTTGCACCCGGAGCAACGGTCCTTTTCGGCTTTGAGGTCAAGACCAAGGGAAATATCGGCGTTGGCCTGCGCTCCGATCCGGATCTCGCCGCCGGTCGCCTGCTTGATGCGAAGGGCCTGGTCCTAGGCGAGGGTGTCAATCAGCTGAAGCCGCTCGAACCAGGCAGCTATCTGCTGGAAGCGCGTGCCCCGACCGATGCGCCAGCGCTCGTCGTCAGACCCGCTGTGGTCGGATTGTCACCCCCGCCCGCGGGTCCGCCGCCCGAAGTCATCAACGATTATCTGCAGAATGCCGGTTTGAAGCCCTTGGGATCGAAGTGAAGCCAATGAAAACGATCGCATTTCTCATTGCCCTGTCTGTGGCTTCTTCTGCATCGATCGAGACCGTCCAGGCGCAGCAGCCTGCCGCGCCGTTAAGCTTCGATATTCTGAACCGGGCAGACGGCGTCAAAATCGTGCCCGAAAGATTTCTGCGCGCCTATGACCCGGTGACGATTTTCTTCCCTGCCGATATCGGTCCCGCGGCGGGCGGTCCCGAGGATTCGCCCGAGCGTTTTGTCACAATGAAGCCGCAAGCCGGCGGCGCCTGGCAGTGGCTCGGCCCGCGCACCTTGCAATTTCGACCCGCCGACAAATGGACACCGCTCGACCGGATCAAGGTGAAGATGACGGCCGGTGGCGGAGAGACCGACAGCGAAGCCGAATTGATACCGCTGCTGCCCCTGCCGGTATCCACCCTGCCTACCGCCGAGGCCGATCCGGTCAACGACCTCGACCAGATCACGCTGACCTTTGCCGAGCCCGTCGATGTTGCCGCGTTGAAACGCCTTCTGTCGATCGAACTGCGTCCTTCCCCCGGGATAGGCGACGAAGGCGGCCTGACGCTCGGCGCTCAGGACTTCGATATCCAGCCGCTTGAGCGCAGCGCCCGTGGCGACCAGCAATCCTATGTGGTGAAGTTCCATGCCGCCGTGCCCGACGGCCGTGTCGCCCTTGTGCGGCTGAAGCTTGCCGATACGCCCGATCTTTCCGCTCAGACCTTCGAGCTGCGCATACGCACCGCCGTGCCCTTCACCATCACGAGTTCGGATTGCGGCCGGGGTTTCGACACTGCCACAGTCGATGGCATCATGCGCTGCACGTCCGGCGCCACGAGCAGCGATTCCAGCGAAGCCGTCGATGACAATGGCAATCCCGTTGACGATGGAAACGGCGCGCGCACCGTTCGATCGAGCCAAGGTCGCAGCCTGATCTTTCGCTTTTCGGGCAATCCCGTCGCCGGGGAACAGTTCTCGGCACGCGACGCCTTGCGTATCACTCCACCCATCGACGATCTGACGGCGCAGGCAAGCAATGGGCGCCTCTATGTCCAAGGCCACTTTCTCACGGATAAGGTCTACACGCTGAATATCGCGGCCGGCGCCTTGAGAGATTACCGTGGCCGCCCTTTGGCGACCGCCTTCAGCCGGAAATTCGCGTTCTCGCCTGAACCGGCGTCTCTCGGCTGGGATGCATCGCAGGGCATTGTCGAACGCTTCGGTCCGCAACTTATTCCCTTGCGTGGACGCGGCTACGACCGGGCTGATATACGGGTCCATGCGATCGACCCGTTATCGCGCGATTTCTGGCCTTTCCCGCAGGCAGGGCTAGATACGAAGGACGACGACGCACCACCCTTGCCCGGCAAGGAACCACAGAAATGGGCAAATGTGGACGATATTTCGGCCGATGCGGTTGCAGCGCGAATTAAGGCTCTGGGTTCGCCCGCCATATCCCAGTTTGTAGATCTGCCTATCCATAAGGGCGGCGTGGACACCAAATTCGGTCTCGACCTGAAGCCGTTCTTTGCCAAGATTCTCGGCGCCGAACAGCCCGGAACCTATCTCATCGGCCTGCGTGCGGTGGACGACCAGGCTCGCCACTGGCTGCGCGTTCAGGTTACCGATCTGACCCTGAGCGCGGTGGAGGAACCGGACCGCGTACGCTTCGCAGTTACCTCGCTTGCCAGCGGCAAGCCGGTCGATGCTGCCCAAATCCGGCTGGACGGATTGCGGGACGGCAAATTCGTCACGCTTGCAAGGGGGATGACAGATGCGCAGGGCTTCTTTTCCTGGGATCTCGACGACCGTGGCGAAGCCAGGATACGCCGCGTCATCGTGACGAAGGGACTGGATACGCTGGTGATCGACCCTGATCACGCTCCGGCCCAATATGCCCAAAACAATTGGACCAAGCCCTCGACGTCATGGCTCGATTGGACCACCAATCCGGACGAGAACCGCGACGAACAGGCGCGCACTGTGTGCCATGTCTTTACCGAGCGGCCGATTTATCGGCCCGAAGAACCCGTACACATCAAGGGCTATGTCCGCAGCTATCTCGGCGGGCATTTGAGCCTTGCCAAAACCGGTGGCCAGCTTGTGATCACCGGCCCGGACAAGCAGGAATGGCGCATACCGGTGCAGCTGGATGAATTCGGCGCCTTCTATCACAAATTCGATGCCGCAACGCCGGCGACGGGCGACTATGAGGTCCATTTCGAGCCGAATGATCCGACGAAGGCGGAAAACGACGATCAACCGGCAGAGAAATCCGATAACGGCGATGGTTCAAACGACAGTCAAGGCAGCAACGGCGGCGACGGCGACGAGACACAGGACACTCCGGCTGATAGCGGCCAGGCCGCTGCTGCCGATAGCGGCGCAACCGATAGTGCCGATACAGGCGACAAGACACTCCAATGCGGCAGCGTCTCCTTCAAGAAGGAAGCGTATCGACTGCCGACGTTCGAGGTTGTGCTCAACAATCCGCAAACCGTGCCGCTCGACGCTTCCTTCAACGTCGATCTGATCGCACGCTACTTTGCCGGCGGATTGCTGGCGGACCGGCCCATCCGGTGGCGAGCCGTGCAATATCCCTATAATTGGACGCCTCCAGGGCATGACGGCTTTCTCTTTTCGACAGATTCGCGGTATTCCGGCGGAAGCGAGTTCAAATCCTCCCCCGCGCTCGAACGAGACGGCAGTACCGATGCCGGCGGTGCCTCGCGCATCAGCTTCGACACGACGATCGAACCCACGGCGCAGCCCCGACGCTATATGATCGAAGCGACGGTCACGGGCGATGACGACCTTCAGGTACGCAGCATCGCCAACGTCTATGCCGTCCCGCCCTTCGTGCTCGGCCTGAAAGTGGCGCGCTATGTGCAGAAGCCCGGTGCCGTCGAGCCGCAAATACTCGCTGTCGACGGCAATGGCGTTCCAGTCGAGGGGCTCGAGATGACTGCGCGCCTGATCCATCGCAACTGGACATCGACGCTGCAGGCAAGCGACTTCAGCCAGGGCTCTGCGAAATATGTGACGCAGGAGATGGACGAGACAGTGCTGGAACGCAAGATCACCAGCACAAAGGATATCCAGACACTCGCCTTGGAGGCAAAGGAGGCGGGCGTCTATATCATCCAGCTTGAGGCAAGCGACCGTGTCGGACGCCGGCAGCAGGTGAGCGTCGACTTCTTTGTCGGCGGCTCGACACCGGTTACGTGGGCGCAGCCGCCCGCACGCACCGCTGTCGTAACGACAGACAAGGACAGCTATATCCCGGGCGAGACTGCCAATCTTCTGATCCAGTCTCCATTCCAGTCGGCCCGCGCTCTCGCGATCGTCGAAGAGCCGGAAGGCAAGTTCCATTATGATTGGGTCGATATCGCCGATGGCTACGGCCATTATGCGTTGCCGGTCCGCAAGGAGCAGATGCCCGAGGTTCCGGTTCATTTCCTCATCATGCGCGGACGGCTGGACGGCAATGCCCCCGCCCCGAATGCCCCGTTCGACCAGGGCAAGCCGGTTACGATCGCTGCGACCAAGACGGTAACGGTCAAGCCGGTGAAAAACACTGTTACCGTCACCATGGATTATCCGAAAAAAGCCCGCCCGGGCGACGAGGTGGAAGTCACGCTGCATCTGGCGGACGATCTCGGTCAGCCGATCGCGGGTGATGCCACGTTCTGGATGATCGACCAGGCCGTATTGTCGCTTGCAACCGAGCAGCCTTTGGATCCCCTGCCGAACTTCATCGTCAAGCGCAAATCCACGATGGCCCTGCGCGACACCCGCAACATGGCCTTCGGCATTATCCCTCTCGACGAGGTGCCGGGCGGCGACGAGCGGGAGGATTGGGGGACCGACAACAATATCTCCGTCCGAAAGAATTTCACACCAGTTCCAATCTACCTTCCCGATGTGAAAATCGGTTCGGACGGCACGGCGAAGATCAAGGTGAAGCTTCCGGATTCGCTGACCGTGTTCAAACTGCGGGCCAAGGCAGTCAGCGGCCCCGACCGCTTCGGCTACGGCACCGGCGAGATGCTGATCCGCCAGGAAATCGTGGCGCAGGCCGCCCTGCCCCGCTTCCTTCGCGCAGGCGACCGATTTGAGGCCGGCGTGATCGCCCGTGTCGTCGAGGGAGGCGGCGGTCAGGGTGCTGCAACCATCGCTTCCGATGGCTTGGCGCTTGCGGGCAACAGGGATATTTCCTTCGTCTGGGAACAGAACAAGCCGGCTCATATCGCTCTGCAGGCCACGGTGCCGGAACAAAAACCCGGCAAGGATGACGTGCGCCTGCGGTTTGGGGTCGAACGTCTTGCGGACCACTCCCGGGATGCCGTGGAAATTACGCTCCCCGTAAAGCCCGACAGTATCCCGGCCAGACATTACGAGAT